>JAKZYH010000667.1:0-6882 GCA_047514575.1 Acidobacteriota bacterium | reverse complement strand
ATCAACCTACAAAGCCAGGTGGTCCAGACGGTGGCGGGACAGGCGGGGAACCCCGGATTGCAGGATGGAGAGGGAGAAGAGGCCCTCTTCAACACGCCTTCGGGACTAAAGCTGGAGATGCACCCGGGAAGTAGACCGGATCCACTCAGTGTTATCGTGGTGGACACTGGCAACGGAGTCTTGCGACGAGTCAATGAAAACGGGCAGGTGGAAACGATCAGCGTCACCGCTCGAAACGGATTCGGCAACAGCCAACAGCGGAGATTGGCACGGACGGTAGCCTCCCCGAAGTTCCACTCCCCGATCGGCGTGGCGGTGGATCCCTTCGGCAATCTCTTCGTCAGCGAAGAGCAGACGGGAGAGGTCCTGACGCTTCTCTCTAATGGAACACTGGTGCGGGCAGCGGCACCGGGAACCTTCGGCGAACCCGCCGGTCTGGCACTGGGTGGCAGCGGCAAAGTGCTAGTTGCTGATCACCAGGTCAGTGTGGTGGGGCTGAGCTACGGGCGGCCCGAGATTCAAGCCATCGAGGGCACCGTCGATCTCACCGGAGGCATGGTTACAGTTCGCGGAAGAAACTTTGCCCCCGAAACCGGTGTGGTGGTGGCAGGGGTGAGGATGGATGAGGTCACCATCCTAGACACACAGACCCTGAAGCTCGAAGTTCCGCCTGGCCTACCGAGCGGTCGGATGCTGATGACGGTCGCCAACCGGGGAGGCCTGGCCCAGGCTCGTCTGCTGATTCAGCCTCCTGACCTGGATGAATTGCAGCCGGGAGAAATCACTACGGTGAGCGGAGGGAGACCCTTTTTCGAGGATGGGGGCGTGGCCGAAAGGGAGCCCTTGCGAGGACCTTCCGCTTTGGCGATACATCCTGATGGGGACGTCTTCTTCTCGGACACCGAGCACCAGCGGATTCGACGTATCGATGCCCTCACGGGAGTCCTCAGTACGGTGGCGGGTAGAGGGGGATTGGCGGAGACTCCCTTGGGCACCCAGATCGACGACGGGGGATCGGCAGTGACGGTCTTTCTCAGCGGACCCAGGGGGTTGGCGCTGGATGTCGCGGGCACCCTGTTCTTTGCCGAAGAGGGCAACAACCGCATCCGCAAGGTGGATCCCCTCAGCGGCCTGATCGAGACGGTCGCCGGGGGCGGGAATAGCCTGCCCGCCGAAACCGACCCCGCCGGTCTGGGAGACGGGGGATTGGCTACCGACGGTGAGCTGAAGGGGCCGCGAGGCGTCTGGGTGGATGGAGAAGGAAACCTCTTGATTGCCGATACCGGAAATCATCGAGTGCGGAAGGTAGATCAACAAGGCATCCTCAGCACGGTAGCGGGCACCGGGGTAGCTGGGTTCGAAGGTGATGGGGGAAGGGCCTTGGAGGCTCGCTTGAACGCCCCATCGGCAGTGGCTCTTGATCGAGGAGATCTCTACATCGTCGACAGCCTGAACGACCGGATTCGGAAGGTGGATTCAGCCGGCACCATCACCACGATAGTAGGCCCCGGGGTGACGGAGGCTCCTAACTCGGGCTTTTCTTTTACCACGGGCGGGGTACTCGAGACGCCGCTCGGGCTTTGGGTCGATGTCGAAGGACGCCTACTCATCGCCGACAGCGGTAACCATCGGGTTCGCCGATTCGATCCGTTTACAGGAACCGTCTCAACGATTGCGGGAACGGGTGTCGAGGGCTTCTCCGGGCAGGGACTGGCTCTGGAGAGGGAGCTGGCTCATCCCGCCGGAGTAACGGCCGATGGCGCCGGAGCGATCTGGATTGCTGATACGGGGAATGACCGTATTCGAAGGGTGGTCTCGGAGACGATATCTACACGTGCTGGCGCGGCAGCTACAGACGTCGGCGACGGAGGCCCGGCCATCGAAGCAGCTCTAGGATTCCCCACGGACATCACCCTGGATTCCGAGAACAATCTGTACATCTCCGATTCCTCTCAGCATCGCGTCCGTAGGGTTGACGGCGCGACTCAGCAGATCAGCACCGCCGCAGGAACCGGGGAGCCGGGCCACTCGGGCGACGGACAGACGGCAGATCAGGCGCGGCTGTCCTCGCCTGCCTGCCTGGCTCTGGATGCCGACGGGAATCTCTTTTTCAGCGATACCGGCAATCACAATGTTCGCCTGGTAGACGGCTTGACTCAGATTATCAGCACGGTAATCCAGGGAGATCCCACCAGCATCTTCGACCCCTCTTTTCCTCGGGGGATCGACTTCGATGCCCAGAGGGGGGTATTGCTGGCTGACAGCGGAAACCACCGAATCCTGTCGAGTGATCCCCTTGAGCAGAATCTTTTTGTGATTGCCGGAACCGGGGAACCCGGATCCGATCCTCAAAGCGGGCTCGCTTCTGAAGTGGCCTTCGACACCCCCTATGCGGTTGAGGTGGGCCCCGAGGGAAATGTCTACATCGCCGACAGCTTCAATCATCGAATTCGCAGAATCGATGCCGCTACCGGAATTGTCTCAACCTTCGCTGGAAATGGCACAGCGGGATTCTCAGGTGACGATGGCTCGGCGACCCTGGCGCATCTGAACTTCCCCACGGGACTGTCCGTCGACGACGCCGGCAATGTGTTCATCGCCGACACCTACAACCACAGGATTCGCATAGTCGAGGCCGAAAGCGGACTGATCAGATCGCTTGCTGGGGGTGACGCCGCAGGACTCTCGGGTGACGGGGGCAATGCCCTTCAGTCCCTGCTTAGCTTTCCCAGCGGTGTGCTACTAGACAGAAACGGCAACCTCTTGATCGTCGATCGAAACAACCACCGCATTAGAGCCATCAAGGATGCACTCCAGCTTCTGACTGCCGGCGACGAACGGGCATTGTCCCTGCTCAAGACGGCCTCTCCAGATCCGGTAAATCCAGGGGAACGACTCACCTACTCGTTGACCCTGACGAACTCCGGCTCCGGCGCCATCGCAAACATCCAGTTAGTGGATGAGCTTCCGTCGGGTGTTGACTTCGTCTCTGCCAGCAGCAGCTCGGGGAGCTGCCAGAACTCGGGTGGTCCGCTGAACTGCAATCTGGACAACATCTTCGCTGGCGAGCAGGTGGTGGTCAACATCTTGGTGGACGTGAAGAATTCGGCGGCCGAGACGGTTCTCACCAACTCGGCTGTGTGTTCCCGAAACGAAGGTGAGACCGACCTCTGTCAGGCTTCGGTCAGCACTCGTGTGAGGCCCGCCGACAGCGCCGACCTTGCGGTGATGAAGCAGGCCCCGGCCGAAGTCATCTACCCGGATCCGTTCACCTACCTGGTCACGGTCACCAACCAAGGTCCTGCCCCAGCCACCGGTGTGACGCTCATGGACACCCTCCCGGCGGGTCTCTTGAACCTGGTCTCTATCAGCTCCAATCGTGGCTCCTGTTCTGCCAGTGGAGACGAGATCACCTGCGCCTTGGGAACACTGCTCAAAGGGGCGATTGCTACGGTGCAGATCACGGTGACTCCCAGCGAGTCTGCCGAAGACCAGGCCTTGATCAACCGGGTCGAGGTCTCCTCCAACGAAAGGGACTTCCTTCTGAGCGACAGCACCTATCTGGCGTCGACTCGGATCCTTCCTCGCCGACAAGGGCTATCTCTCGAAAAGGCCGTCTCCGCAGAGAGGGCCGATCCCGGGGACACCCTGGTTTACGATCTGCACGTCACCAATCATGGCCCGGCGGCTCAAACCAGCGTCGAATTCACGGACGACCTCCCGCCTGGTGTCAGCCTGGTTTCGGCTATTCCCGAAAAAGGGAGTTGCCAGGCAGCCGCGGTCAATGACCACACGCGGGTCGTGTGCTCCCTGGGATCGCTTGGCGTTGGCGAGCGTGCAGGGGCGGCCATCGAAGTGACCGTCAAGCCTTCAGCTACAAACACGTTTCTAGTCAACTCGGCCAGCTGCGGCTCGGATGAAGTGGATCCTGATGAGTGTCGGGTTGAAGGAGTGACCACCGCGATCAGGACCGACGACTGTGCGGCCCTGTCGCTCAGCGTAGAGGGGCCCACTTCGACAACCTACTCTGCCGACGATCCGGAGGAAATCGCCTACACCGCTGTCGTAACCAACCAGGGGCCTGAAGAGGCCCTGGGCGTAAGGCTGAACTACACTCTGCCGATCGACCCGCTGACCAGGATAACGGAAGCGAGGTTCCGATCCGCAGAGGTGCTCGGGCAAAGCGGGGGCAGCGGAAATGCGCTCTGCGCTCCAGTCCGCGGTGCCGGTGGGCTCGTGGATCAGGTGTCTTGCACGCTGGGAGACCTGGAAGCGGACTCCAGCGCGACTGTCCAGATTGTGCTGACCGCCAACGCCGCAATCGTGGGAAGAGTCGTGAGTAATCGCTTCCAGGTAGAAGACGGCAGCGACTGTGGGGGAGTCGAAGATTCCGTGGTGGAAGTGCCGCTGGCGGTAAGGTTGGCTGATGTCGAGGGCCCTCAGAGCGATCTTTCCTTTCGCAAGAATGCCCGCAGCCAGGTGAGACCCGGGGATTCACTGACTTATTCGCTGACGATCAGCAATAGTGGCCCAACGACCGCAAGCGGGGTTGTCGTGACCGACAGGCTTCCTTCGGAAGTCGGCCTGGTTTCGATCTCCCCAAACCAGGGAGAGTGCCAGCAGTCGCTTAGTGGTGACAACATCGAAATTGTCTGCGCGATCGGGCTTCTGGGAAATGGGCAGTTCGTCAGCAACACAGCCGCCATCATTGTGGAGACTCGGGTTGACGAGACAGTGCCGATTGAAACCACGATAATGAACGAAGCCAGCTGCAGCTCGAACGAAACCGACCCGGACGGCTGCCATGACGCGGCTTCCACTGAAGTTACGGGAACCGTTGGCACCGACGCCGATCTTTCGATCCTCAAGAGCGCTTCGGCCGAATCGGTCTCTGTCGGCGATTCGCTGATCTATACCCTGGATCTGATCAATTTCGGACCGGATGAGGCAACGGGTGTAACCGTTACCGACACCCTTCCCGAAGGAGTGAGCTTCGACTCCGAGCTCTCCAGTCCTCTCTGCACCGAAATCGAGAGCCAGGTCGTGGAGTGTTCCCTGGGTGTACTAGGTACCGGGAGCTCATCCGAGCCTTTCGACACGAGCGTTGAGATCGGAGTACAGGTGCTGACGGGGGCATTTGGTGCGACGTTAGAGAACACCGTCACCTGCAACTCCGATCTGGTCGACCCGGACGGCTGCGAAGACAGCGTCGAGGTCATCGTGAGCGAAGCAGCAGCAGATATGTCCATTGTCAAGCAGGCCTCGACCGACTCCATCGCCGTTGGCCAGCAACTCACCTACATAGTGGAAGTACTCAACTCGGGACCGGAAGTGGCGACGGGTGTGGTCATCACCGATACGCTTCCGGCCGGGGTAGCCTTCGTCTCTGCCCAGTCCAGTTCCACCTGTGGGGAAGTCGGCAGCCAGATGATCGAATGTAATGTGGGGACGCTGGGCAACGGAGAATCTCCCGAGCCCACCGCGGCTACCTTCACGATTGCGGTTGAAGTGTTGGAGGAGGCTACCGGAACCACGCTGGAGAACACCGCTTCCTGCAGCTCGGACCTGGTGGATCCCGATGGCTGCCAGGACAGCGCTAGCGTCAGCCTTGCCGCCGGTGATTTGAAGGATGGGGAGGCCGATCTGGTAATCTTCAAGGATGTATCAGAGGATCCGGTCACGGTTGGCGATCAGCTCACCTACACTCTGGATTTGATCAACTTCGGTCCCGACGACGCAACCGATATCGTGGTCATCGACAACCTTCCTGAGGGTCTCAGCTTCAATTCCGAAAGTTCCAGCCAGGAGTGCAGCGAAGTTGCTTCTCAGACCATCGAGTGCTCTCTCGACCTTCTGGGCAACGGAGAATCCTCCGCACCGACTGACGTCATCTTCGAGATCGTGGCGGAAGTTCTGCTGGGAGCTGCTGACTCTACACTGGAGAATATCGTCACTTGCACTTCGGGACAGGAGGATTTCGATGGTTGCGAGGACAGCATCAGCGTCCAGGTTTCTCCGGTTGAGTCCAGTGGTGAGGCCGACCTGGTCATTTTCAAAGATGCCTCGGACGATCCGGTCTCTGTTGGCGATCAGCTTACTTACACTCTGGAGCTGATCAACTTCGGACCAGACGAAGCTACCGGAGTTGTAGCCATCGACAATCTCCCCGAAGGCGTCCGGTTCGAATCATCCCTTTCCAGTTCTGCCTGTAGCGAGGTCAACGGGCAAACCATCGAGTGTGAGGTCGGTCTCCTGGGTAACGGGGATACGTCAGCACCCGACGACGTCATCCTCGACATCGTCGTGGAGGTGCTGCCGGAAGCCGCCGCCTCCACCTTGGAGAACAACGTCACCTGCACCTCCGATCAAAGCGACTTCGACGGCTGCGAAGATAGCATCGAGGTCGAAGTTCTGGGCGGGGAAGCAGACCTGCAGATCAGCAAGGAGGCTTCCGCCAATCCCGCTCTCGTCGGTGGGACTTTGACCTACACCGTCGAAGTCATGAATCAGGGTCCAAATGATGCCACGGGAGTGGTAGTGACGGACACGCTTCCCAACGAGCTCCGCTTCAACGCATCTGCCTCCAGCCCACTCTGCAGCGAATCCTCGAGCCAGACGGTGGAGTGTACCCTGGGCAACCTCGAAGATCATCGCTCGCTTACTGTGTCCATAGTCGTGGACGTGTTAGAGGCTGGCGCCGCCGTTGCGAATCTGGCAACTTGTGTCTCCGATGTGCAGGACTCGAACGGCTGCGAGGACATCGAAACAATTGAAGTTACCGAGCCGACTCCAACAGAGACACCCACGCCCGAGGCGAGCCCCACCGTAACCGGAACCCCTTCGACCTCCACACCCACTGCAACGTCGACCGCCACCGCAGCG
>JAKZYH010000666.1:0-3495 GCA_047514575.1 Acidobacteriota bacterium | reverse complement strand
CGAGAGGGGCGTGGGTGGCAACCGGTAGGACGGCCGCTAGGGTGGAACTGTGAACCCACTTCGCAACCGAAAGGGCGAGGCTGGAAACCCTCCACCTACGGCTGCCTGGACTGCTGGGAGTACCCCGCCTACTCGACCGGCTGATCCTGGGACGTAGCTTTGGCCCAACCCAACTGCTTGCTGTGTGCTTCCTGTGCGAGAATTGAGGAAATGATAGCTGGTCTGCTATTGCTCTGGTCTGGCCTGGGTCTCCTGATACCCCAGATCACGAACTATCAAGGGATCTACGAGCGCCTCCCGATCAAGGTGGCACCCCAGCCCGTGCCCTTCGATCATCTCAAGCACTCTTCCCTCGGGCTGGATTGCCAACAGTGTCACGCCGGTGCCCGCGAAATGGAGCGGGCTGGATTTCCCCCGACTGCGCGGTGCATGCTCTGTCACGAGACCGTGAAGAAGAATGAGCCGGTGATTCAAGAGCTGGCCAGGCTTCACCAAGAGGGGAAAGAGCCCTCTTGGGTTCGGGTCTACCAACTCCCCGACTTCGTCCACTTCAGCCACTCCAGGCACCTCAACGCAAGTCTCGAGTGTGCCGTCTGTCACGGACCAGTCGAGGAGCAGGTGATTCTGGCGAAGGAGGTCTCGACCAGCATGAGGGTCTGCGTTGCCTGTCATGTAGAAAAACAGGCTTCGATCGACTGTGATGCCTGCCATGACCTGGAGCAGTAGAGGGGTCTCAGCAACCACGCGAACAGTACGAAGACGGTAGCTTCAGGGCGGCGGTCCGCCCGGGATAATCAGTGAAGAGTCGGGATCAGAAAGCTACGCCCAACGCATCACAGATGAACTTGACGTAAGGCGCAGACGCCCGGAAGGATTCGGCCGTGCGCTCCAGAAAGGCGGGGTCTAGGGCCTCCTCGACAGAGAGCTCTTGAGCGGCGATGAAGTCCTTACGTCTGAGATCTTCTATCAGAGGATGGTCGATCGAGTAGCCTTTTGGGGCTGTTTTGAGGCTATCTCCCGCAAGCTGGAATAACTCCCGAAATTGCTTGTTGTCTCGAACCTTGAGCCAGCCCTTCGGGTCCAGATCGACCTTCTCTCGGATCTTCACCAGCGAGGGTTGAGCCGGGTGCCACACCCCTACTCCAAGGAAGATCTCCTCCACGCTCAGATGGACGTAGAACCCAGGGGCACTGATATCTCCGCAGGACTCGTGGGGAAACCGAATTCCCACATTGGTCTTGTAGGGTCGTTTGTCCTTTGAGAACCGGACATCGCGGTGAACCCGCATCAGGGAACCCCGGACCTTTCGGGCCTCGGCCACGAAGTGGGGCGAGATTGCATGGATTCTGGGTCTCATGGCTCGGATAAAGGAGAAGGCCGGCTCCAGCACCTCCTTCTGGTAGAGATCCTCATTGGCCTTGAACCAGTCTCGCCGATTGTTCTGTGACAGGTCTTGTAGGAACTCGATGAGTCCGGCCGAGAATCCCAGGTGGCTTGTTTCTGAATCCATCATTGTGTGCCTTGGGGTCGGGTTTTCAGGTCAGTCCCGGCCCGGGCTGGTTCAGACAACGTCGGTCAGTGCACGTCTTCGGGAGAAGAGGCTGAAAATAAAGGCCGAGAAGAGGGTCACCAAGCAGGAGCTGGGGAGGACCCACATCCAGGAAACGGCCTTCACCTTGACCAGAATTCGGTTTTCTCCAATGCCAATCACATCGTCGAGATGCAGTCGTTTCTGAGTAACCACCTTCTCGTTGACCCGAATTTCTGAGGCGCCGTCAGCACCCCGGACCTGCCAGCCGTCCTCTGTCAGCTCGATGGAGGCGTGTTGGGCAGACACCTTCGGTCCCGCCAGTTCGAAACGGTTGGCTTGAGCATCTGAACCAATCGTATTGGACTCTTCTAGAGAAGGCTCCCAACGTAACTGTTCGGTCTGTGCCGACCCTTCCACATAGAGGAAGATTCTGGGATGCTCCAGGAACCAGTGTCCCAACCCAAGGTAGAAGCCCACCAGCACCCCTAGGACCGCAGAAGCGATCATCATGTTTCCGGAACAGCGCAGTCGCAAAAAGGCGGCGAAAAACATGCCTCCCAACGTACCTGTGATGTAGCTGCTGATCCGAACCGTCATCTCATAGAGGTTTCCGCGAGTTTCCTCGGATATCGTGTTCAGGTAGAGGCAGAAACCGACCGCGAAAAGACCTGCGAGCACGGTGATGAAACGGGCCAGCCGCAGCTCCGCGACGCTGTCCATGGCCTGCTTCCGCAGGCGACGAAAGAAGTCGACGGTGATGACGGTGGCCACGCCGTGCATACCCGAATCCAGGCTTGACATGGCTGCCGAGAAGAGGGCGGCTACGACCAATCCGGCTAGTCCTCGTGGCATGGCGTGGGCGATGAAGTGAGGAAATGCCTGGTCTGGGGTGCCCGGGAGCTGAGTCAGGTAGTAGGAGTAGAGCGCCATCCCGGTGACACCTAGAGAGAGTGCGAGGCTCAAGTCGGCTCCGATGTTCGCCAGAAACGATTTTCGCGCGCCCTTCAGAGAACCCGTGGTCAAGTATCTTTGGATTGCGACCTGGTCAGAACCTGCGGTACAGGTCCACCAGAAAAGACCATATATGGCGGCGCCCATCAGGCTGACCCTGATGTAGGGATCGAAGGCGAAGAATGGCTGCGGCTCCCTTTCGACCGCCATCACGTTTTGAAACCAGGTCAGAGGGCCGGTCCCGGTTTCGTACAGGACGAAGGTCATGGTGAACACGAGTCCAGAGAAGAGGATGAAGAACTGTGCCACGTCGGTCCAGATGACCGCTCGCATGCCTCCCATGGTGGTGTAGACGATGGCGATGGTACCAATTCCCAGCATGACCCAGTTGAAAGAAAGGCCGGTCATGCGGGTCATCGCAAAGGTAGCTGTATAGACGATCATCCCCATCCAGAAGAGACGAATAAGAATGAATAGCGTCGATGCGAAGAGGCGGGTTCTGAGCCCGTATAGATCCTCCAGATACTCGTAGGCGCTGGTCAGGCGCTTGCGCATGAAATAGGGGATCAGAATCATGGTCACCAGGGTGAGGGTGAAGGGGATGTGCATCTGCATTCCCCAGATCCCCGGCCCATTCTTCATGATCTCACCGGGCGTGGAGAGGTAGCTCACCGTAGACAGCAAGGTGGCAAACATGCTCAGTCCCACAACGAACCAGGGCATGCCCCGCCCGGCCATGAAGTACTCCTCTGTCGAATTTTGCCGCTTGCTGAAGTAGTACCCCAGACCCAGCATGACGACAAAGTAGAGGACTACTGCGGTGTAATCGACTGTAAAGAGGCCTTCGAATCGGTCCGGCCTTCCTGCTTCGGTAGCTAGTGCCCGTCCGGAAACCGGGGTTCCCAGAACTGTAATCTGTTGAATCGGAACCACTTTTTATACCTGAGACTGCTGACAGACCGACTCGACCCAGCTCGATCCAGAGCGAGGACGAGCGAGCGAGGGCGCACGGG
>JAKZYH010000665.1:0-10312 GCA_047514575.1 Acidobacteriota bacterium | reverse complement strand
GTTCATTCGTGGGCCCGGTTGGATGTGGTTCTGGCCCGGCGAGACCTGGGATCACCATCGTCTCGTATTCGAGACCAATGTCGATTTCCACGAGATGCT
Organism: Acidobacteriota bacterium; assembly: GCA_047514575.1. Classification (GTDB taxonomy): domain Bacteria; phylum Acidobacteriota; class UBA6911; order RPQK01; family JAJDTT01; genus CAUZIZ01. Next base: position 10,213 of record JAKZYH010000665.1, on the reverse strand, counting down.
AGGCATTACGACCCAACCCTGGATAGGGCTGGTCGGCTTCCTGGCTATTAGCTTGTTCGTAGTGGTCTTCGGCTTTCTGACCCATAAATTGATTGTCTGGACTGAATTCAACAGGAAGATCTACGCTCGAATGACCTTGCTGCAGTATCTGACGCTGCAGACGCTACTAATATCCATGTGGGCGCTTCCTCTGAAGATTGCACTGCGCCTACTTTTTCGAGTCAAGTATGTTTGGGTAACTCCCTGGTTCAGCGTTTAAAGACATATGAGTTTAAATTGGTGGAAATCCCGATCCCGTCTTGAAGAGGCTCCCGTTCCCGAGGAAGATCCTATCGTTAATTCCTCGTTGGCGACTCCCATCGCCATCACCTCACTGCTTCTGGTTTTGACCCTGATTTGGGCCTTCTACGATGAAGCCTCCGGTCTACGGCCCTGGATTGGGTACCAGGAGCGCTTCGTGGGGCTGTATCGTGAGGCACTTCAAGAGATCAAACCAGGAAGGGTCAGCGAGGAGGAAGCCATCTATTCCTCCGAGGGGTACCAGGAGCTGAAGGCGGCAGTCGAAAAGGCAGAGGCCGACAACCAGGCTCAGGCGAAGGAGATCGGCGAGGAAGAACGGCAGGTAAGAGGCAGTCTGGACGCCATAACCAAGTCCTTCGCTAACGCCCGGAGTCAGGTTCAGGCAAAGATGTACGAACTGGAGACGGCTTCAGAAGGCGACAAAGCCGGTTTTCAGGAAGAGCTGGATCAGCTTTTGGCAGGTCCCTATGAAGTTAGTTTGCCGTCATCAGACGGTGGGACCCCGGAGCCGAAGAATCTGGCGTTCGAGGAATTTGAAGAACTCTTCTCGTCGCTCAAGTCCCAACAGGGTCGGATCGGGGCCCGCAAGGTCCAACTTGCCAGGCGACCCGGCGAACTGAGGCGCGAGCTTGGCGCTTACGCCAAGGCTCGCTTGACGGGTCCCAACGAGATTCAGATCTCCCGGCTGATCAGCAGCCTGGACCGGTATCAGGTCGAGATCAAGCAGATTCACAGTCCCGAGATGGGCCTGGTCGACCGATGTCACTCCTGCCACGCAGGGATCCTGGAACCGGTTGCTCTCACGGCGGAGGACATGGGAGGGGAGAAGGTCTTTGCCAGTCACCCCAATTCCTCCCTTCTAGGTATCCACGACACTGAGGTCTTTGGTTGCTCCCCCTGTCACAACGGCAACGGGATTGGAACGGTTAGTGTGGTGCAGGCACATGGCAAATATAAACACTGGCTTCATCCCTTGTATTTCCCCGAGAACTTCGAGGCCGGGTGTTTGCAATGCCACGAAGCCGACCGGCGTCTAGAACACGCTCCCGTCCTTTCGGCGGGAAGGGAGTTCTTCGCCAAGCGCGGCTGTGCGGGGTGCCATGCCCGGGAGGGTTTCGAGGAAGAAGTTCGCGAGTTTCGTGAGCTGCAGAAAGCGATCGCTGATCTGTCCACCAGCCGCATCGAGACAGAGCTGGAGATTGAACGGACTGTGACTCGAGCCGACGAGGCTGACACCAATGAGGAGGCCGCTCGACTCTATGCAGAGGCCGAGAAGCGCACGCTCAGCATCGCAGACCTGGACACTCGGATGGATCGCAGTCGAGACCGCGCTGACGAACTCCTCATGGAGACGAAGAAGCTTGCACCGAACCTGAAAGAAGTGAAGGCGAAACTGCGCCGCGATTGGCTGCCGATTTGGATCAAGAATCCCAAGGAATTTCGGCCCACCACCAAGATGCCGGAGTTTCGACTGGAGGATGAGCAGATTCAGGCAATCTCTGCCTTTATCTGGCAGTCAGGAGTGGAACCTCGATTGGAGGATCAAGCTCCGGGTGATGCGGAACGCGGGAAGACACTCTTCGAATCCCGTGGTTGCATGGCCTGTCATTCGATTGGAGAGGGTGAAGAACAGGTAGGAGGGGACTTTGCAGCCAACCTGAGCCGCATCGGTGAAAAGGTCAACTATGACTACCTGGTCCGCTGGGTCCACAATCCGCGGGAAAGGACTCTTCCGTACTGCCCGATTCACGAGCGCGATATCACTCCGGAAGATTACGCCGAGTCTGGGGTTCCCTTCGACTTCGGATTGGACAACAATCGCTGTCCTCTAGGAGACCACTCGCTTCAGGTTCAGAATCCAACAACAATGCCGATTCTTCGTCTCACGCCCGAGGAGACTCGAGACGTTGCCAGTTACCTTATGACCCTGAAGAGCGAAGAGGCTGCCTACTCTGCAGCACCTGAGCTGGACGATCCGGCCCTGGCCGAGAAGGGCCGCTTTCTGGTCCGCCACTACGGATGCAGTGGATGTCACGAGATAGCGGGTCTAGAGAACGAAAGTAAAATCGGCACCAACCTGACCAGGGAGGGCAGCAAGCCGATCGAACGTCTCGACTTCGCGCTGCTCACAGAGGAGGCGAAAAAGGAAGGTTGGTACAATCACAAGGGCTTCTTCGAACGGAAGGTGGCCGACCCGGCCATCTACGACCAGGGAAAAGTCAAAAAGTCCCTGGAAAAGTTGAGGATGCCCGACTTCCATCTGAGCGAGGATCAAAAGACACAGCTCACTACATTTCTACTCGGCAGCGTCGATCAGAAAATTCCTGAAAAGTTCCACTACCGTCCCGGAGACGGTCGCAAAGATATTCAGGAGGGGTGGAAAGTGGTGATGAAGTACAACTGTGTGGCTTGTCACCAGTTTGCTCCGGGCCAGAAGACTGTCCTCCGGCAACTCCCCCTCTATCAAACCGACGATGGCAAGGAACTCCTGCCTCCACCCCTGGTAGGTGAAGGAGCTCGTGTTGATCCGAATTGGTTGGCGCCTTTCTTGAAGAATCCAGCCTTGAGTGAGACGGACACCCATCGAAACGGCGTTCGGGACTACCTGCAGATCCGCATGCCTACCTTCAATCTTTCTAATGCCGAGGTTCAAAAGCTCGTACGCTTCTTCAGTGCCTCCAGCCAGCAGACTCTCCCTTATATGCCGGCTGAGCTAGAATCCCTGTCGGCCCCCGAGCTGACCATGGCTCGCCAGCTGTTCACCCACCCAGCTGCGCCCTGTTTGCGATGTCATGCAACGGGTGATCCGAAGGCGGACCAGACGGCAACCGCCCCCAGCTTCGCGCTGGTAAGAGAACGGTTGAAGCCGGACTGGACTCGCAGGTGGATCGTTCATCCAGAGATCATTCAGCCGGGTACCTCGATGCCCTCCGGGCTCTTCGAATGGGACGGGAAACGTTGGATCTTTGCCCTGGCTGATTTGCCGAGTATGAAAGATTATCCAAAGGATCACGCCGATCTTGTCGTAAGATATATGTTCCAGTTCACTCCCGAGGAACAGCGAAGACTGAAGTGAGCCGGAACGATTCCTAATTTCACCAGATGAACCCAAGAAGTCTAAAAAGGGGATTCTTGGTTCCGTAATCAACTTAATCAATTCCTTCGAGAGAGGTACCAGAGATGCAGAGTAGGATATTCGGTTCGGTCGTGTTGGGCAGCTTTTTGTTTCTTGCTGTTTCCTGTGGTGGGGGAGATAAGGCCGCCGAAGCGCCCCCAGCCGACGAGCCCGGCGAGAAAAAGGTAGAGGGTGTGGCCCCCGATCTGTCACAGGCCGGAAGCATCGCCGGCAAAGTGAGCTTCGAAGGGACCGCTCCCAAGGGCAAACGGATTCGCATGGATGCCGATCCAGTCTGCACCAAGCAGCACTCAGATAGGGTCTACTTCCAGGACGTGATCGTCAACGAGAACGGTACTTTAAGCAACGTCTTTGTCTGGATCAAGGAAGGACTGGAAGAATACACCTTTCCTGTACCCAGCGAACAGGCCACATTGGACCAGAAGAGTTGCCTGTATTCTCCCCACATTATCGGCGTCCAAGTAAAGCAGGAGATCAAGATCCTCAACAGCGACCCCACCACTCACAACATCCATCCCCTACCCAAGAACAACCGGGAGTGGAACCAGTCTCAGCGCGCCCAGGGAAACCCTCTGATCAAGTCCTTTCCCCGCGCTGAAGTGATGATTCCAGTCAAATGCAACGTTCACCCTTGGATGAAGAGCTATGTGGGCGTGGTCCCCCATCCCTACTTCATCGTTACCGGTGCTGAAGGAACCTTCGAACTCAAGGACGTGCCGCCTGGTGACTATGTGATCCAGGCCTGGCACGAGAGGTATGGTGCTACCGAGCAGAAGGTGACCGTCGGAGCCAGCGAGAGCAAGGAAGTGAGCTTTAGCATTTCAGGCTGAGGGCGTAGCGGACTTCCTCCAATTGGCAGGTGTGACCGAGCCGATCTGCCGGTTCAACCGGAGGAGTAGGTGTATGGATGGGTACCCTTCCAGAGGGTTACACAGATTCACGGTATTGATCGCCATCGCAGGATTCGTGCTGGTGGTGGCGGGAGCCCTCGTTACCAGCAACGAAGCGGGTCTCTCTGTGCCCGATTGGCCTCTCTCCCATGGCAGTCTGTTACCGGAAATGGTTGGGGGGATCTTCTATGAGCATTCCCATCGCCTAGTTGCGGCTACCGTCGGTCTTCTCACCATCGTCCTTGCGTTCTGGTTGCAGAAGTCAGAGCCGAGATCAGGGGTCAGGCGGATCGGTTGGCTTTCCCTCGGAATGGTCGTCGTCCAAGGGGTTCTTGGTGGGATCACCGTGCTCTTTTTTCTGCCCACTTCTGTTTCCGTTGCTCACGCATGCCTGGGCCAGATCTTTTTCTGTTTGCTGGTGACACTGGCTTATCTGACCTCGCCCAGCGGACAGGGATTTCGTTCCCTTCTGCATCGATCAGGTGGGCGGCCAGTCCTGGACCGCCAGACGAAACTGGCATCAATCACAGTGCTGGTTATTTTCATCCAGTTGATGTTGGGAGCCATCCTGCGCCACACTGGGACCGTCGGAGGGAGTAAGGGAGCAACCTTGGTAACGTCTGTGCTCTTGGCGCATGTGTTCTGGGCTCTTTTTGTTGGTGGCTTCGTTGTCGCGACGGTTTTCGCGGTTCTGGGTCTTGCCCGCACCGGATCCTCGAATCGACTGGGATATCTGATGCTGTGTTTGTTCGGTCTTCAACTGCTATTGGGAGCGGGAGCCTATTGGGCTAGGGTCGTCCGCCTTCAGCAGGCGCAGCCCCTGCTGAGTGGTATAGTCATTACGACCGGTCATGTAGCAGTAGGAGCCCTGCTCCTGGCCGGGAGCCTGATCCTCTCTCTTTCCCTCGCTCAGCGAACGGAATCTGGAGATCCGCTCCTCGATCTCAAGGAGTCGGAGGGATTTTCCTCTTGAAGGCAGAATCCGCTTCGGGTCAGATGACCGATCCACTGCAGGCGGGCTCGGCGTCTGTCATCTCGCGGCTTCAGGATTATTACCAGCTCACCAAACCGAGGGTCACGCTGCTGGTAGTTTTAACCGCGGTGGCCAGTTTTTATCTGGCTGCGCCTGTCGTTGACAGCCTTCTTTTGTTTCACCTTGTGCTCGGTACCCTTCTGCTAGTGAGCGGTACGTCGGTTCTGAACCAGTATCTTGAGCGTGAGGCGGATGGCAAGATGCGGCGGACCATGGGACGGCCGTTGCCGGCAAAGCGGCTAGAGGCAGTAGAGGCTCTGGTTTTCGGAGTCCTTCTGACTGGGGGTGGGGTTGTCTACCTATCTGTCGCCACCAACCTGCTCACGAGCTTCGTGGGTTTCCTGGGAGCGGTTGTCTATCTATTTGCCTACACGCCCCTCAAGAAAAGGTCACTCTACTGTACCTTTGTGGGAGCTTTTCCGGGAGCCAGCCCCATGCTGCTCGGATGGGCTGCGGCCCGCAACAGTCTTGAGCTGGAAGCGTGGCTTCTCTTCTTCCTGCTTTTTCTCTGGCAGTTTCCCCACTTTCTCGCAATCTCATGGGTCTATCGGGAAGACTACGAACGTGGAGGATTCTTGATGCTTCCTGTCGTCGATAGGGACGGGAAGAAGACTGCGTGGCGCATTTTGATCTACACAATTCTCTTGTTGGGCGTCAGCCTGCTTCCCACGTTTCTAGGTATAGCGGGGATCGTCTACGCCATTGGCGCTCTGATCATGGGTGCCCTGTTCTTGTGGTTCTCCGCCCGGGTTGTTCTCGATCGATCGAGGGAATCAGCTAGACATGTGCTCCGGGCCTCGGTGGCCTATCTTCCTCTCCTCCTGCTTCTGATGGTGTTGGATCGGATCTGATGCATCAGAGTAGCCCCAGCGCATCCTCTCAAGCCACGGGCGAGTCTCCCCTCCCACGCTCGCTGGATATCGAGGTCGACAACATCAATTTCAACTACGGTGAGCGTCGCGCCGTCCAGGACGTCAGCCTCTCCATCGAAGAGAATCAGATCGTGGCCCTGTTGGGGCCAAATGGGAGTGGCAAGACTACCATCTTCCGAATTCTGTGCACCCTTTTGCTGCCGGATAAGGGCCACGTTAAGATTGGAGGCTGGGACGCCGCGAAAGATCCACATCGGATTCGTCGCCTGATCGGTGTCGTGTTCCAATCCAATAGTCTCGACCTGCATCTCAGTGTTTCGGAGAACCTTGCTTGTCACGGAAAGCTCTACGGTCTGCGGGGTTCAGGGCTGCGAGAGAGAATCGAAGAGGTCCTGGATTGGTCCAAGCTGGCGGAGCGTAGCGGCGATCGAGTCGGAACCCTCTCCGGGGGTTTGAGACGCCGGGTTGAACTGGCGAAAAGCCTACTTCATCAGCCGCAGATCCTGCTTCTGGACGAGCCCACAGCAGGTCTGGATCCGACGGCACGCCGCTCTTTCTGGAGCCAGCTGAAGAAAATCCGCGAGCAGCAGAATCTGACCCTCGTCTTTACGACTCACCTGGTGGAGGAGGCGGACCACTGCGATCATCTGATCCTGCTAGATGAGGGAAGAGTCGTCACCGAGGGGACCCCGGACAAGCTGAAGGATCGCATCGGTGGCGATGTGATTGTCGTCCAATCCCGAGACCCCGAAAGCCTCAGAGGACAGATCGAGGATCGATTCTCCGGTCAACCAATCGTCCTGAACGGAGCAGTGCGGCTGGAGCACAGCAAAGGGCACAAACTGATCGACGACTTGATGGAACACTTCAGAGATCAGATCCAGTCGATCACGGTGGGCAAGCCGACCCTGGAAGACGTATTCGTCCACGAGACCGGCCACCCATTCAGGGAGGACGACGATTCTCCGAAGAGCGGCTAGAAAGCCGTGTTCCCCAACGGGATTGCGTCTTCCCCCCAATGGAGCGGCCAGCTGCGCTGGATCATCCAGGGGCAAACTTTTTCCATCGTCTACGCTGAAGGCGTTATTGCGAGTAGCCCAGGGTTGCAATGCGAAGCGAGCTACCCTGGGTTTAGGTCGGAAAGAGGCCTTACCCCACAGGGGTTATTGCCGACCGGAAACGTCTTGGCAACAACACTTTCAGCGTAGAAAAGACAACAACAACTCAAACCCAGAGTAGCTCGCTTCGCATTGCAACCCTGGGCTACTCGCAATAACGCCTTTGGCGTAGATCCTGTCGAGAGAATTCGTATTCTCCCCTGCTTATAACTAGGAGGCACTCAACTGGTGGTAGCGACCCCTGAAGAAGAGCAGGGGAGCATCATCTTCTCTTCCTGCGGCCACTTCAGCCGACCTTACTTCGCCTAACAGAACCTTGTGGTCGCCTCCAGGATGGATTGCGGTGACTTTACACTCCAATCGGGCGATAGTGCCGTTCAAGACGGGAACTCCAGTTTCGCCCGTAGCGTAATCGGCGTCAGAACGATCGGTCCCACGGGTTGCAAAGTGCTCACAAATATTTTTCTGGTCCTCTGAGAGGATATTGACGGCAAATTTCCCGTTCTCCGAAAAAGCATCGAGGCCGCTGAGACGGTTGTCCAGACAAACTAGGATGAGGATGGGGTCCAACGAGACCGAAGTGAAGGAGTTGACTGTGAGCCCGTAGGGACTACCGTCCTGGGTCTGGGTCGTGACGACGGTAACGCCGGTGGCGAAGTTTCCTACTACATTCCTGAAATCCGCGGGAGAAACTGTCATTCGATAACCTCCTGAATGGGTCTTCAGCTTACAGTAGAAGGCTCCAGGGTTGAATATCCCTGGTTCCCTGGGTTCCCTGGACGCCGATTTCCCGTGGATCGGGCGCGAAGTTTCGCAGGCCCGAATTGATCCGCCTCGGAGTCCAGAGTACCATCGGTCCCATACCAGGAGGATTTCATGGACCGTCATCGTCTTGTCCTTATCTCCAAGAACACTTTGGACGCATCTGCCGTTGAGAAGGAACTCGCAGGGATGGACTACGGGATCCGATCTCTGGTCTGCAGGGACAAGGAGGAGACGATTCGGGCGGTGAAGGGTCCGGATTTGATCATCGACGTGGGAGTCCCGCTACCGGGGTCGGTTATCCAGGAGATCGACCGGGCCCAGGGCATCGTGAGTCTGGGGCATGCCTACGATCAGATCGATTGCGAGGCGGCGACCCAGAAAGGGATCATGGTGGTCAACACGCCCGGTTTCTGTACCGAGGAGGTCTCTAACCACACCGTGCTGCTGCTGCTGGCCTGTGCCCGGCAGCTGGCGCGTCTCGACCGCCTCGTCCGGGCACGACAGTGGCAGGACGGCGCCCTGGCCGAGCTTCCCGCGATCCCTCCCATCGAGGGCCAGGTCTTGGGGCTCGTCGGTTTCGGGGTCATCGGCCGAGCCGTGGCACGCAAGGCCAGGGCTTTTAGCCTGGATGTGGTCGTCCATGACCCCTACCTTCCTCCCTGGATCGCCCAGGAGTACCGCGTCGAACTGGTGGCCGACCTCCAGACGCTGGCGACCCGTTCCGACTTTGTCTCCCTTCACGTACCCTTGAACGACCAGACTCGAGAGATGGTGGGAAAGAGCTTCTTCCGGGCGATGAAGCCCTCTGCGTTCTTGATCAACACGGGCCGGGGTCAGACGCTCGACGAGTCGGCTCTCGCGAGCGCCCTGAAAGAGGGTTGGATTGCGGGGGCTGGCCTGGACGTATTCCAGCAGGAACCACTCCCGGTCGATAGTCCCCTTCTCGACCTGGACAACGTGATCCTGACTCCTCATACGGCGGGGCTGTCCGAGCAGGTTCTAGGCCGTGGCTTCCAGATTCTGGGTCAGGAGGCCGCCCGCATCCTCAAGGGAGCCTGGCCCATGTCGCTGGTTAATCCAGAGGTACGCTACCGCCTAGCTCCCCGCGTTCCAGCCGGCGATGCCTGAGCAGGATTCCTTACCGCTCTGTCTGCGTCGCCAGCGAGCCCGAAGCAGCCTGAAACAGAGAGGGTGTGGGAGGCGCAATGGCCGAGGTGAAGGCTATGCTAGGGTCTCTTGAGGCGGACCGTGGGGAAGTAGGTGTAGAAACGGCCCCGATCTACGGTAGCCAGGTCCCACGACATGATCTTGGCATGTGCACCAATGAAGAAGTCCGGCAGCGGCATGATGGGCGCGTCCTTCCTGCTCTGAGAAGACCGTCGCTCCCGATAGCGGCGATACGCCTTGGCACAGGTGTCGGCGGCGGCTGCGGGCACATCAAGGATCTCGACACCCCATCCGCGAATACGGTCGGCGACAGTCTCCGGCTCTTCGTCTTCGACGCATAGCTCGGCGAGACTGACAGCATTGATCGCTGCACCATCGCCTGCCACAGCCTCAGCTATGATTTCACTCGACCAGTGACTGTAGGGAGAGCTAGGGTCGAAGGCGTAGATTAGGACGTTCGTGTCTAGCAGAATCATGGCTCACGTGTGGTCTGCCGCAGCTGCTCCCATCCCATCTTCGGTCGCAGCGGAGCCTTGCGCATGGCAGCAAGACATGCTTTTTTGCTCATACGCTCCCCACGCTCGGGGCGCTCGAGCCGCACCAGCAGCAGCCGGCCCTCACTTTGTCGCTGAACATCATACACCTCGCCCGGCTTGCCGGACGGCACCACGACGCGTTTCTTGGAGTCAACCCTGGACGTGCTCATAGTGGGATATTCCCACAATCGGACTGGCCCGTCAAGCTAGCTCATATCGTTGATGTCGTTGGTGAATCCAGAGGTACGCTACAGTCCGGCTTCCCGCCTTCCGGCCGGCGATGCCTGACCCAGTCTATCTGCATCGGCCGACGAGCCCCAAGCAACCTGAAGCAAGAGAGCGATGGTTTCGCCCGGTCGAGCCCTTCTCTGTGTGATCGCGGTGCTAAATCCTCTT
>JAKZYH010000664.1:0-11451 GCA_047514575.1 Acidobacteriota bacterium | reverse complement strand
TCCTGGGTCTGACCCTCAGCTGCGCTCAGTGCCACGACCACAAATACGATCCCCTGTCACAACGGGAGTACTACCAGTTCTTTGCTTTTCTCAACAACGCGGACGAGCCCGAATTGGAGGTACCTGATCCAGACGTAAAGGTAGAGCGAGACGCTACTACGGGCAAAATCTTGAAGCTCGAATCGGAATTGGCATCCAGGTTTCCTCCCCACGGGACCAAGACGCTATGGTCGGTGATCGAGCCAGAGAAGTTTTCCTCTGCCGAGAAGGCGTCCTTTTCTCAGCGGGACGACGGATCAATCTTCGTGACCGGACCCAATGCCAAGAGTGATACCTACCAGCTCACGTTTCAGTCGGAGTCTCAGGGGTTCGATCGGCTCCGAATCGAGCTCCTCCAGGATCCTGATCTTCCGGCTCTGGGACCGGGTAGACATCAGGATGGCGAAGTGATTCTGTCAGAGCTTCAGCTGGAAGTATGGGATCGCCAGGATGAAGAGCCGCGCAGTCTATCCCTACTCGAGCCCAGGGCTACCCTCTCCAACAAAGACTTCGAAATTGGGAAGGCGCTGGACGGTGATCCGGAAACGGGATGGGGCATCTTCAAGACCTATGGTGACCATCACGCCGTGCTCGAGCTGGGTGAGCCCATCCGAATCGCCCCCGGGGAGTTCCTGGTGTTGACCCTGAAGCAGCTATCAGGCGCTGGGAAGACTATCGGCCGCTTCCGTATATCAACCGGGGTCGAGGAGCGGACCAACTACCAGCCCGAGATTCCAGAGGCGCTCCAACGGCAGAAACATCTGGAGGCGAAGTACCAGTCCTGGAAGGAGGCGAAGAGGCGTAACGCTCGTCGTTGGACTCTGCAATGGCCGCAGCAGTTGGCATCGGAAAACCATGCCACGCTGTCATTGTTGGGGGATGGTTCCGTGCTTGCCAGCGGCGACCGGCCGGACCGAGACTCCTATTCCTTCGAGCTTCGTCCGAGCTTGAAACAGATCACAGGAGTCCGCCTCGAGTTCTTCGAACATGAGAGCCTGCCCGGAAACGGACCCGGAAGAGGGACCGTTATGGAAGAGGGCAACTTCATGCTCAGCGAGATCGTGGTGCAGTCGATTTCTTCGACTGCCGCGAAGCTCCCCGAATCCTATACGGTTGCAGGGGCTAGCGCGGATTCCTTCTACAAGCACCTACATCCGGGCCTGGCCATCGACGGAAATCGCGAAACCGGTTGGTCGATTCGGCTGGACAAGGGATTTCCGCAGAGCGCCGTCTTCGAATTCCAGGATCCGATCCGGCTAGTCGAGGGTGAACGACTGAAAGTCAGACTGGTTCAGAATCACATCCATACCCACACCATAGGACGTTTTCGGGTCTCACTGACTGCGGACAGCGGACCTCTCAATGTCTCGGGTCTAACTGCACAGCTCGAAGATATTTTGCTCAGATCCAAGGTTGCTCAGACCCGCGGGGAGGAAGAGCTCCTCAAACAATTTTTTCTATCCCAGGCCCCGGACCTGGAAGAAGAGCATCTAAAGATTGCAGATCTTCGTGCCTCCCTTCCCAAACACCCGACCACCCTGGTGATGGAGGAGCGCAGAATTCCTCGTGTGACCCGAATTCATCATCGCGGCGAGTTCTTGAGCCCGACCCAGAGGGTATCCCCCGCTGTGCCCCGACTGCTACACGCATGGCCCCAGGATCAACTCCGAAATCGCTTGTCGTTCGCCCGGTGGCTGGTAAGTAGGGACAACCCACTCATGGCTCGAGTAACGATGAATCGCCTCTGGTCTCGCTACTTTGGTCGTGGAATCGTTTCTAGTCCAAGCGATTTCGGAATGCGAAGCGACCCACCCACACATCCCAACCTCCTGGACTGGTTGGCGATTGAATTCATGGACCGCGGCTGGGATCTGAAATTCATGCACAAGCTCATCGTGATGTCGGCCACCTACCGTCAGACCTCGAAGGTCGCCCCGGGGTTGCTGGAGCGAGATCCAGACAATTCGCTCTATGCCCGAGGCCCCCGCTTTCGCGTGGACGCCGAAACAATCCGAGACATCGCCCTAACTGTCAGCGGACTCCTGAACCGTAAGATCGGAGGTCCCAGTGTCTTTCCGCCTCAGCCTCCGGAGTTTACCAAGCTTGCCTTTGGCACCGTAGAGTGGCGAGTCAGCGAAGACCAGGAACGCTACCGGCGCGGGCTTTACACCTTCTGGAAAAGGACTACGCCCTATCCGTCCTTCACCACGTTCGACGCCCCTACGGGGGATAACACCTGTGTGCGTAGAGACCGTTCGAACACGCCACTGCAGGCGCTGACGTTGTTGAATGATCCGGTCTTTGTAGAAGCGGCACGAGCCTTTGCTCTTCACATCCTGCAGGAGGCTCCCGACTCGACTCTCGATCGGATCCGTTACGCATTCCAGCGCTGCGTCTCACGTTCTCCCGACCCGGTCGAAGCCGAGGCGGTCGAGTTGTACTACCATACTCAGGTGGCAAGAATCCGAGCGGGAGAGGTCGATCTGGGGGAGGTCGTCTCTGCTACGCCCCCTGTACCCACCGGAGTCGACCGCGACCAGCTGATGGCTTGGACCACCGTTGCTCGGGTGCTCCTCAATCTGGATAGGACAATTTCAAAAGACTAGGCCTTGTGCCCTGTCAACGATTTCTGGGAGGACTTCTGTGAATGAGCGGTGGCTGAGAGAAACAACCCGAAGGTATTTCTTTCAGGATTGCGGCGTGGGTTTAGGGAAGATTGCTCTGGCCTCGCTTTTTACCGGTCCCAGGGTTTTTTCCGCCCTCCCAGAGCGCTCCAGCTCTCTTCGTTCCCGGCAACCTCACTACCCGGCCCAGGTCGATCGCGTCATCTTCCTTTTCATGGCCGGCGCTCCCAGCCAGCTCGATCTCTTTGACCACAAACCCGTGCTGCGCAGGTACGACGGAAAGCCGGTTCCTGCCGAGGTGGTCAAGGATCAACGCTACGCGTTCATCGAACGGGATGCCAATCTGATGGCCTCGCGCTTCTCTTTCCAGAGGTGGGGTCAATCCGGTACTGAACTCTCCGAGATCATCCCCCATCTGAGAGAGATCGTCGACGACATCGTCATCATCAAATCGATGACCACTGACGTCTTCAATCACGCTCCAGCCCAGATCTTCATGAATAGCGGTTCGCCGCAGTTGGGCCGCCCCAGCATGGGATCCTGGGTCACCTACGGTCTGGGAAGTGAGTCCGAGGACCTGCCGGGCTTCGTCGTTCTGAGTTCGGGATCGGGCACCAGCGGAGGTCAAGCAAACTGGGGGTGTGGCTTCCTCCCCACCGTCTATCAGGGTGTCCCCTTCCGCTCTCAGGGAGAACCCGTTCTCAACGTCAGCAATCCTCCCGGTTTCGATGATCGCCTACAGCGAGATTCGTTGGATTTGCTGCGGAAGCTCAATCAATACCAAGCTCACAGCGTTGGAGATCCAGAGATCTCGACCCGCATCAGCGCCTACGAGATGGCCTACCGGATGCAGAGCAGCGCTCCCGATCTATTGGATCTCTCGGGCGAGGACCAGGGAACGTTGGAGATGTATGGCGTCGAACCGGGAAAACCCTCCTTCGCTACCAACTGCCTGCTGGCACGGCGGCTGATCCAGCGCGGTGTACGCTTTGTGAACGTCTATCACAGCGGCTGGGATCATCACAGTGACGTCTACGGTGGACTCCAAAAGCAGTGTGGCATAACTGATCGAGCGACGGCCGCCCTGGTCAAGGACCTGAAGCAAAGAGGTCTGCTGGACCGGACCCTGGTCATCTGGGGAGGGGAGTTCGGCCGCACCCCCATGGTCGAGAGCAATCCTTCACTGGGAAGGAAAATGGGACGCGACCATCACCCTCAAGCTTTCACAATGTGGTTGACCGGAGGCGGTCTCAAGCAGGGCCAGACGATTGGCCGAACCGACGAGCTCGGTTTCCACGTGGTCGAAAAACCGATTCACGTTCACGATCTCCAGGCCACCATCCTTCATCTGCTGGGACTCGATCACACCCGGCTGACCTTCCGTCACAAGGGGCGAGACTTTCGTTTGACCGACGTTTCGGGAAACCTGATTCAGGAGATCCTGGCCTAAAAAACCTACTCAGCCGTCGCGACCAGGGCTAGACCCAGCAGCATCACAGCGACGACGACCAGCCTGAAGGCACCACGAGCTTCCTTGAGCCAGAGCCACCCGACCAGCACCGCAATCAGCATGCTGGACTGCCTGAGTGTGACTACGTAGCTGACCTTCTCGGTCTGCATTACGTGAAGGATCAGACTGTAAGATGACAGTGCTCCGATCGCGGCCAGGATGGCTTTCGGCAGTTGCTCCCTGGCCATGTCTCGGATTTCGGAAGCTGCTCGCCACCAGATATAGATGGCGTAGAGGGAGAAGGAAATCACGCTCTCGATCAGGAAATACACCGGTCCTCTCATCACTGACTTCACTACATCCACCTGGGCAAAAACCATCATGGCCGCCTTGTCGACCAGCGAGTAGGCAACCACAGATGCCAGCGTCAGGAGAGCCCAGCGGACTCCCGCGACGTGTCGAGATCTGGACTCGGCGTCGACCCTGCCCTGCCGTAGGTGGAGCAGCACGATGCAGGCAGCCACCAGCCCAATCCCCATTGCGCCCCTGCTGGAAATGCTTTCCGTCAAAGTCAGGTAGGCCGCCATCGCCACGAAGGCCGGAGAGGATCGTGCTATGGGGTACACCACGGACAAGTCGCCAGTCCGGTAGGCGCTGCTCAGGGCCAAGATATAGACGGCATGGATCAGACCCGACAAAACGGCGTAGAACCAGAGCTCCTTTGGAAGGCTGGCAAGCGGCACCGTAGGCAGCACCGCCGCGCCGATGACGGCGATGATCATGCCCTTGACCGCACTGAAGACACGCGGGTCCCTACTCGACTTAACGAGCAGATTCCAGCCAACATGGATCGTGGCAGAGAGCAGAATCAGGAGGATGGTGGTAGCTGCCATGGGTACTGGCCCGGCCGGGGGTTTCTTAGAAGTCCAGCACCGCGGGAGATCCTCCTATCTGGACCGGTCATACCGGGACGCCTCGCAGTTCTTGCGAGTCGACGATCTAGACCAGAAACCAGCTCAGGAGGAGCAGCACACAGAGCCAGTGAAAGAGTAAGGCGGCGACGATGCTTTCCGAACGTTCGCGTGCCATCGCACAACAGATACCGAAGATGAGGGTGCCCACCAACTCAAGACCGATGGCAGTTGCTCCCTGGGGCAGCCACCACTGCCGCCACAGATGCGAGAACACGTCCAGACGCGGAACCAGACCACTCATCGATGCAGCCGAGTAAAGGGCGGCGGAGCCCAAAGCAGGCCAGGACAGAAACCATCGTCCGCCACTGCGCTGGGAGCGGAGCTCGTCGGTCAGTACCCCATGTGCGACAGAGCGGAAGAGGATCTCGGCTGCCCCGGCAAGTAACAACGGCCACAGCAACAGGTCCCACCCAAGTCCAGTATTTCCTCGGCCGTCGAACAGACCCTCAGGAAACCATGCGCCGCCTAGAAGGGCACCCACAAGAGCGCCCGGCAGAAGCAGTAGCCAATCTCGACTCAGGGGCCGACGAAGTCCATAGAGCCGTGGATACTGCCGGGCGAAAAAGAAGAGCAGAAACCCGCCAATCACGGCCAGGGCCATTGCGAAAGCGGCAATCTGATTGTCCCAGAAGTGGGTGGCCACCCAACTCGTCAACAGACCCACAAGCGTCATTACCAAGGCCATGACCGCTGCCGACAGGACCTCCATAGGTGTGGGCTTGTGAAAGGCGCGAAGCAAGGCGTCACCGATCTGACGGACGGTGAGCCGTGTTCCTCTGTCTCGAGGGGAGCCGCCTATATCATCGGAACCGCCCCACCGATTCTCGCCCTTCGCTCCAGGGTCGAGCAGGTTCAGCTGAGAATAGACTCGCTGCAGGTTCACGGGCAAAAACAGGTTCGCCTGGCGGATCGTGTATTGGCCATCGTCCTTCTGTAGGACTATGATTCCGAGGCGATCCTGATGGACTTCCATCAACTGCTGCTCCACCTCGTAGATGCCGGCTTGCGAGTGACAGATTACGGCGATATGGGCTTCGGTGATCTCCACCCGCGCGATCTCGTCAATGATCTTGAAAGCATCGAAGTGGAAGGGAGAGTACACCATGGAATCGATCTGGCGCAGTCGCTCCACCGTGTACTCTGCAAAGCTGATCCCGGCCCAGTCTCCACTCTTCTTGAGTGCTCTCTCCTGTTCCATCAGCTGCGCGATCTGAGCGCTCGCCTCCTCCTGCTTCTCAGGAGACAGACAGGCAAGTTCCCGCATTTCCAGGCCGTGGACGTCGATGACCCCTTCGAGTCGAATCAAGGGCAGAATCTTAGCGCGAATCTCTCCTGCTTCATCGTTGAGTCGGGGATGGTTGAGTATGATCCAGATCGCCAAAACGGCGTCCAGATCGGGCTCGTTAGCGTGAATTCGCCAGTCGCGCTCCCGCAGCTGAAGCCCTTTGCGAACCATGATGTAGGCCTGCTCGCAGCTTGACAGCGTGAAGGACCGGACACAGCCTTCGTGGTGATCCAAGTTGTAGATATGTTTTTCGGTATCCAGAAAAGGTGGGCCTTGAGCGGCGCCATCCAGGAGGATCGCTCCAGGATCCAGCTTGCGGGCGTTCGCCGCGGAGACGGTCAGCCCCCGCTCAACCTGCACCATGATGTTGGGGGTTTCCCGGCAGCTGAGGACCGCTTGACCCGATTCGGTGGTCTGCGCTACATAGCGATCTGGCAAATCCGCCGAGTTCTCGTCTTCGCCTGAGACCTGGGTGTTGGGCTCCTGAGACTCCGGCTGTTCCGCGCGCTGGGACGACACAGAAACGTCCTCTGGAACTCGATCGGTTTCGAGGCCTTCCTCGTCCGACGCCGCAGGAACCAGCGTGATTCGGGGCGACTCGTCCCCCACCCTGTTCTGCGCCATCGCTCGATCATAGCAGGAAACAGCGGCAGGTAGAATTCACTCAGACACGCAGCCTGACATAGCGTTGGTGGGTGACGTGGTCCAGCAGGGTAGCGTAGAAGGTCACCAGGATGGAACCGTCGTCCAGAAGGATGGGGTCTGGTACTCCGAAGTCCCAGGTGAACATCTCAGCCATGCAACTTCCATCCCAGGCCCTGGGCTGCCCGGTCTGGGCTAGTGCTCCACTGATTTGACGTCCTTCCTGATCCCAAAGCAGCCGCGCCTGGCGCAAATTCCAACTCCTGCCTCCATCGTCACTGAGGACACAGTGGATTCCCTGAGGACTGCGCCTGTAGTTGTAGACGGCAAAGAGCCTACCGTCGGGAAGTAGTAGAGGCAGGGTGGGAAACCCCCAGATTTCCGTCGGTTCCGGATGGGTCCAGGTGTAACCATCCTCAGAGAAGGAGCTGGTCACGTTTAGAGTCTCGTCGGTCTTTCGGTCGTGCGTCCAGAACAGGCAGATCCAGCTCCCATCCTGCAGGCGAGCCAACCTGGGATCGAAGTAGATCAGCCTTTCCTCCGGATCGCGAGCCACGATCCGCGACTCTTGCCACGTCTTCCCTCGATCTCGACTGTAAAGGGCCGTGACCTGGTGTCTCATCTCCTTGATCGTCTGGGTGAAGTAGGCCTCGAGCAGCAAGAACAACTCGCCGGAAGGCAGCTCATGGACCGGAGACGCGAGTGTCGGAAAACTGTCCTCGGTGGGCGCAGGTCCCACTACGAGGGGCTTCGACCAGGTGTGTCCCTTGTCTCCGGAGTGGAACACCAGATTTTCACCGCCGATCCAACCACCATTGTCGGGAGTCCAACGAGGGTCTTCCGGCTCGACCTGAATCAGACGCAGCGAGCTGGCCCAAAGCGTCCCATCGCTGGCGAGGCGTGGAAAGGCAGTCAAATAACTGAAACCGGTATCATTCCCTTCCTCGGCGATCAGGGGAGTTGTCTCCGCCCACGTCTTTCCATGATCTTGGGAACGCAACATCCTGACCCTTCCGTCGAGCCCGGATTTCGCCTGGCCGACTCGCATGGCATGGATCAATTCCCCGTCTCCCAGATTCTCGGTGTGTCCGTGCCAGGCACAAATCGATCGCACCGATGGATGGGGGTTCTTCCAAACGATGCCTTCCTCCAGGATCTGGAATTCTGCGGTCATGCTTGCTCTCTCATTCAGCCGGTTGGAGAAGACATGGTCTGCGAGGTCCAATTGTGGTAAGAGAAGGGCTAGGAGAAGGAACTGTCCTCATGGATCCCTTACGTCTCCGCCAAATGACGCCCGATGATCAATCAGAAGTCTCGGAGCTGATCTACGCCTCGATCAATGCTTGGTACGGCCTACGCGGGATGGGTCAGCCTTTTCAAGGCTCCCCCCAAGTAACCGAGGTATTCTATCAGGTCTACAGCGGCATCGGGACTAGCCATTGTGTGGTTGCTGAAAACCCGCGGACCTCTCGCTTGATGGGTTCCTGTTTCTATCATCCACGCCGGTCTCACGTCGGTCTTGGGATCATGACTGTCCATCCAAACTACTTCGGTTTCGGGGCCGGACGAGAGATGCTCGAGTATATCTGTGAGTTCACCGATCGGGAGGGCTACAGGGCGCTGCGCCTCACCCAGAGTGCGCTCAATCTGGACTCGTTTTCACTCTACAATCGGGCCGGATTCGTGCCCTACCAGGCCTACCAGGACATGATACTTCAGGTGCCTGAAAGCGGCCTCCAACAGGCGCCAGCTGGGTTGGAACAAGTAAGGGAGGCGACCTTGGAAGACGTTCCCGCGATGGCAACTTTGGAGCTGGAGGTGAGCGGTGTTGCCCGCGAGGAAGACTACCGCTTCTGCATCGAGAACTCTCTCGGATTCTGGCACGTTTCAGTTTACGAAAGCTCTCCTGGGAACATCGAAGGATTCCTTGCTTCCTCTGCTCACCCCGCCTTCAACATGCTTGGACCCGGGGTCATGAAGACCGAGGCCGAGGCCGCACCCCTCATCTTCAGTGAACTCAACCGACACCGGGGAAAATCACCGATCTTGATCCTACCCGTCGACCACTCCCAGCTGGTCCAGCTGATGTACAGTTGGGGTGCCCGCAACTGTGAGCTTCACTTTTGCCAGGTGCGCGGAGAATTTCAGCCCTATCAGGGCATCAACATGCCGACTTTTCTTCTGGAAACGGCCTAGGATTCGTTCAAGAATAAACCCTTAGGCGAGGTTGTAGATCCTCTGGACGTTGCCCCCCATGATTTGCTGTAGATCCTCGGAAGAAAGGTACGGACATCGTCGTTGCAAGTAGTAGCGACGGCGGGAATACTCCTCAGGGGTATCTGATTCCGTCTTGATGAACTCCGTTCCCCAGGCCAGCTTCGAGGCTCCAAAGGTCTCGTAGAAGCTTCTGATCACCTCGTCGTCGGGGCCGTAGTCCTGCGTAGTTCTGGGCAGGACGTCCATTACGACGTCGAAGTTCTTGACCAGACGAACGGCTGACTCCGGAATCACCACAGAACCGTCCTCCTGCAAACAGCGAAAGGGCGAGATTCCGTGAACGATAACCAGCCTCAGGTCCGGGTACCGGTCCATCAACTTCAGGAGAATAGGCCAGAGCGTCTGGAAATTCGGGGAATAGGAAATGGACGAGTGGCTGCGCCCATAGCTCACGAAGGAGACCGGAATCTTGAGCTCCTGGACCAGCTTCCAGAGGGTTTCATACTTGGGAGCATTCAGATTGTCGTGAGGGTCCGACCCTGGTGGAGGGTCGTAATAGAGACCCTTGAACCCCCATTCCCGGACGTACATCTGCAGATTGTCCAGCTCTTCGGTGGTGTGGGCCTTTGGCTCATCCAGCTTGCAAACAGCCAGAAACCTGTCCGGATATTCGCGTACGACCCTGGCGTGATACTTGTTGGCCCAGGGGCGTAGACTGTGCAGAAGCGCCATGTCTACACCGGTTGACTCCAGGACCCGCAGCATTCTCAGATGGGACAGACCCAGTTTCGTGTTTGGGTCGTAGCCCTCCACGAAATCAATGGGCTCGAGTCCACCCACATGGGCATGGTTGTCGATGACGAGGGGTTTCAAGGCGTGGCTCCCTCTAGTAGAGCGGGTAGCCGAAACGCCAGCCGCTGCTCCTATAACTTCCTGCAAGAAGCGGCGGCGATTCTTAGGCTGACTGACTACTCCCACCGTCGTCCTCGGCATCTCTCAAAGGAATATGAGGATCAGCAGCAGCATTCAAAAAGGAAGGCCGCACAAGCCCTCACTCGATCGTCTGAGCCTGACCGGTTTCCGCTGCCCTGTAGAGGGCGTGGATCGTCTTCAGGACGGCCAGGCTTTCTTCCGATGTAATCTGGGGCTCCCCAACACCACGAGCACAGTCCACCGCTGCCTGAATCGCTCCAAGATAGAGATCGTCTCCCCGAGTGTAGGAGAAAGTTTGGATCCCTTCCGGGGCTCCTTCGACAAAGCTTTGCCACTCGAGGGGCTTCTGGGAGGTCAAGTCAAAGCGCAGCCAGCCTTTTTCACCCCAGAGGGCCAGGTGGCTATGGGATCCTCTGTCCAGATAGTAGCCCGAGTGCATCGTCCCCACCATTCCGCCTTTGAAGAGCATGGCCAGAACCGCGGCGTCCTCTACGTCGATCGGCTGGCCGCCCACGTTGCGGGCAAAGCCACTCACCTGCTGGACACGGTCCCCCGTAATGTAGTGGACCAGATCCAGCCAATGAATTCCCAACCAGGTGAGATGTCCGCCTCCGGCCTGATTCTTCTTCACCACCCAGGACTTCTGGTAGCTGGGGCGGGTCAGCCGGGTCTGATCGGAGATGAGGAAAAAGTCGGCACTGTAGAGCCTCCCCAGCGCTCCCGAACTGACCAGCTCTTTGGCTTTCTGGACGGGGGGAGCAAAACGGTTGGCCATGGCCAGCATCAGGCACAGATTCTTAGAGTCCGCCAGCTCTACCAGCTTCTCGAAGTCCTCCGCACGCGTGCAGGAAGGCTTCTCACACATGACGTGCGCACCGGACTCCAGTGCCGCCTGGATCCTTACAGGTGCCATGTGCGCCTCGATCGTCACCAGCACCATGTCCGGCTTTTCGGCCGACAACATCTCGGAGTAGTCTTTATAGGTTTTGAGCTCCGGAAAGCGACCCCTCAGCAACTCCTCCGCCTCCGGGAAGTGTTCCCCGCTGGAATCGGCCAGGACAACCTGCTTTACCCCCTTGGCAATCGCCAGAGACTTCATGTAGTAGCTCAGGTGAGGGCCACGATACTTGGTGATAATTCCGACTTTTACGTCCTTGGACATGCCCTCTCTCTCCTTCTACGGGCGGCCGATCCTCGATGCGGAAAAGTGACGGGCCGATGGTAGCAGGTCGCAAAGTCGAGTGTAAGGGGGTGCTCAAATGTTCGCTGCGCCCCTATGGTATAGTC
>JAKZYH010000663.1:0-16982 GCA_047514575.1 Acidobacteriota bacterium | reverse complement strand
TATTCCTGGGACCATCAGCGTGAGTCGATCCACTGAATATTCCGGTCTCAGGCCCGGCCTTCCGACTCGAATAACGCGTTAACTACTCTTCAGACAAGGATAAAAGACTTGCGAGAGAGTCACAGGAGATCAGGAGTTCTGAAGTTTAAGCTGGGCACTATAGTAGCTTTGGTCTCCAGGCCGAAGTCTTATTCTTTCGAGCCCTCGGCTCGAGCACTGCGGCCTGGAGACCAAAGCTACGGTCCGGCTTCTAACGGGTTCGGATCGAATAGAGGTCGGCGTCTTTCAGGACGAAGCGCAGGCGTACTGACGTTCCCCGGAGTGGGCTGAGGTCGCTGATTTGATTCCATCGAACCACCCGCTCGATTTCGTCGCCGATCAGCTCTCGACAATCAGCCAACTTGAATCCGTCCACTGGGACGCCCGAATCGTCGAGAATCTCCACCCGGATGCTTCCGGCCGCCGAAGTGGAGTAGTTCAGGACCAGCTCCTGACCCGAGAAGGTCAGGAGCCGGGTGAGCAGCTCTCCGCCTCGGTAGGGAGCGCGGATCGAGCTGAAGCCATCAGTCCTCAGGACCAGACGCTCCATTCGGTTCGATTTGAAGCCGTAGTCGCGCTGGACGTATATCGAGACCTCTCCCTTCCCGGTCGGAACCATCCCAGTGCCCGGATAGTTGGTCCGGGACGTCCAGCTCGACAGCGCCAGACCGGGGCGAACGAAGCCCTCGAGGAAGGTGCGCTGGATGCTGGCGCTATTGGAAGCACGAGTGCTCAAGAAGACGGTGTCTGCGATGTTCTTGCAGCCGCCGCCTAAAGGATGGCGACCGAGTTCCTGGCACTGTTGCTCGGTGAGAGCCCGTTTGGTGGGCAGAAAGCGGGCGGCCAGCGCCAGGTAGATGTGGGGGGCACGGAAATAGGGCGTCACGCCAACCGTGTATAGCTGTTCCTCCTGGCTGGGATGGGCCCTGCCGAAATCCATGAATTCGAACTCGCTCCAGCTAAGGAAGTCAGGGGAAGTGGCCCGGCTGATGGAGCGGATCGTCTCGCCCGAGCGCTTGTCGTCGGATCGAATGTACTGGACGTATTGGTCCTCTGCAGAGCTCCAGAAGATGCTGCCCAGCCGATCCCCTGCATAGACGGCGTCGTCCTTTATCCTGGTCCAGTGGACGCCGTCCGAAGAAGAGTAGGCCCGCACTCCGATGTCGACTTGCAGCCGCGGCGGACCCTTCAGTGCCTTCAGACGCTGGGAGTGAGGGACGCCGGGTCGGGTGTCCAGGAAGGGAGCGAAACCGCTGCCCTTGAAGACCGCATTGTTCTTCTTCGAGCCCAGGAGCTCGATGAGGCCTGCGGTCGGCTTCTCCCAATGAATGCCGTCCTTGCTGACGGCATGGCAGGTGGACTCTACGAGAGGCTCGCCCTTCTTCCAGGGACCCAATCCCCGGTAGTACATGCGGTAGGTGTCCCCGTCCTTGACGATGGTGGGGAAGCCGGAGAACTCGCCCTCCCAGGGCTGGTCAAAGCGAATCGTCACTCCTGCGGATCGGGGTCGGTGCAGCTCGAGATGGGCCCCCTCGAGCCGCTCGACCAGGTAGTCGTCTACGAACAGTTCCAAACGCGATCCTAGCTCTCGTGGTGACGCGGCCTGGGCGATGCCCACCATGAGCAGCCACACGAGGCTCCAGACAACGACTGTGGATTCATTTTTGCTCTTCATTTCTGTGTCCTGAATCTCGGGAGACGGGGTCTCATGGCTGAATCTGAATCGTGTATAAGTCGGCGTTCTTGAGCTGGAATCGCAGATAGATTGCTTTGCCCTTGAGCTGGCTCAGGTCCGATCTGCCATTCCAACTCACCGTGTGGGTCAGCGAGTCGGTGACGATGCGGTCGCAGTCCTCCAGGGAGAATCCGGGAAGGGCCGTCTCCCAACGAGTTTCCCGGCTCTTGAAGTCAGGCGCCTGGATAACGGCTACCCGAATGCCATCGCTCTCTTTGTGGTAAGGATGGGGAAGGGCTCGGCAATTGAGCACCAGCCGGTTTCCCTCCAGGATGAACTGGCGTGTCAGGAGATATCCGGTGTCCTTCCCGGCATGGTGGCCGATAAAGCGGTCCTTGCGTAGGCGACAGACTCCGACTCCGGTTTCCCGGAACCAATAATACTGCCCCACGGGGGAGGCGTAGTAGTAGATCAGCAGGTTGGGGCCCACTTCCAGCGGAGGACTGGTGCCTGGCTCGACCAGGCCATGATCGAACGCCCCTTTTTCGCCTCGCGGGACAAGTGGCTCGCGATCCCAGGTGCGCTGCCAGCGGATGCCGTCCCGGCTGCTTGCGAAGTGGATCACGGTTTCGCTCTTGTCGTGTTCTTGAAACATCTCTGAGTAGAGGGCAAGGAACACCCCGTGTCTGCGAAAGATATAGAAATTGTCGTAGTCGGGCTGGTCCAGTTCGTCCGGATACAGGATGGTTCGAGGGAGGCTCCAATTATCCAGATCGGGACTGGTAGAGACCGCCAGTCGGCGGCCGGTGTGGCGTAGTCCTTCCGGTAGAGATCCCATGCCGTTGGGACGAATCGGGGAACGTACGTAGAGATACCAGACTTTCCGCTCGGGCACCCACAAGAGATGGTTGGAAAAATCGCTGTGATAGTTGAACAGGGGCTTGGCGGCATCGGCCCAGCGGCGACCGTCGGGTGAGTAGGACATGTCGATGCCGCTGCTTCCGATATAGACCATGACGAAACGCTTTTCCGGATCGGAATGATCCGGATTCAGGAAGACCTGCATCCCTGCCGCTCGGGTCCCGCCTCGACCGGCCGAGACGATGTTGGTGCGCTCGTGCCCGCCGAAGGAGGCTCCCTCCAAGCGGGGTTTGGTCCAGTTGAATCCGTCCTCGCTCTCGGCGTGACCCACATAGTAGGAAGGACCTTGTTTCGAAAAGTAGTTGGAGAGATTGAAGCACTGGTACCACATGAGGTACTTACCGGACTTGTCGTCGTAGAGGACCGAAGGATAGCCGCCCACCGCATCTTCCCAGGGCTTGTCCTGGACGATGACCGGATTTCTCATGAACTTGTTCACCCGGCCGACCTTACGCTGCAGCTTCCAGCGATCCTCGATCAGGTAGTCGTCCACGAGAAGTTGGATCTGGTTTCCGATCCTGAGTGGCTCTCCCCGAAAGTAGGAAAAGGGTACCGGACTCTCGGATTTGAGCTCGCCCTTTTGGGCACCGGCTGACGAGCCTGAAAAGAGGCAGGCCGAAGCGGTCAGAATTAGCGTTGATTTTAGTAGATAGCTATAGCGGGTCCACATTCTTCTGCTCCCAGCTAGGCCGCTTCCGACGGGTGATTGTGTAGAATACGCTCTGCTCCTCGTCTGTCAAGTTGGCAATCCGATCGATCAGGACAGGCCAAAGGAGAGAACCCTATGTGCTGGATCTGGGGTGCGGTTGGGTCGAAGGCTTTACGGGATCGATCCATGGGATGAAGGGCATGGCTGAGAGTTCCAGGATCCACCAGCATTCGAGTTCCTTTTCCATCAATGGTCGGAGCTACGCCCCGCCGCCGGTGCCGTTGGTCGTCATCTGTGTTGACGGTTGTGGTGACGAGTACCTCAGTACTTCGCTGGCTCAGGGTCGGATGCCCAACCTGGCCCGCATGATTCTTCGGGGGTATCGCGGTCTGGTGCGGGGAGCCCTGCCCTCCTTTACCAACGTCAACAATGCCTCCATCGTCACGGGTGTTCCCCCCGCGGTCACTGGGATCGTCGGGAACTATTTCATCGATCCGGAGTCGGGCCAGGAGGTGATGATGAACTCCTCCAGGTATCTGCGCTGTGGCACGATTCTGGCCGCGGCCGCGAAGGCGGGACGCAAGGTGGCCATGGTCACCGCGAAGAACAAGCTTCTGGATCTCTTGTCCCATGATCTGGAGGGGATCGCTTTTTCCTCAGAGAAGGCGAATGAGGCAGAGGAGGCCACTCACGGCATCAGCGATGTGGAAGCACTCGTAGGACGCTCTACGCCCCCGATCTACAGCGCCGAAGCCAGTCTCTTCGTGTTGTCGGTAGGGACTAGACTGATCTCCAGAGGTCTGGCCGACTTTCTGTATCTGTCGCTAACCGACTACATGCAGCACAAGTTTGGCCCCGATTCCACCGATTCTCTGGAGTTCTATGGGGCGATGGATGAAGAGATAGGCAGGATGCTCGATCTCGGTGCAGTTCTGGGCCTCACGGCGGACCATGGAATGAACGCGAAGAACAAGCCCGATGGACGGCCCAACGTGATCTATCTGGAGTCGCTTCTAGAGAAGAGATTTGGTCCGGGCCCTAAGGTCATCTGTCCCATCACGGACCCCTACGTGGTGCATCACGGAGGCTTGGGGTCAGAGGTCATGGTCTACCTGCCCTCAGAGCTCCAAACCAAGGCGATTGCGGAGTGGATCTTGCGATTGGAAGGGATTTCCGAGGTGCACGATCGAAGAACCGCGGCGGCGAAGCTGGAGCTACCGGCCGATCGCCTGGGCGACTTGCTGGTGCTGTCGGGTCGCGACGTCGTCGTCGGACGCTCGCCCCGACATCACGACTTGAGTCTTCTGAACGGGGGACTGCGCTCCCACGGAGGACGCTACGAGGAGATGGTACCGATGGTGATTTCCCATCGACTCAGCAATGAATTTAGGGCCAGGGCAGACGCAGATCCGCGCAATTTCGACATTTTCGACTTCCTCTGCAACGGTATTCACAATGCCTGAATCGACTCAGCAGAGGGTGTAACCTCCATCGATGACGCCGTCCAGGAGGACGGTGGCGCCTTGGTCTCTCAGGATCCTCATCTCTGGTTCGAGGTTGATCTTGTCCTCGTCGATCCGCTCCAGGTAGGGCTTGAGGCAGGTGAAGATCCCGTGGCTGTCGACGGCTCTCAGGTTGGCGGCTACCAACACCTCCACCACACGGGTGGCATCGGCGGGGCGGACTCCCTTTGTTAGAAGGACCTTCTCGGCCCAGCAACTCAAGGGTGTGGCTTGGATGAAACGCTGCGATTGGATCATTCAGGTTCTACACTGAAGCGGAAGACTGCTCCGGCTGAGATCCCAGGGGTAGACGGACCGAGGATCCAGTTGCAGAAGAAAGCTGAGTCGCCTCCACCAGCTCCACGGCGGCCCTTCCGTCTACCCCCGTAACAGGAGAAAGCGCTCGGTAGAAAACCGTTCGAGAGGATATGACCGGATGAATTCGCCAACGTGCCGTCTGTACCTGCCTCTGGCGCTGCTGGCAATCCTCAGCCAGCTGGATTTCGGTTCTCACTCAGCCGCCCCAGGCTCCCCTGGCCACGCCCGGCTCCCTTCACTAAATGGCTAAGGTTGGGCCTATCCCCACCTGGGCTGTTCGTCCGGATCGATGCCGAGCGTCATCTTCGCTAGAAGTTCGTGGGTCAGCGCCCAGCCGGCTGGATGAAACCGTCCCGCTCGGGAATCCCTGAAGAGCCTTTCCAGCTCACTTTTCTTGAACATTCCGAAGCCACCGCTGAGGTCGAGTGCTCTGTCAGCGACCCGGAAGGCTCCCTCCACCGCATTGTACTTGGCCGCCACGATCGGGAGTGCGAACTCGGGCCCGTGCTCGGTGGCGTCGGACCAGTTCTGGGCCACAGCCTCCAACTGGGGAAGGATGCCCTCGAGCTGGAGCACCATTTCTGCCACCCCATACTGGACCATGGGATGGTAGGACATGCTACGGGTCATGGCCAGCGAGGACTTATCCTGAAGCATCTGGACGGTCAGATCTCGCATCCGCGTGGCCAGGGAGTAGTAGATGTTGCCAAAGTTGACCAGGGCCCAGGCAAAGATCCCGAGGACGAAGTGGTCCAGCCCCGCGGCACCTGCGGGAACGACCCGAGCAATGTACTTGTTTGGGACAAAGACGTTGTCCAGAATGGTGTCATCGCTGCGAGTAGCGCGCATGCCCAGCACATCCCAGGTTTCCTTGATCGAGATTCCTTCTGCGTCCCGGGGAGCGAAAGCGTGGACGATCTTTGGGGAATTGGGGTCCGAAGTATCCATGCCGTGGAGACCCAAATAGGTCCAGACTGGAGTGAGGCTGCCAAAGCCTTTGCGGCCCTTGAAGCGATAACCACCGTCTACGGGTACGGCGTTCGTCGTGGACAGAAGCAGGGGGATGTCGTTGCCACTTTCGGCGTGTCCGGCCGCGAAGACTTCGCCCTGTCCAGCTGCCTCGAGTAACCAGTCCAGGGATCGTTCGCCAGCGCGCCACAGATCTGCTGTCAGGCCCACCCAGTAATGGTGCATGTTCAGGCCCAACGCGGTGGCAGGTGCGTGGTAGGCCAGGGTTCGAGTGACCCGTGCCACTTCTGCCAGGGTCATGCCGTGGCCGCCGAACTCCCTGGGAACCGACATGAGCAGATAACCCGCTTCCTTCAATTCGTCGAAGTCCTCCTGGCAGAATCGGTTCTCCCGGTCATAGACCGGGGCTCGTTCGTGACAACGATCTAAGAGATCCTGACCCACTGAAAACCCGTTTCCGTTATTCATGGTGTACTCCTTCCGGATGACCCAAGCTGCAGTCTAGATCCCAGTGGCGCCCTATCAGACGGCGCTGAGACCAACTATTCTCCCGTTTGGCGGGGGGAACAAGCATACGGCATGTCCTCCCTTGATTCACCCGGGATCTCCATTGGGCCGTGGTTCGAGGACGTAGCTTTGGTCTCCAGGCCGAAGTCTCTCTTTTCGAGTCGTTGGCTCGACAGAGGGCGGCCTTGAGACCACCGTTACGACCCGGACCCAAAGCCTAGCCTGGCCAGCCTTCCCACACTCAACTTTGACCTCGAAGCGGTACCCGCTTATGATCCAGTCCAGTGTTCAGATCCGTTAACCCAGTTGTGGCTGACGGTCAGCCAAACTAGTGGAGATCAAGACAATGTGGAATTGGATCGCCGTCAGTGCAACGCTTCTGCTCGCCCCGGGACCGCTGACGGCGCCTGTCTGGGCCGAGGAAGGGTCCGTCTCAGCTTCAGTCGCGGTTGGTCAACCGGCTCCGGACTTGGAATTGCCGGATCCCGACGGCCAACTTCACCGCCTATCGGAGCTAAAAGGTAAAAAGAACGTCGTTCTGGTGTTTTTCCGTGGTACCTGGTGACCGGTTTGCCGTAGGCAACTCGGCGAGTTGCAAGAGCACCTAGAGGCCGTCACCTCATTGAATGCCGTGCTCTGGGCCATCAGTCCCGACAAACCCGAGAGTCTACGAGGCTTTGGCGACAAGGCAGGTTTCGGCTTTCCCCTGTTGGTGGATGCTGACTCAGAGACGATCAAGACCTACGGTATTCTCAACCAAGAGCACGGCAAGATCCCTCATCCGGCGATAGTGATCATTGATACCAAGGGCTTTGTTCGCTTTTTTCACGTAGACCCAAACTACAGACAAAGACCCGACCCCTGGCTAATCCTGGAGGTGTTGAGACATCTGAATCCTGAGTAGGGGACTGAGTAGGGGACAGAGTCCAACACTAGGGGACAGTGAGTAGGGTGTGAGTAGGGGACAGAGTCCAACGGTGTCGCGACCTGTTAGGGAAAGAATGGGGCGCTCGAGTAAGCGACTGCTCGTAGAGGGAGTATTCAGATGAGAATAACCGACGTCCGAACCCAACTCTACGAACTTGAGATGTCGCGTCCGCTGGGCGACGCCAACTCCCCCGAAGGACGGAGTAAAGCCTGCGCTCTGGCGCTGTTCATCGACACCGACGAGGACCTGACCGGAGTGTGCCTCGGCTCCGCCGGAGCTCGGGAATCGATTCACGCCTTGGAGCCTCTGCTGGTGGGTCGGGATCCCCGCGGGGTGCGCGGACTGTGGAAGGCGATGGTGGACAAGGCCTTCAAAGGGGGGAACGAAGGTCCTGTCAACGACGCCATTTGCAGCCTGGATACTGCCCTTTGGGACTTGAAGGCCAAGATCAACCAGGAACCGCTCTGGAAGACACTGGGGGCATCCACCCGCTACGTCAAGCTCTATGCCAGTGGTATCGAGTTGTGTCTATCGGACCAGCAGCTGAAGGCGTTCTACGAAGGGAAGGCGCAACAGGGAATCGCGGCTGGGAAGCTCAAGGTGGGGCTGGATCGGGAATCGGATCTACGACGCCTCGGAATCATGTCCGATGCCCTGGCTACATCGGGCAAGACACCCATCCTCATGATCGATTCCAACGAGTACTGGTCCCCAGCTCAGGCGATCCGGAACATCCGCTATTTCGAGCAGCACTACGATCTGACCTGGGTCGAAGAACCTGCTCGACGCTGGGACTATCGGGGCTTGCGCAAGGTTTCCGACAATGTGAAGGCCGCCGTGGCCACCGGTGAAAATCTGAATGATCTCAGCGACTACATGCCGTTGGTAGCGAACCAGGCGGTCGATGTCGTCCAGATTGGCGTAGGCACCAGTGGTATCACCGGAGCCATGCAGGTGGCCGATCTGGCCTACGCCTTTGAGCTGCCCGTGTCCATGATGAACTGTCCCCTCAACTTCATGGGACACCTGGCAGCCTGTCTGCCCAATCACTGGATGATGGAGTTTGTTGATGCTGGTAGGGATCAAGCCTTCTCGACGGACTCTCGTATCGAGGATGGTTGGTTGATTCTGGGTGATACTCCAGGGCTGGGAA
This sequence comes from Acidobacteriota bacterium, assembly GCA_047514575.1. GTDB lineage: Bacteria > Acidobacteriota > UBA6911 > RPQK01 > JAJDTT01 > CAUZIZ01. The sequence continues at coordinate 8,321 of JAKZYH010000663.1, read as the reverse complement.
TCAACTGCGACGAAGACGAACTGAAGCAATTGGCCGTTGACGCTCCCTCCCCCGGTTCCAGCCCCAGCCCCTGGGGACGACGACACGGTGCTGGTCTCTATATAATGGGACCCGACGACCAGCCCCCTCCGCTGGAGTAGGTGACTACTCCAGCAACACCAACGGAAGCCCACTTTTCCCGTCCAGTAGGCTTCGACAAGAATGGAGACCATCTTCCATGCCCTCTCGCTGCGAAACCGAATATCGCTATGAAAAGCTGACCTGGCCCGAGATCGAAGATGCCGTTGACGCTGCTCAGGTCTGTGTCGTCCCCTGCGGCGCCGTCGAGCAGCACGGCCCCCATTTGCCGCTTGATGTCGATCTGGTTTGTCCCACCGGCATCGCTCGAGGTGCGGGTCGGCAAGTCCCTGGGAAGATGTTGGTGCTGCCGACCGTTGCCTACGGATACACCGGCCATGTCATGGACTTCCCCGGGACCATCAATAATCATTTCGAACACTTTATCCACCACGTGCTCGACATCACGAAATCTCTGGCCTATCACGGTTTCAAGAAGATCCTGCTGCTCAACGGTCACGGCTCCAACATGCCCAACCTGGATCTGGCCGCCCGCCGCACCAACCTGGAGACCGACGCCGAGTGCATCGCGACTGCCTGGTGGCAGCTCCTGACGGTCGACAAGGAGTTCCTCCCCGGCTGGCGCGAGAGCAAGTTTCCCGGTGGCTGCTCGCACGCTGGCGAGCTCGAGACTTCCCTCTATCTCTATCTCGACGGCGACAACGTTCGGAAGGATAAGATCAAGAGTGGCGTGATCGGTTTCAACGAGGAAGAGAGTCCTTTCAATTGGGTCGATCTTTTCGCAAGTGGCCCTGCCACCGTGGTGTCGTGGACCAGCAGCTACAGTGAGACGGGCGTGCTGGGCGATGCTGAGAAGGCCACCGCGGAGAAGGGAGAAAGGGCTTACGAGGAAGCGGTAAAACAGCTGGTCCGCTTCATCACCTGGTTCAAGGATCGTCCCAAAGACGAGCGCCGCGAACGCCACCGCCGACCACCGACCCTTCCGCTTCCCTGGGGGCAGCGACCGCTCTGAGTCGCGGAGTCAACCCTTGTGACGAACCTCGAGTAGTAGCCCGTCCAGCAGGAGGGGATCCTGCGTCGACCCCGGACTCTGTCCCAGTGTCAGCTTGAATCGATTTTCTCCCTGCTTTATCTGGGTGGGCTCTAACAAGCACTCTAGCCAGTGACCCTGGGTGTTTGCTTCGAGCGTGCCGGCTGGCTTCAGTTGAGGGAGGGCACTGGTGTTGAGACTGGATCGCAGATCCTCTCCGCCGGCCAATCCCATCAGATGGACTCGAAGCCGCAGCTGGGAGACCGAGTCCGCCTCGACGTCACTTCCCACACGCAGTTCGACGCTGAGGTCTTCGCCCGGCTTGAGCTCCATCGCCCGCTCTCTCTTGCTGAAGTAGTCGACACCGTAGATCTTGTCCAAGCTGGCAATCGAGTTGGGATCTCCTATTTCGCGGAAGATCGGGTGATCGGCATGCCAGATGTTGAAGGTGTAGAGCCCATCGGCACCGGCGCTCCAGGCATTCATCGCGGCGCCGCGCCAGGCCTGAAGCACTCCCGGCCAGGAGTTGGTGGCTTCCCAGTGAGAGTTCTCCGCCTCGTACCACTCTTCTACCGTGTCGTAGCCGCTATCCAGGAAGGCCCAGTGGCGCCAGAAACCCCACTGCAGACAGGCCCAGACGGGGGTGTCGTACCGGTGACCGAGCTCGACCATCTCCACGATCCGGGACATGGGCCGGAAGTTGGCGTTTCCGAAGCCTGCAATGATGAAATCGATCAGACCCTCTGCCAGCCAGTGCTCGACGTCCAGTCCGTGGAACTGGCAGAGCTCGATGGTGATGGGCAAGCGGGGAGTGATCAGGATCGGTTTTCCACGCCGCTGCCCCACCTCATCGGCCATCCGGCGGATGCGCCTGATCAGCTCGGTCATCGCGTCCCGGTGCTCTGTTTTGGCCGGTTGATCCTCCAGTCCCGGTTTGAAGTAGGGAACATGCCTCAGGAAGTCCAGCTCCACCCCGTCGATGTCGTATCCTTCGCAGACTTCCTGGATCAGTCGGAAGATGTGATCCCTGACCTCGGCATGAGCGTAATCGACGCCCGACCAGAGTTTCCTGGGCGGATGGTCTGGGTACTTCTCCCAGTCCTCGGGGACCCCCAGAATATACTCGGGGTGGTCGCGTTTGAAGGGAGCCAGTCCGTAGGTCCACCTCCTGCTGCCCATGGGATAGGCATCGTGTCGATCGTTCATTCGCAGCGACCAGAAAATCTCGCGGTCGTTCTGGCGGCAGAAGTCCACCTGGATTCCCAGGCCGTCCTGTCCGTATTGCTCAACCAGGTCCTGGGCGAGACATCTGGGGTCGGTTGCTTTGTCGAGAAAGTGTCCTATTTTGGTGTGGTGCGAGAAGGTGAGTCCTGCCGCGCAGGAAGCGTAGAAGATTGAGTCGACTTGGGTTCTCTCCAGGCCGGTTGTCCTGGACTTCAGGAAGTCTTCGCGTAGGTCTCCGGTCCATTGGGTCAACCGCTCTCGGCTATGTTCCTCGGGTTTCTCGGCGCGAACGACATCGTCTCCGTCGTTGTTTATGATGATCCTTCGCCGGCGGTGTGCCAGCGTTTTCCTCTGCTCAGTGATGGTTCTTGTGTCTTCGACCAGGCCGGTGCAGGCAGGCAGGAGGGTGGCCCCAGCGGCGGCGGTTTGCAGGAACCTCCGACGGGTCCAGTCTGGAGGGTGCATGACAGGCTCCTCTCTGCTACAGGCTCAGAGCCTTGTCCAGATTGCGGGAGATTTCGCGAAGGCGCTCCGGGTCTCCACCTTTCACCTCGGCGGCGCACCATCCATGGAAGTGGATCTCGTCCAGGGCCCTACGCACGTCGGCCCAATCGAGGTCGCCCTCCCCCACCTTGGTAAATTCGTCTCTCTGGCGTGAGAACCCTTTGGCGTCCAGCTTCATGATCCGCGTTCCCAGGGTTCGTATCCAGGCTCCGGTATCGCCGTACTTCCAATGATTTCCGATATCGAATTGCATCCCCACCCAGGGAGAGTGGAACTCGTCCACATATTTGGCCAATTTGGCAGCTGTCTGGTTGGAGTCTCCCTCATGGTCATACAGGAAGTGGTTCCAGACATTCTCGATGGCGATGTAGATACCGAGCTGAGCGGCGAGTGGGATGGCCTTTTCGATGTTTTCGATGGATCGCCCCCAGATCTCTCTTTCAGGACCGTCCTTGCCGTGGCCAGGTACTAGAAGAACGCTGTGGCCGCCAACGGCCTCGGTCTGGCGAATGGCTTCCTTCAGGTCCTCCAGAGCCTGGGCGCGCGTCTCCGGATTGGGATCGCTGTGACGGACATTCCAATGTGAGGTGCAAACGGTGCCGTCCACAGGCAGGGCGGCCTCGGCGATAGCTCGTCGGGTGTCTTCCACGCTCAGGCCAGGAGCATTGAGTTCAATGCCATCGAATCCGGCTGCTTTGACTACCTTGAACTTTTCGCTGAGAGTACCCTCGACCTTCACCATCCCAATCTTGAGAGTCTTGTAGATCGAAGCCTTCTTTTCATGGGACGAGCCGAGAGCGGTCCCTGAGAGCCCGAGGACCGGGATGCTTGTCACCCCTTGCAGAAACCTGCGTCGTGAGCAAATTGAGTTTCGAGTCATAGAGTTTCTCCATCGGTCATCATCTCACGAGTCCCAGCGGCAAGAAAGGGGCTAAAAGGCCGTTTCACTTCCTCATATTCTAGGTTTGCCCCTGCCTCTGCTCTCCGTCCTCAAGAACAGGACTGATCCCGGAATGGGAGTGATCTCTGTCCCCAAGAGTCTGTCCCCAAGAGTCCCGGTGCCCTGTCCCCACTCGCCCCAAAGGTGCGCAAAAGAACTCTACCCAAAAGAACTCTGTCCCCATCTGGAAGGGGGTGAAGGAGTTAGAGAACAACTCTGTCACCTTCTGTTCGCTCCCTTGTCACTGTCACTTTTTGCTTGCTCGTCACCCTCTGTTCGCTCCCTTGTCACGCCCTGAGGGATCTTGGGTCCGCTTGCGCGAAATTCAAACACTTGCGTCAGGGCACGTCGAAAGCTTAGTATTCAGGGACGAGGTCGACCTCGCCTCCGCCTTGCGCCGTGTTGGCCCATGACCTCGACCAGCGTTATTTGCAGGCGGGCGAGCTTTGACGCAGGCATTATCGATGAAGCAAGGTCCCACGAATCGCCGATCGTTCCTGAAGGCTGCGGGTGCTACCGTTGTTCTTCCCTGGCTTGAATCCATCCCTATCCTTTTGGCGGCGCCCACAGACACGACCCTGATCGAAGCACCCCTTCGCTTCGTGGCGACCTTCTTTCCCCTGGGAGTCAACACCCACCAGTGGGGAGCCTCAGGCTCGGGCGAGAGCCTGAAGTTCCAACCCACCCTGGAGCCGTTGCAGCCCATCAAGCATAAAGTCAATGTCCTTTTGGACTTGTGCCATCCACATCTGAAAGACAAACGGGGACATGCAGGTAAGGTTTCTTCTCTTCTGACCGGTGAGCCTGGAGGTCGGGACAACAGTGCTGCGGGCATTTCCATCGATCAGCTCATCGCTAGGGAGATCGGTGATGAAACAGCATTTCGTTCGCTGGCACTGGGGATCGCGCCCTCCAGAAACCGCCGAGGATTCTACGACTCCAGTATCTCCTGGCGGGGTCCAGACAAGCCCCTGGCAAAAGAGATCGATCCTCGTATGACCTTTTCCGCGCTGTTCTCCGACAAGTCCTGGTTGAAACGGGACGGCAGCGTACTTGATTTCGTGTTGGATCAGGCCCGGGACCTGGAAAAGCGGATCAGTGCCCAGGATAGGCAGACGCTGGCCGAGTATTTCGAGGGCGTTCGAGAGTTGGAGCTACGGATCGAACGCATGGATCGGGACAAAGCTGAGTGGCAGCGCCATCAAGCGAGCGAGCCCTCCATCTCAAGGCGCTTTCACCCCGATGATCCTAGTGGGGCGGGTGAGATGCCCGATTTTGCTCTTTACCAACCCCAGGATTTTCGGGAGCACACCCGGTTGATGCTGGATCTGATGGTGTTGGCTTTGCGAACGGATCGCACTCGGGTGGCCTCCTTCATGTTCGATAGCTACGGTCCTAAATACAGTGATTTCAGCTTCATACCGGGAGTGGCGGGCCAGTGGCATGCCCTGAGCCACCACAAGGAAACTCCCAGTTCTCTGCTTCAGTATCACCTCATCAACCGATGGCACGTCTCTCAGTACACCTATCTGCTACAGAAGATGGATGAGGTAAAGGAAGGTGATCGTACGATGTTGGACAATTCGCTTGTGCTGATTGGGTCTGGCATGTGGGACGGGAACCTCCATACCTGCTCCCAATACCCGCTGTTACTGGGCGGCAGTGCTGGCGGTCAGATCGAGACTGGGCGAGCCATCGATTTTCAGGGTGGTTCGATGTCCCGGCTGTTTCTTTCCCTGGCTGAAGCCATGGGTGCCCCGTTGAAAGAGTTCAAAGAGGCCACCGAGTCACTTGGTTCGACCCTCGCGGGATAGCGAGTTCTCCATGAAACTCCCCCGCGGCCTGAGCTGGCCAGCGCTTGTCTATTTTATTCTCCTGTTTGCCACACCCGTGGTTGAGCCCTCAGGGCTCTGGGCGCAATCGGTTCCAGCCGATGCCTGGGATGTTAAGGCGCGTCCCCTTTTCGAGCAGTACTGCCTGGGATGCCACGGCCCCGAGAGCCCGAAGGGTGGGCTGAGGCTGGATCAGAAGGAAGCTGTACTAAGAGGAGGTAAGAGCGGGCGGGCGATAGTCCCCGGTCAGTCCTCTGAGAGTTGGCTGATCAAGCGTGTCCGCGTTCCCTCGAATGACTCATCTACGATGCCGCCCCAGGGTCTTCCTCGACCGACAGCGGAGCAGATCAGGATCCTGGCCGAGTGGATCGATCAAGATGCCAGGGAGTTGGTGAATCAAGAAGGCGGTGTTGATGCGGCGTCGGATGTACCGAAGCCACAGATTGCTTATTCGGAGTTAGCGGGATCCGTCGATGATTTGAACTTTGAAGGCCAGATCCATCCCTTCCTGAGGCATTACTGCTATGACTGCCATGACAGTAAGACCCGTGAGGGCGGGTTCGACGTTGAGGAGTCCTCGAAGAAGTGGAAGGATGAGATACTCCACAAGTGGAACGCCAACTGGGGAAAGATGGCGCAGGCGATTACCACGGGATCGATGCCTCATCCGAGCCAGCAACGCCAGCCCTCAGAGCAGGAGCGCGAGCTTTTCGGACTCTGGTTTGAGCGAGAACTGGAATCGCGTGCTACCCCTGAGTCCTCGCGCGCCAGCAACCCCCGGCTGCGGCAGCTGACCCCTTTTGAGTATGACAACACTGTGCGTGAGTTAACCGGGTTGGACCTCGGTCTCAGCAGCCTGACGCAGCCGGGTGGGCCCGCGAGCGACGGTGATTTCCTGAACCAGGGGCTCGAGATGCAGCTTTCCCCGTCGAAGCTCTCACGCTATCTACTGGCTGCGAATCGGATTGTTGCACACGCTTCGATCGATCCGGAATTAGGTATCCGTTTTCACCCTGAGCCTCTTCACCCCGAACCTGGACCGGACCTCCCTGTTGCCGGCAACGCGGCTAAGCCCGAGAACCTGCGAAGCTCAGCCCGCGGACACTTGTCCTCTTTTGCTACCCGCGCTTACCGTCGCCCTCTGCACGACACAGAGGTTGCCAGTTTCATGGCTCTCTACGATCGGCAGATCGAAGCTGGCCTGGACTACGAGAACGCTTGCCGCCAGGTTTTGCAGGGAATTCTGGCTTCTCCTCAGTTCGTGTACCTGCCGGAGCAGCACCGCTGGGAGGTCAAGCCGATCAATTGGGGTGACAAGAAGCGGAAGGGTTCCAAGGCCACGGCTCTTCTGGGTGACTATGAGGTAGCTAGTCGTCTCTCCTACTTCTTGTGGTCGGCTCCGCCGGATGAAGAGCTGATGCGTCTGGCAGAGGAACGGCAGCTGCATCGGGAACAAGTACTAAGAGCCCAGGTGAGGCGGATGCTGGCTGACCCGAAATCCGCGGCCTTGGCGACACAGTTCGCCGGCTACTGGCTGAAGTTCAACAAGGTTGCGGACCATCTAGACATCAGCCGACAGCGTTTCCCCGAGTTCTCGGAGTCGCTCCAGCAGGCGATGTATGGCGAAGTCCGGTATTTCGTGGAGGAGATCATTCGCCAGGATCTCAGTATTCTGAATCTGTTGGACTCTGACTTTACGTTTGTAAACCGTGAGCTGGCCTCGTACTACGGCATGCAGGAGGTTTCCGGGGAGGGTTTTCAGAAGGTAGGACTGGCCAACGGTCACGGTCGTGGCGGTCTGTTGGGTATGGCCGGTATCCTCAGCCTGACCTCCCACCCCAATCGGCGCAGCGCGGTTGAGCGTGGCGCGTACATCCTGAGGGAGCTTCTCGGCACTCGGCCTCTACCACCGCCGGTCTCGGTGGGTAAATTGAAAGGGCTCGAGGCTGGGAGTGGGCCCCCTTTGACGATGGCGTAGACGCTCCAGCAGCATCGGCAAGACACCCGCTGCGCCGGTTGTCACAGCCGTATCGATCCTCTAGGGCTGGCTTTGGAGGAGTTCGACGGAATCGGTCGCCGAACACAGCCGAAGGACCAAGCCTCGCTGGATGAGATCGACACCTTGCCGGATGGCACCCAGCTTCAGCACTTTAAGGATCTGAAGCGCTATCTACTGCAGAAGCAGCAACGTCGGAAGTTTATCGGTAATTTTTCCAAGCGGCTCTTGAACTATGCCCTCACGCGCGAGCTGCAATCGGGCGATTTCTACACGCTGGTCTCGGCTCGACGCGCTTTGGAGGAGAACGACTACCGGCCCTCAGCAGCCGTTGGCGCCATTGTCACCAGCAAGGTCTTCCTCGAACGCGCCGAGGAATAGCTTTCCTCGGCTCTCTTGAGGAATTCTGCTTCAGTCGAGGGAGCCCCCCCCCACGATCTTCAGAGACAAGAGACGTGCGACGTTCAGACGTGCAGGACGAATCGTTCAAGTTTCAGGTCAGTCCCGCCCCCGGCTGGGAGCCGGATCATTCGAGAGAGAAACTTTGGCGGTGTTGTCGTAGGCTGTAGCGGAGCGGTGGCAGCTAAGACCCCGGTTTCGGGACAACCGACTCAAATACGCTCAATCCATCGCCAAATCAATGGGTTACGTCCTTCTGCGATCCGAATCTGCAAATGAAGTTTCACCCTAGTGGCCCCCCAGCGGTGCTGCCCCATT
>JAKZYH010000662.1:0-6826 GCA_047514575.1 Acidobacteriota bacterium | reverse complement strand
AAGTGGAGACAGCGGAACTTGTTCGGAAGACGGCTAAAGCCTTTGTTTGTAGGGGGATAGGAGTAGAGTGATTATAATCTTACAGTTAAGCGAGCTTTAAGTCCTTTGGAATCAACAACATCAAACCGGACACTAGTGATTGCTGCTGCTTCCGCTCCCACTCACTACAACACTGCACTACTGCACCACTGAAACATTCGCCGCGGCTACGTTTCCTTGAGCCACTCCAGATTGAAGCGGGCGATGCTGATCCTCTCACACCAGCGACGCCTGCTGGTCGCGTAGTCATAGCCGGTCAAACTGTCGTACCAGGCGGCGAGCTTTTCTTCGGGCCAGTCCAGGCTGTCTTCGTGCACACAGAGAATCGTCTTGTCGGCGGTCACAGCGAGATCGGAATACGCAGACGGTCCATCATCGATCTGTTTCGACAGGGGCCAGGTTCTGCCATCGTCATAGCTAGCACGAACCGTCACCCGGCTTCTCCTGGGACCTGCTGGATGGGAGAACAGGAGCGTGTTCCCTGCCCCATCTTTCCCGCTTGCATACTGGACCAGGCCCCCGTGGCAGCGGGGGGTCGGGAGATCTTTGGGTTGACTATCGTCCTGGGAGAAGTTTTCCCCACCGTCATTGCTCCAGGCATGAAAGCGCCAGGCATTGTTGTAGGGCTTGTTCTTGCGGTAGTTGGCGTAGACGCCTCCGGTGGATGTTTCTGCCAGCGTGACCTCATCCGACCCGGCTGGGAGGAATCCTCCCACCTGCCAGGACGAACCATGGTCGTCACTGAACAAGACACCTCCGCGGACTCCGGGAATCTGCCCTTCTTCCCCCTCCTTGAAGAGGAAGCCGGGGATCAGCAGCCTTCCCTTGTGCGGGCCTCTGGCCAGCTGGATGCCGTGTACCGAGTTGTTCGACCAGCCGACCCAGCCAGCGGGATTGGGTTTGGCCTTGAAGGGCATGGCCTTGGACCAGATGCGGCCCTGGTCGGTACTCTTGACCAGCCAAAAGCGCCCGTCAGTCTCGGCATAGGTAGGAAAGTACTTCAAGTCATGTGGCGCCGTGGTTCGCAATTTCCAGAAGGCGACGAAAACCGTGTCCGTGACGCGGTCTTCGACTATCGGACCGGCCAGGCAAAAGGTCCCTTCCTCACTGAAGAGTGGCGTTTGCTGGCCCCAGGTCCTGCCATCGTCCACGCTCCGCTGCACCAGAATGTCGGTGTCGTGGCCGTAATCGATCATGGCACCCTTGCGCCTCTGACACACAGCGAGCACGGGCCCGCCACTCGTTACCAGCAGGCCGGGCAGGCGAACTCCGAAACCCTGATCAGGAAGAAAGACCGAGGTCTTTTCGAAGAACGGTTTCCCCGTCCCCTGCCCTTTTTCGCCAGGTAAGCGGCTAGAAAAGAGTCGATCGAAGCCGACCGCGCCGACAGCCAGACTCAATCCGACCGGTTTCAAGAAATCACGGCGATGCATCATTTTCCTGTTCTCCCTTTGGATTCAGCCTCCGCAGCCCAAGTTCCCAAGCTAGCTTCTGCGGCCAATGATAAAGTGGCAATACCTCGAGCATCAAGCCGAGACGAACGGAGAAAATACATGCTATTGAAACCACGACTTGCAATTGCCGCTCTAGTCCTCCTCGCTGGCAGCGCGTCTGTGGCGCTTGCACAGAATCCCAGGCCAACAGAAGAGGCAATCCACTACGACCAGATCGATGGGGCCTCGATCTACGACCATGATCCTTCGACCAAACTCGGAGATGATGTCTTCGGAACGATCATTGCCGATTTAAAGAACGATGCTCCTGGACGATGCTCGCATGGAGGCCCGGTGTGTCTGGAATATCCCAACGGCCACATTCTTGCCTTCTATGCCAACACCACCGACCACAACTCCGATGGTTGGAGCGAGTACGCACTCAGCAAGGATGGAGGCAAGACCTGGAAAAAGTACAACAAGCTCGAGTACTCCTATGAGGCCTATGGAAACGACCCGACGAAGCCCGTCTGGGTTGAAGAGGGCCTGGTCACACAGAACGGAACTGTCGTGCTCGTTCTCACACATGTCTCGACCACCGGCAGGAAGAAGAGCGGTATCATCAAGAGCCGCGACAACGGTGCTACCTGGACGGACTATGAACCCATCGATGGCGATTTCGTGGGTTATCCGTGTGCGACAGCCGTGGCAGGTGGTACCAACTACGTCCTGTTCGACGTCACTAGCGGAGGGCCCCATGTCCTGTATGTCAGCACGGATGACGGAGGTAGCTGGCACAAGAGAAGTACGCTGCCGCTGGACGACAAGACCTGGTACGGCGCAATGACCACTATGGCGGATGGCCGCCTGCTGGCCGGCGCCTACACCGAGAAGGACGAACACCACTTCTACTACTGCATCAGCCAAGATCAGGGAAAGACGTGGGGCGAGCAAAAACGTGCCTATGTGGACAAGAAAGTACGTGATCCCGAACTAGCATATCTCGCGGTCAAATACTATCTCCACGGGAGGTCGGGACAGTACGGCGAAGGTCGGGATCGCTTCGTTCTCTATCAGTCGGACGACGGCATCAGCTGGCAGAGTGGGATCATCGTGAGCGGGGATCCGAGCCATCCCGACGGATACAGCCATAACTGCATCATCAACCAATACAACGACGATGTCCCCAACGAGCTGATGGTCGAATACAGCATCATCTACAGCGGTTACGATACCGATGAGTACGTGTTCTTCATCAAGCCTGAGCCTTCATCCTCTCGCTGAGCTAGAACCTGAATGGGATACAGGTTCCGATGCGTGACAACGCGAAATCAACAGAGCCGCGCACGACTTGAATCGTCTGCAAACTGGGGCCAAGTTCCGAGGAGAGAGCGGACAACAGCACAATTTCCCATGTCCCTTCGTACGCATCCCCTTCAGGGATGGCCGGCTGAAGGCCAGTAGACGGCATCCGCGTTTCCACCCATGATGGCCGCCATCTCGGCCGAGCTCAGATAGGTGTAGAAGCGCTCCTGGAGGGCCAGGACGCTGGCATAGCTGCTCTTAAGAATGACATGGGGAAAGTCGCTTCCCCAGATCAGATGTTGGGCACCGTAGACATCATAGAGGGCCCTGAAAATTGCATGGCAGTCCCGATAGGGCCAGCCCTCACCGGAATGGTAGTAGTAGCCGCTGACCTTGACCGAGGCCTGGGGAAAACGGCTGAGATTCAACAGTTCCTTGAAAGCGGGGCTACCCAGGCCAGCACTGACATCCGGGGAGGCCATGTGATCAATCAGAATCGGTACCTGGGGGAATCGTTCCGCCAGGAGTGCCAAACAGGGAACGTGTTCCAACCCCATCAGCAGATTGATAGCGATATCTAGTTCCTGGGCCGCTTCCCAGACGGGATGCGAACTGGCCTGGCCGAAGCTTGCTTCCTCACCGGGTACACTCGGACGAATTCTCAACCCCGAACATCCGCGCTCCCTCACCCAGTAACGCAGCGTCTGGTCCGCTCCCTCACGGCGCGGATCCACATAACAAACAGCTGCCAGATGGGAGGGATCGGCAGCAGCAGAATCAGCCACGTAGGAGTTGTCTTCACCCGGATACAGCGGCTGCACCAGAACCGCCTTGTCCACCCCATGCTCGCCCATGTACTGACTGAGTAACTCTACAGGCACGTCAGAGCAGGGACTGACAATCGTCGCCGAAGGTTGGGGATGGTCAGGAACCGAGCGCCAGACATGCAGGTGTGCGTCCACTACCATGAGGCTCCCATGGTACCTCAAGTCTTCCGTACACGCCTCCCCACCAATACGGAGGCAATCCGGCAAAGCCTCGGTCGATGCCTCTTCCTTGCCGTCTTTGCTGAACCCTGTTATATCGTCTCCAACATCGATATGAAGATGATCTGGCCTTGAACCGGGGAGTCGACACGGACCATGCGTCTCGTCAGCTGGAACGTCAACGGACTGCGCTCCTGCGTGAGGAAGGGTTTTCACGAGTTTCTCGATCGCTCCAATGTGGACGTGATCGCCCTGCAAGAGGTGCGTGCGTTTCCCCACCAGCTGGAGCCGAGAACTCGATCCCCCGAAGGCTGGCACGCCCATTTCGCCCCGGCCGAACGACCCGGCTACAGTGGCGTGGCCATATTCTCACGCGAGGCCCCCAGCAGCCTCGAAACCACTCTCGGTGAAGAGCGTTTCGATACGGAAGGTCGTCTGCTCATCGCTCACTTCGGGAGGATGGCGGTTGCCAGCGTCTACTTCCCCAAGGGCAGCGGCAAAGCACGGGACAACAGCCGCGTGCCTTACAAACTCGATTTCTACGCTGCCACGTTCGACCGTCTCGAACAGCTCAAGCGGCGAGGCCCGGTCTTCGTGGTGGGTGACTTCAACACCGCCCACCAGGCCATCGATCTGGCTCGCCCGCAGAGCAACCACAAGAACAGCGGCTTCCTTCCCGAAGAGCGCGAGGAGATGACCCGTTGGATTGATGCGGGCTGGGTCGATACCCTTCGAGCCCAGTATCCCGGTGAAAATGGCCACTACACCTGGTGGCGCCAGTGGGGAGGCGCCCGGGAAAACAACGTCGGCTGGCGCATCGACTACGTGCTGGCGTCCGCTTCGGCGGTAAAGCTCGTTCGGGATGCGTTCATCTGGCCCGACGTCACGGGTTCAGATCACTGTCCCGTGGGCGTAGACACAGACTGACTCGACCTGGTCGGGGCAGGAGAGAGATCAGTTGATCATACTTTGCCCAGGGGGTGGCAGATCGTCGGGAAGGACGTTCCGGTTGACGGCTTGATCGAGATTGATGACGTAGGTGTCAGGCGATTCCAACAGCGCCGGTGAGTGGGTTGCCGTTATGATCCGCATGTTCTTTTGATCAACCAGTTCCATCAGCATTTTGAGAATCCGACGTTGATTCGACTGGGAAAGGGCCATCTCGGGCTCGTCCAGCAAGAGAACGCTTCCATCGGGAAGCTTGGGGAAGGACTGGCTGAACATCGAAAGCATGACCTGCCCGTGGCTGGCAACCTGAAGAAACTCCTTCATCTCGGGTTCGTCCTCGAACAGATGAAGTTGGTTACGAGGGTTGTGCTGCTCGGCATCGAAGAGATGGACCTGCTCGATCTTCACCTCTTTGGGGTCCAACCGGTAGACAAAGTTCTCCACCGTTTCCCCCTTGAGGGCATAGTAGATGGAGTGGAGCAGCGTCGACTTACCCGAACCATTCTCCCCTTCCAGCATGATCAGGGGATGCTGTAGGTCGACGATCATGGGCATGTGAAAATTGAGCTTTAGGAATACAGGATGCGATAGGATTTTGAGAAACATAACTTCTAGCTTTCTTAGCTCGCTGGTCGGTTCAAGGGCAAAAACCTAACCAAACATATTTGAAACTTTGATTTCTGCCGATCGGACGCGAAACGGTCGGCATAGTGGTCCTTTCTAGAAGACCGCTTCAGCGGCCTCTTTAAAGGCGCCCCCTCAACCTACCCCAGGGGGCCACGCCGCCCGAGACGAAAGCGGAAACTGTCTTTTGGCCAACTGGACCCGTTCCTGAACTTTCGGAATTGTGATCCCCATCCAACCCACGCTTCCAGACGAATGTGAGAGCAAAGTTCTCAGAATGCGCGAGCTAGCAGCTAAGAATATCATGAGTTTGTCGTTCATCTGGCCTTGCCGGAGATGGCAGCGGAATCGAACCGGCTCTCCCGCTAGCCGGGAGAGGTCCGCTGCTCCCTGCCAGCGGACCGCCTGCAGAGTGGAGTCCCCACGCAGCGGAAGGCTGTGGCGGTGGTCTCCAGGCCGCCGTTGGTCGAGGCTCGACCAATATACTTCGGCCTGGAGACCGAAGCCACGTCAAAGACCGACTCTACCACCTTTCAACTTCACTCGGAGATGACCCTACCCGCCCCTAAGGGACTTCGGGGACCTTCGCTTCGCCTGAAGGCGAGGGGCTTCCACCAGCCCCGATGGAAACACTAATCCCGGCTCGTAAGCGCCACGACGTCCAGGCCGGGCGTCAATGTCAAGATTCCTAGACATAGCCCACACCGAATCCTGACGATTCCTGGATACGTTCCCGACACCGGATCGGTAGATTCCTCCCAGCCGATAGATCCGTCCGGCCCCAGAGGGTCCGGCGAATCAGGTAGTCGCACATGAATCCTGATCTGAGCCAAAAACAGCTAGAACCCACACTTGAGATGATCTACAAGACTATAGGCCACTACCTGAAGTCCAGCACCTGCACAGCAGTCCTCATGCTCTTGCTCTATCTGCAGATCCCGGTTCAGGCGCAGGTCTCGATTGGCTTCGAACGCGACCGGACGAAAAACATCCTGAAGAAGGTCTCCAAGACGATACGGGATAAGTTCTACGACCCGAAATTCCGTGGGCTCGACTGGGAAAAGCTCACCGATCAAGCGAGCCGGGACATAGAAAATGCCAGCTCGGCGCGTGAGATGGTGAGCATCATCTTCGCTCTGGTCCACGAGCTCCAGGACTCTCACACCTTCTTCATCCCACCCAGCTTCGCTACCAAGATCTCCTGGGGATTCGAGGCCCAGGCCTTCGGAGAAAAGATCTTCGTTCACGAGATTGCAAAGGACAGCGCGGCTGCCGACTCCGGCCTGGCGGTTGGCGATCGTTGCCAGGAAAATCGGCCGCTTCAAGGCGGAACGAGGCACGCTGGACCTGTTGCTGCTCCATTTTCGCTACCTGCAACCGGTGGTGTCGATGGATCTCACCTTCACTCGTGGTGGAGGCGCCGCCCGCCTTGCTCGGGTGCAATCCAAGATAAAACGTCAGTCCCTAGTGCCGGAGCTGACTCGCGTCGAC
>JAKZYH010000661.1:0-9712 GCA_047514575.1 Acidobacteriota bacterium | reverse complement strand
GTCCCCAGACGGATCCAGGGTAGGTGATGACCACTGGGGCTCCTGATTCCTGGAAGCAGCGGGCTACCGAATCGGACTCGGCCTTGGAGCGGAAGTACGCACCCGGCGGCCTCGTAGGAGAAGAATCAGGGGTCAAGACGGAACCCCGAATGCCAATCAAAGCCGCAAAGCTGGAAACATGAACGATTGGATCCAACCCTAGCTGCTGAGCCTTTTCCAAGACCAGTGTCGTTCCGGCGACGTTGGTCTTCTTGATTCGGGGGGCCGCCCTGGGGTCCAGCGAATAGATCTATCCACAGTGCACAACTGAATCACAGCCACTCAAGGCCCTCTCAACCGAAGTTGGCTCGGTGACGTCACCCAGCACCGTCTCGGTACCTTCCACTCCTAGAGGCTCCAACGCCGCAGGGACTCGCGGCTGGGCACGCGCTAACAGCCTAACGGTATGTCCGCTTCGGCATAGTTCTGCGACGGTATGAGCCCCGACGAAGCCGGTTGCACCCGTGACCAGGACTTTCATGATGTTCTTCCGGCCGCCATGGTATTTTCGAAAAGAAATGCGAACTGGACGGATTCAAGCCTGTGAGGAACGCTCGTGCCCTTTTTGAAAAGGGCATTGGCTTTGACGGGTATCTCCCTGTTGGTCTACATCGGCTATGGCCTGTACCTGGGTCGCTACGTTCCCGAGCGGTCAGATGCCTATCTCTGGGCAGTTTATCACGTCCATTCGGCTTTATCGGATGGCCTGTTGCCGCCGCAGGGGATTGCCAAAGCAGCAAAGCAGGCAAACGTTGACCTGGTCCTGTTGACCGATCATGGCAAACCCCATTTCGAGGCTTCTATCTACCGTGCCAAACTCGAGGGTGTTGAGATTGTTGGAGGCTCGGAGGTCGCCATGGTGGACGGGCACCTCACCTTCTTCGGGGCAAACAGGGTGCCTCTTTTCAAACTACCTCCCCACCCCCCTGACGCGGTAGCTGACATCAACGAATGGGGCGGCTATTCGGTCATCGCCTATCCGGCCGATCCCGAACTGGGTTGGAGCTACTGGGACGCGGATTTCAGGCCTGCCGGCATCGAGGTCATGAACATGTCCTCGATGCTCAAGCGGACAAGCCTACTGCGCCGGGTGCTGCTCCTCCTCTACCTGCCCTTCTCCAAGTCGTATTTCCTGACTGCAATGACGCACCCATCTGAGGCCTTGTTGCGTTGGGATGACTTGCTCAAGAGAAATGTGGTGTCAGGATTCGTCGCCGTGAATGCCCACGGCGGATTCCAACTGGGGGGGGCTCTGGATGTGCCCATTCCCCCGTATTCGACCTCGTTCGATTCTCTAGCCCTGGGTATCGATAGGCGGTACCGGGAGGATCCAGTCCAGGCAATTCGGCAGGGGGACTTCTTCTGTCTCGTGAGAGCGGCAGGTGAGCCGCAGAGTTTCGAATTTAGGGCGCATGCAAATGGTGAGTCATTCCGCAGTGGCAGCCTGGTCCGCCAGGAAGCAAGGCTGGGGGTATCGGTTGGAACCATTGCGCAGAGGGTTCGGGTAGTGTTGAAGAAGGATGGCGTCGTGGTCGGAGAAGTCCTGGATGCACCGCTCGAATATGGTCCTGCCGGTATCGGGACCTACCGTGCAGAGGTCTATCTAGTGGGACACCCGTTCCTTTCGTCTAAGGTGCCCTGGATTCTCTCGAATCCGATTCTTGTCCAGCCTTCAAGATTATCCGACCAGGAGGAGCAAGTTCCGGCGGAGTGGGCACCTCACCCCATCGATCTATCGGCTTTCCGGGTGGAGAAGGACTCCGCCTCGGTCGCCTCCCTCAACCCCAGCGGCAGTGGCGTAAGTTTGAACTACACGCTCTCGCAGTTCGTCCCGGGTGGAGAAAACCGGTGGTGCGCCCTCGCTAAAAGGGACAGACTGGATCTCTCTGCCTATTCTGGGTTTTACATCCGGGCGGTATCGGACAAATATCTCCGCTATTTCGTGGAGTTGAGAAGTGGTGACCGCTGGTACTACGCTTCCTTCAAGCTTCATCCTGGAAAGGAGAATCTCTGTCGGGTTCCGTTCGCTGAGTTTTACCGGGTGGGCCACTCCAGAGAGGCGATGCCTCTGTCAGAGATCGATTCCATGTTCATCAGCGGCAGCAATTACACCTCGAGAACTGGCTTTTCGGCGGAGATGGAGATCAGAGAAATGGGGTTCTACTGACGTGGTAGCCTGCAGGTTGTTTGGCCTGATCACACGGGAGTCCCGGCCTCTCGTGGCGTCACCCTGGTTCTGCAGCTATACTGTGTGGAAATGAGAGCTCCGCATACCTTTTTCCCCTTGCTCTGTCTTCTCGCCGCGTGTTCGCTCGCTACTCCAGATGAAGAAGATTCTTCCATCTCGGCGAGGAACTTTCTCTGGATCGGCAAGGACTTCTGCACCGGTGGGCAGCCGTCTCTCGAGGATTTGAGCAAGCTAAGAGCGCAGGGTGTCCGCTCGCTTCTCAATCTGAGAAGACCTGGGGAAACGGATCTCTTCCAACCGGAAGAAGAAAGGGCTCGATCCCTTGGGCTGAACTTCTTCAACATCCCGGTTGATTCGTCCAATCTGAGCACTGAGCAGGTCGACGAGTTTCTGGAAATTGTTTCCGAGGAGTCCAACCGTCCCCTGTTCATCCACTGTGCTAGCGCCGGTCGAGTGGGTGGTTTCTGGATGATCTGCAGGGTGGTTCACGATAACT
The DNA here is from genome assembly GCA_047514575.1 of Acidobacteriota bacterium. Taxonomy (GTDB): domain Bacteria; phylum Acidobacteriota; class UBA6911; order RPQK01; family JAJDTT01; genus CAUZIZ01. The sequence continues at coordinate 6,989 of JAKZYH010000661.1, read as the reverse complement.
GGAGCATCGAGAAGGCCGAGGAGGAAGCGCGTCGCATTGGTCTGAGATCCCCGAGACTATTGGAGTTCGCGCGCAGCTACCTGGAGCAGGCGCGTCGCTGATCATTCGACGGGCTCCAGACAGAGAGTGCCACAAGGTCTTATGGGAATGTTGGCCAATCCCAAGAGCTCGACGCTGATCACCAGGGTTGAAGGAGCAAGGACGATGGGTAGTCGATCGAAGTGCGGTTGGTTCTTCAAAGAGTCTGTGTCGGTCTTGCCGATCCTTTTCATGCTGACTCTTCAGGTGCCGGGGAATGACGTCTGGCGCGAGAGTTCCTTCGAGGATTTCGCTGACGGCAGTTTCGGGGACGGGGGCGCCAACACCTACGTTTCGCGGAAAGGACGGATCCAGTTGATTAACCGCTGGGATCTCAATCACGACGGATTCATTGATCTGGTCTTTTCCAACACCCATCCCCACCGCGAGAAGCTGGATGCAGAGATCTACTGGGGGAACGGGAAAGACTTCGACGGCCTACGCAAGTCCTACATACCGAACGACGGGGCCCAGTGGTCCTCAGCAGCCGATCTGGACAATGACGGCCAGATGGATCTAGTCCTGGCCAACTACACCAACGGGACCTGGGATGGGATGGATTCCTTCGTCTACTTCGGCGGTATCAAAGAGCTGCAAGATCGCCAGGATGACTCCCAGTGGGGATTCCATCCCTTTTCGCGCAAGCTGACGCTACCGACTCGGGCGGCCCAGGGCAGTGCGATCGGCGATCTGAACCGGGACGGCCATCTCGATATCATCTTCGCCCTGTCCGCTGGATTCTGGGAGTATCGGGTCGGTTTTCGGGGGGGCGGCTACGAATCACCTTGTCCGATCTATTGGGGCTCTGAGAAGGGATTGGATGCCAAGAATTCTACCGACTTGCCTGCGCTCGGAGCCGCTGACGTGGCTGTCGAGGACTTGAACGGAGATTCCTGGACCGACGTGGTATTCGCCAATCAGGAGGCGGGTGGGAACCCCGACATCAATTCTTTTGTCTATTGGGGTGGGCCCGCAGGTTTCGATCCAGGCAGACGGAGCGAGCTTCCAACCCACAAGGCGTGGGCGGTCGAGCTAGCCGACGTCGACGCTGACGGCCGCAGCGATATCGTTTTCGCGAACGGAAAGGGGCCCGTTTCCTACGTCTATCTGAATCGCGATGGCCAGTTTTCCGAGCAACATCGGCTGGAGCTTCCCACCCACGACGCCCGTGATTGCGTGGTAGAGGACCTCAACAACGATGGCGCTCCCGACATTTTCTTCTCCAATCACCAGGCCGCAGGGAATCCCCTCACGCTCTCCTACCTCTATTGGGGATCGGCTGAGGGCTACTCGCCCGAGCGCCGTCAGGAATTCGAAACCGTGGGTGCCTGGGGCGTCTCGACAGCGGACCTGAACCAGGACGGCTGGAAGGATATCGTCGTCTCCAATTACAAGGAGCACTTTTCCTTCGATGTGCCCTCCTACATCTTCTGGAATAAGCCCGAAGGCTTTCTCGAGACCCGACGTACCTCTCTTTTTACCCAGGGGGCGATTGGCAATCTGCCCGCCGACTTCAACGGGGACGGCCATTTGGATCTGCTGTTCAACAACACCGTTGGCCGCAGTCGGGGAGGCAATAGTCCCGTCTATGTCTACTGGGGGGATCAGGAGGGAAACTACAGTCCCCAACGAAGGCTGTCCCTGCCTGCCGTCGATCCCTATGAGTGGGCCGCCGCCGACCTCAACGACGACGGCTGGACCGAACTGATCGTGTCCAATTTTGGAGAGACTGTGCGCTGGAAGCAGGAGAGCAATATCTACTGGGGCGGTCCCGAGAGCTTTACTCCCACCAGACGTTCGGCGCTGACCGGCAATGGAAGTGCCGGAGCGACTGTGGCCGACCTCGACCGGGACGGCTATCTGGATGTCGTACTCTCCAATGCCCCCAAGGCGACCGATAAGGAGAAGGGTGCGTTCGTCTTTTTTGGAGGAGAGGATGGTTACGTGGTGCCCGATCGTCTGGAACTTCCCACAGGACCCGCCGGAATTCCTACAGTCGCGGATCTAAACCAGGACGGATTCCTCGATCTGCTTTTCGCCAGCGGGGATGAAGGTGTCCCCATTTTCTGGGGAGACGGGACGCGCAACTACTCTTCCTCTCGCCGGAGCTTTGTTGCCGGATCAAAAGGGCTAGGTGCGGTCGAAGTGGCAGATCTTAACCGGGATGGATCGCTAGATCTTGTGCTCAGTCGGGCCATCGAGGCAGGTTCTCGCCTGACCACCGGTTTCGTCTATTGGGGTAGAGGGCAGGGAGAGTACTCGGAAGAAAGGCGAGATTCCTTCGAAATTGAGGGGACCATCCTCATCACCGTGGCGGACGTCAACCAGGATGGCTGGTTGGACCTGCTCTGTCCCAACTACAACACAGGCGCTAGCCGTGCGACCCTGTCGCGAGTTTATCTGGGTGGACCGGATGGCTTTCCCTCCGAGCGAATGTTTACGCTGCCTACCAATTCGGGCACAGGGAGCCTGGTCACCGATTTCAACCAGGACGGCTACAACGATATTCTCTGGATCTGTCACCGCTCCGAGGGAGATCCCAACCAGATCGGGTCCTTTGGCGATCACGTCACCGATTCCTTCCTCTATTGGGGAGGGGCGGACGGTTTTCGGCCCGACAGAAGACTGGGAATACCCGCTCGTGGACCCCACAACGACTCCGGTGTTGACCTGGGCAATATCTACGATCGCCGTCATGAGTACGACTACATCTCCTCCGCGCACGTCTATGGCGACTCGGTTCCCCGCAGCATTACCTGGAAGGCCCAGACGCCACACGGCAGTCGGGTACGTCTGCAGGTGCGCACCGCCGCCGCGTCTGAGGGGCTGGAGAAGGCCCTCTGGACGGGTCCAGGAGGACCGGGCACCTATTACGAGCAGCCGGGAGCCCTCAGCCATCCTGATACCTCCCACCAGGCGATGCAGTATCGGGCTGTCCTCAATCCAACCGCAACGGGGGCCGTGTCTCCTGTTCTGGAGGAGGTTATTATTGTTTCCGACTAAGACAGTGCCGACTGTGCGGTCAATCACGATCCTCTGTGGGGTCACGCTGGGACTCGTCTGGAATTCTCCTGGAATAGAAGAGGAATCGTTTAACTACGACGAATCGAAAGTACCGGCCTACACACTGCCCGACCCTTTGCTGACGTCCAGCGGAAGCAAGATCACGCATAAAGAGACCTGGCGCCGGCTCAGGCGAGTGGAGATCCTCAAACTCTTCGAGACTCACGTCTACGGTCGAAGCCCCGGTCGACCACGGACAATGGTTTCTGAGGAGTCGGTTGACCCCAAGGCTCTGGGCGGTAGGGCAACCCGAAAGCAGGTCTCGATTTTCTTCAGGGACGACAAAACAGGCCCCAGCATCAACCTACTGATCTACCTTCCCAATAGCGAGAAGGAGCCGGTTCCCGCCTTTTTGGGACTCAATTTCAATGGGAATCATTCGATTCATCCTGACCCCGGCATTACGCTCTCGGACCAGTGGATGCGCCCTTCCAAGGAAGAGGGCATCGTCGTCGACAATCGGGCCACCGAATCCTCACGTGGCATCAGCTCCAGCCGCTGGCCGGTGGAAAAGCTTCTGGCCCGGGGATACGCCCTGGCGACGGCCTACTATGGAGACATCGATCCTGACTTTGATGATGGCTTCCAGAACGGGGTACATCCCCTCTTCTACGAAGGAGCTCAGAAGTTGCCAGCCCCGGATCAATGGGGGGCGATCGGCGCCTGGGCTTGGGGCCTCAGCCGGGCACTGGACTACCTTGAGTCAGACCCCGCGATCGCTCGTCGAAAGGTGGCCGTTCTGGGTCATTCACGACTCGGTAAGACTGCGCTGTGGGCCGGAGCCCAGGACGAGCGTTTCGCTCTCGTCATTGCCAACAACTCAGGCTGTGGAGGGGCTGCCCTGAGCCGTCGCCGCTTCGGCGAGACAGTCCAGCGGATCAACACCGCTTTCCCACATTGGTTCTGCAAGAACTTTTCGAAGTACAACGGAAACGAAGACGCGCTGCCGGTAGATCAGCACATGCTGATTGCCGTGATTGCGCCTCGCCCGGTCTACGTCGCGAGTGCTCAAGAGGACCGTTGGGCTGATCCTCGAGGAGAGTTTCTGTCTGCCAAGCACGCTGGACCCGTGTATCGGCTCTTGGGCAAGCCAGGCTTGAAAGTGGAGACGATGCCAGCGGTCGATCAGCCTGTGATGAACACCATCGGGTACCACATCCGCCAAGGAAAGCATGACGTCACCGACTATGACTGGGATCAATACCTCAAGTTCGCCGACAAACACCTGAGGTGAAATTCGGGAGAGTTCGTCTGAACGTATGGGGCTGAATGTCGGCAACATCAAACCCGGTTCCGAGGAGTAAGCGGGACTGATGTTTTCACCCGAATGATCCAACGTGGCCGCTGGCGCGAGTATTCCTTGGACGCACTCGCTGCGGATTGTCTCACTGAAGCGAGAAGAGGTTGTTGACCTATGAAGCGACTCGACCTGCCCTTAGTTGCCGTTTGTTTCGTTTACTGCGGCCTCGGGATTGCTCCCGCAGCAGCCGAGACTGAAAACCACATCACTCATGGACCGATTCTGGGACGGCTCAGTCCCAACGGTATTCGCATATGGGCACGGACCGCGCAGACCGGATCGTTTGGCGTTCGTTATGGTTTGTCACCGGAAGAGCTCAGGAGCACTAGCCCTCTCGTGTTGACACGACTCGAGCATGACAATACCGGGTGGGTGGCGCTCTCTGACCTGAAAGCCAACACTAAATACTTTTACGAGTTGTTCCTGCCCCAGAGCCAGCGACCTACGGGCCGTCGAGGTTCTTTCAAAACCCTCCCCGATTCAGCTGACTATGTCGATCCCGAGCTGAATCCCAAAGGGCTCTTCAACTTCAGCTTCGAGTTCGCTTGTGGGAACAATCAGACGAGCTTCCCCGGACCGGCGCTGCCGACCTTCAAGACCATGCTCGAGCGATTGAAGGACAAGATCCACTTCGCCATCCTCAACGGCGATTGGCTCTACGAGACCCAGCGGGAATATAGGATGCAGCAGTGGGCAGCACAGGTGGACGCGTCTCCCGAAGAGGTTCCCGAGGTGCTGAAGGTGGCGCCCACCCTGGTGGGGGTTTGGCAGAACTACAAGCACTTCCTGGATCAGGGAGAGAACCTGGCCCGCTGGCACCGGTATATCCCGTCGTTTTTTACCTATGACGATCATGAAATCTTGAACGATGTGTGGGGTGCCGGGACTCCCGGACTGCGCGATCGGAGGGCCGTCTACCGGGACGTAGGGGTTCGAGCCTGGTATGACTATCTGGGGTGGAGCAACCCCGTCTCCTTCCAGCAGCAGATCTTTTTCGGGAAGGCCAAGCTGGAGTCAGGCAGCGATGTTCTGACCGATTCCTCCGCCGACTTCAGTCGACTCGATCTGGATCAGGCCTCCAATCTTCATGTCCATTGGGGTACGGCAACAGCCGGGGTGAACGACAACGCCCTGGATGGCGTGGGTGGCGACCCCAACGCCGGCGTCTATCGGATCGTCCAGGTGCTGGATCGCCATCGGCTGCGTGTCTCCCCTGCTGCAAGGGTGGATGGAAGTGTCTCCTATTCCATCGGTCGACGTTCCTACTATCAGATGCGCATCAGCAATTGTGACTTCTTTGTCCTCGACAACCGAGGACAGCGTGAAATGCACGATGTTCGTCAGCCTGACAAACCGGGCTTGTCCATGCTGGGCAAGGAGCAGCGGGAGTGGTTGATGGAGGGAATGAAAAAGAGCGACGCCGAGTTTATCTTCGTCGTCTCGACCGTCAATTTCATGGTTCCCCACGTCGTCGGTGGGAAGGTGAGGACGGTGAACAAGGACGATGCCTGGACCGTCTTTCTGGACGAGCGTGAGAAGCTGATCCGGTTCTGGGACAGCCTCGATCGACCGGTCCTGGTGCTGACGGGAGATCTCCACAACAGTTTCGTCATCAAGATCACGGACAATGTGTGGGAGTTTGCATCAGGCCCTCACAACTCTTCCAATCATTGGGCTAGCGACGAGGGGGATCGGCCGGCCAGTGGGCGCTTCAAGTATGGGCCGAGACCAGTTGAGATTCGATGGTCAACTTATTTCCGGAATGACATTCCGCGAGAGAATTTGCAGTATCCCACCTACTGCGTGGTTCAGGTCAACAACGCCTTCAACAACCCGAAGCGTCTGGGGGAAGAGCGCTGGGTTGCCTTTCCCAAACCGCAGGTCGTTTTTCAGTACTACGATGGAAAGACGGGTGACCTCCGCTACGCCGAGGCGGTGGTGGCCAGGTGAGCGTCGAGAGAAGGGAAGAGCCGTTCTCGACGCCAACAAGAGATCCCCAGGGCAGTCCACTTTTCCCCTTTGTGACCTCACTGGGGCAACTCTAGAGTACAATGCTCGCCAAGATTTCCATCTCCACCGATAGATTCCCTCAGGCTACAGAGTACCTGTCGCGGCTTTAGGATCTCTCAATGGTTCAGTCCGCAGAAGTCGTGATCGTCGGCGCTGGCGCCATTGGCTGCTCAATTGCCTATCACCTCGCGCGGGCGAAGGTCGATGTGCTGCTCCTTGAGCGGGGGCAGGTGGGCCGAGAGGCTTCCTGGGCTTCGGCTGGGATTCTCACCCACGGAGATCCGTCAAGCCGCAAGCCACGGCAACAGTTGGCGGCCCAGAGCCGGGCTATGTTTGCTCCTCTGTGCGACGAATTGAGGGAGCTCACAGGAGTAGATCCCGAGTATCGAGCCAGTGGGGGACTGCGCCTTTTTTTTTCCGAGGAAGAGATTTCCCAAGGCCGCCAGTGGCATGAGCGATCGGTCGTCTCGGGTATTCGAGCCGAGTTCTTGCAGTCCTCAGAGCTGCAGCAACTTGAACCTGTAGTCAGTTCCTCTGC
>JAKZYH010000660.1:0-16138 GCA_047514575.1 Acidobacteriota bacterium | reverse complement strand
GGGTTGCAATGCGAAGCGAGCTACCCTGGGTTCAAGTCGCCGCTTCTTCTACGCTGCAAGCGTTGTTGCAATTCGTTTCCGGTCGGCAATAACCCCTTTGGGGTAGCGTGTTTGTTTTGAACGACTTTGACCCAGGGTAGCTCGCTTCGCATTGCAACCCTGGGCTACCCGCAGTAACGCCTTCGGCGTAGGAGATGTCTGAAAGAATCTTAAAGTGCGTCTACTTGTAGGTCATTCCTACCCCCGAGAATTGACAGGGGAAAGCAGGCTCTGGGACAGTCGTTCGCAGGAAATTCGGCGAACTTGACTTTAACTAAGAATCTCTTTGACGACCCGCGCTGGGAACTCGTCGATGAGCCTTTCGGAGCGTCCGTTTCGCTTGTACACCAGATCTCGAGCATTCAGACCCAGCTGATTCAGGACGGTGGCGTGGAGATCGTGGACACTTACCCGATTCTCTACACCCTTATACCCGAATTCGTCGGTCGTGCCGTGGACGGTTCCGCCTTTGATACCTCCTCCAGCGAGCCAGACCGTAAAGGCGTGCATGTTGTGATCTCGGCCCACTCGCTTGGCATCCTTGGGAATCTCAGAGTGAGGGAGACGACCAAACTCACCTCCCCAGAGCACCAACGTGCTTTCCAACAGCCCGCGCTGCTTCAGGTCCTGCAGCAGAGCCGCTACCGGTCGGTCGGTCATACCACAGGTCTCGGGCAGACCCTTCCAGATCTCGAAGTGATGATCCCAGGGGTCGTGATTCATGTAGATCTGGACGATGCGTACTCCACGCTCCACCAGCCGACGGGCCATCAGACAGCGGCGACCGTAAGAGGCGGTCAGCTTGTTGTCGAGACCATACATCTCACGCGTCGTCTGGGTTTCCTGGGAAAGATCGAGGACATCAGTGGCTTCCAGCTGCATTCGAGCTGCCAACTCGTAGCTGCGAATTCGGGCTTCGAGCTCGGCCTCTCCCGGATGCTTCTCCCGGTGAGCCACGTCCATACGCCCCAGCAGAGACCTCGCAACCTGGAGAACCGGTCCGGGAAACTCTTCGCGTGGCTTGAGATTGGGCAAGGGGGATCCCTGCGACCGCAGTCTGGTTCCCTGGTAGACCGGTGGCAGCCAACCCGACTGCCAGTTCTGGATACCGCAGCGAGGCAGTCCCGTCGGATCCTCCAGCACTACATAGGCCGGCAGATTCTGATTCTCGCTTCCCAGACCATAGGCCACCCAGGCGCCGAGCGTGGGGCGGCCCGGAAGGAGACGACCGGTATGCATTAGAAAGATTGCCGGCTCATGGTTGGTGTGGGTGGTGTACATGGCGCGGACCACCGCCATGTCGTCGACGCGAGTTGCCAGGTGCGGTAGCAACTCCGACACATCGATGCCTGACTTCCCGTATTTGGCAAACTTGAATTGCGTGGGCATCAACGATCCGGCAACCCGATTGAGCCGCTGTTGGCTGTCCAAGGCAGAGGGCGGCGGCGGCTCGCCCGCGTGCTTTTCCAGCAACGGCTTCGGATCGAACAGATCCATCTGGCTGGGCCCACCCGACATGAAAAGCTGGATGACCGCCTTGGCCTTAGGCTCGAAGTGCGGCGATTTCGGCTCCAGGTGCGGAACCGTCCGCTGCGAAGACGCGGACAGCGCCAGGTCCCCTCCCAGCAAGGACGACAGGGCAGCACCATAGGCCCCGTCACTCAGACGGGAGAAGAGATCTCGGCGGGATAGGCGACCGGCTTTGGGATTCAACCACATGGCATCCTCAATTGACATAGGCGAACTCAGCTGAGTTCAGAATCACGTGACAGAAAGTGGACAGGGCTAGCCATTCAGCCCGGGTGCCCTTGGGTTCGGCGGTGGGCTCTTGCCGGAGATGATCCAGCCATCTCAGCCTCATCTGCTCCAGAGACTGGAGAGCGTCGCCGAGTTCCTGGGGCGATGGATCACGGGTAAGAGCCGTGAGGTAGATCCTCTTGACCTGCTCGTCTAGATCGCCACCGACGGCATCGATGATCCGACCCGCGAAGAAACGAGAGCTCTCCCGCACCAGATCCCCGTTCCACAGCACCAGGGCCTGCGACGGGACGTTCGATTGGTGCCGCTTGATGCAGTTGGTCTCCAGCCGTGGGGCGTCGAAGACCTCCAATAGGGTGACCGGCGTGGAGCGACGACGAAGTAGATAGATGCTTCTTCGAAGGCTCGCCGAAACCACTTCGCCATCCGCGGTCACCTCCAATGCATCCGAGGCTCCGAACTGGCGCAGATCCAGCCGGGCCCCAACCTTCAGAATCGAGTCACGAAGCGTCTCGGCATCCATGCGCCGCATCGGAAAATGGGAGAGGAATACGTTGTCAGGGTCCGCTGAGCGCGGCCCTCGGTCAGGGCCGGAACTCTGCCGATAGACGGTTGAAGTCATGATCAGCCTGTGAATCGCCTTGATGCTCCAGCCCTGGCGTACAAACTCGGTTGCCAACCAGTCCAACAGCTCTGGGTGGGAGGGACGCTTGCCGGTGAGACCGAAGTTGTCTGAGGTGCTGACCAATCCCGCACCAAAATGATCTTGCCAGATCCGGTTCACGATGACCCGCGCCGTCAGAGGGTGCTTGGGCTGAATCAGCCAGCGGGCGAACGCCAGGCGCCGACCGCTCGTCTGGTTTCCCTTTCTCGGGGGCATTACTTCATAGGGGGACAGAGAACCTGAGAGGACTGAGGGGATACCCGGCGAGACCCGCTGATCGGGTGCCAAGGCGTCACCCCTGAGATGGACAAAGGTTGGGTCCGGGTCTCCTCCCAGGTCATAGAGTGCCAGGATCTTGGGAGAAGGCCGCAGTTCTTTCCGGGTGGCATCGATTTCTCTCTGGATCTCGGCGAGCCGACTGTTGGGTGAGGGGCTGACTCCCTCGCGGGGCACCTGCTTCGAAGAGTCGTCTTCCTGCTTCAGCAACCGCTCCAGTCGCTCAATCTCGGCCAGAATGGGCTGGTTGTGAAGGGAAACCTCTCGACGCTCTTCTTCCGGGGCAAACTCGAGCTGTCGTTTGGCGGGCTCTATCCAATCATAGAGGTCGTACGCCTCTCGAAAGATGGCGCTGAAACGATAGTAGTCCCGCTGAGGAATAGGATCGTATTTATGGTCATGGCATCGTGCGCACCCCAACGTGAGCCCCAACACCGAGGAGCTGACGACCTCGAGCTGCTCGGCTAACATGTCGAACCGATCTTGAATGTACTGAGTAAAACCATCCTGGCACATACGAAGAAAGCCGGTGGCCACCAGATTATCGAACTGCTCCGGGGTGAGTTCTTTGGCCGCCTTGTAATCAAAGAGCTCGTCACCCGCGATCTGTTCCAGAAGAAAACGGTCATAGGGCTTGTCGTCATTGAACGAACGAATGACGTAGTCCCGATAGCGATAGGCGAAAGGCCGGACGAGATCCACATTGAGCTTGCCGGCCGAATCGGAGTAGCCGGCTGCATCCAACCAGAACCTCCCCCAGTGCTCTCCATAGTGGGTGGAGGCCAGCAAGCGATCGATCATTCTCGGATAAGCGTCAGCTGATGGGTCATTGAGATAGTCCTTGATGTCTTCTGCTGACGGAGGCAATCCGATCAACGTCAGATACGCTCTCCGAAGAAGCGTCAGACGGTCTGCCTGGGGCGAGTAGCTCAGCTGCTTCTCCTCCAGTTTCTCCAAGAGAAAGGCATCGATCGGTGTCCGAACCAGATCCTTCTGCCGAACGGAGGGGACTGCAGAACGGATGGGGCTCCGAAAGGACCAGAACTCTCGATCGCTCGCGTTCACTAGGGGATCTGTGGACGGAATCACTGGAATCTCGGGAGCTCCAGGGGGTGCTCCGGCCGCGATCCAGCGACGCAGGGTTTCCAACTCGGCGGCGGTCACTGGAATCAGCTCCGCTTTCTTTACCTGCTCCTTCGGAGGCATCTCGGCGGCCGCGATCCGCTGGATCAGGAGACTCTGATCCGGGCTATCTGGCACCATCGCCGGGCCTGATACTCCTCCTCTCAGGATACTTTCCCGGCTCCTCAGATCCAGACCTGCCTCCTGCTTTCTCCTGCCATGGCAGCTGATGCACTTGAAGTTGACGATACCCACCATCACTTCGGTCTCGGTGACTTCTCCAGCACCGGCGTGCGCTGCGGGGGAGGTCGCCTCCTCCCCCTGGATCAGTGCCCCCCCGTCGATCCAGAGTCGGATGCGATCGATCTCTGCCGAGTCCAGCTTCGCCTTGCCAGGGGGCATGGCCCCCTGAACCAGCTTCTGGAGAAGTAAGCTTTCATCCGGCAAGTACGGCGTGATCACAGGACCGGTACGGCCTCCTCTGAGAACGCTGTCCCTAGTCCTGAGGTCGAGATCGGACTGGTGTTCCGCATCCCCGTGGCAGGTAAGGCAGCGGGTTTCGAAAATGGGGAGGATGTCCGACTCGAATCGGGGTGTCGGGTCCGTCTCCCCTGTCACCGCTGCAGCCGTGCCGAAACAGAAGAGCGAGAGGAGAGATCCAAGACGGCGGAGTTTCATGGTTGCTGAAGCCTTGACGGAATCATCGGTCACAGCAGATTCTAATGCGTCGACACCGGAAGGATCAAGAACGGAGAACGCCTTGCCGGTCCAGGTATCGGGGGTTACAATGCGTGTCGTCCAGATCTTGGTCTTCTATGGCTAAATCAGTCACGTCCAAAACCACCCCAATTTAGACACGATAGATAGGAGCAGGTCACTTGAACGAACCAATTGCCTACCTCAAGGGTGAGTTTGTCCCCGCCTCCCAGTGCGTCCTGCCAATTTATGACCTGGGCATCGTGATTGGCGCTGCGGTGACAGATTTCTTCCGGACTTTTCAGCAGCAGCCCTACCGCATGGAAGACCATTCCCGCCGCTTCTACCGCTCCTGCAAATACGCACGTATCGAGCCTCCGGTCAGCCTGGAGGAGAGTAACGACATCTCGCGCAAGCTGATCGAGCACAACAGCAAGCTCGCAGCTGGCCAGGAACTGGGCCTCGTGTACTACATGACCGCCGGCGAGAACACGGTCTATGCCGGTGCGGCGGGTATCCCTAAAAAACTGACCCCCAGCTACGTTCAGCACACCTTTCCGATGCGATTCGACCTCTGGAAAGAGGTCTTCCTGAAGGGGGTTCACTGCGTGACTCCTTCGCCGCGGCACTGGCCGCCCCAGTGTCTGTCGTCCAAGATCAAGAATCGAAATCGGCTGCACATGTGGATCGGCGATCAGGAGGCACAACAGCTCGACCCCAACGCCGTGGCCATCTACCTGGATATCAACGGAAACATTACGGAAACCGGCGGATCGAACTTCGTCATCTTTCGCGACGGCAAAGTGGTGTCTCCGCAACGCACCAACGTCCTCTGGGGGATCAGCCTCACCGTACTGGAAGAGATCCTGGGAGAAATGGGGGTGCCGTTCCTGGAAGAGGACATTCAAACCTACGATGTGGTCAATGCCGAAGAGGCATGGCTCCCGACGACACCTTATTGTCTGGGGCCGGTGGTGCGCATCAATGGAGTGCCCATCGGCGACGGCAAACCGGGTCCGATGTGGCGGCGCATCCTCGATCACTGGAGCCGTATCGTGGGCAAAGACATCTATCGCGAAACAGCCGAATCCAACTAGGATATTTGGTTGTAGGGATCGCCATCTCCCAAATACTACTTGCGAAATCTCTCCGCTAGCCCTAATATTTGGCAAGCTCAGAATAGCAGTTCGGAGCGAGCAGACAACATAGGCGCTGGTTCCTGAGAGCCAGTGGCTAGAGAAAGGACATTCCAGTGAGCGAGACATCTCCACGTTCATTTCGCATCTTTCTGGTCAACCCAGCGCCCTCGGCCGAGAGAATCAAGTTCTCCTTCATCACTCCGCGATTCCTACCAGTACTGGCGGCGGTGACACCAGAAGAAGACTTCATCAAGGGATTGCGCCTGATTGACCAGGCCGTGGATCCGTTCCCTATCGACGAAGTCCAGCCCGGAGACCTGGTCGGTATCGGCATCCACACCTTCAACGCGCTGCACGGCTACAAACTCGCAGCAAGGGTCCAGGCACTTGGTGCCACAGTCATCATTGGTGGCCCCCACGTCTCGGTCTTCCCCGAGGAAGCAGCCAAGCACTGTGCTGCCGTGGTTACGGGAGACGCCGAGATGGTCTGGGGTCAGGCGGTACGTGACTATGCGGAAGGGCGGCTGCAACCTCGCTACAATGGCGGGAGAGTCGATCCCGAGTCCTTCTCACCGGCGCGCTGGGACTTGATGACGCTGGACCGCTATCTGGTGGCGTCAGTGCAAACAGTGCGGGGCTGTCCCAAGAGCTGTAGTTTCTGCTCCGTGTGGGTGCAGGACGGTCGCTCGCCCAGGCTTCGGACCAACGATGCCATCATCACAGAGCTCAAGGATCTTTACAGTGCAGGCTTCCGTCTGATCATGTTCGCCGACGACAATTTCTATCCCTATACGCCGCAGGACATCGAAAACGCACACAATGAAGAACTGCGTGGCCGTCTTGAGGCAGGCATGCAGGCGCGTTACGAACTCCTCGAACGCCTGGCTGATGAGATACCTTCAGACATGTACTTCTTTACCCAGATCACGATGGAGGTAGCCGACGATCCCAAGTACATGAAGGCCATGAAGAAGGGGCGCATAGGGGGCGCACTGATCGGAATCGAGACGATCACCGAAGAGGGCCTCAAGGCGACCAACAAAGGCTTCAACTCTAGCGGAGCCGACCTGGCAAGGCGCCTGGAGACAATTCGTAAGGAAGCCTTTTCCTACATCATGGGAGCGTTCATCTTCGGAATCGAGACCGACACCCAGGAGAGTATGGATGAGACCATCAACTTCGCTCGCGACTGCGGCGTCGCGTTGGTACAGTTCATACCCTTGACTCCCCTCCCCGGCACTGTCGACTTTCAGATGATGCGCAAGGACCGAAAGGCGCTGAAGCTGAAAGATGTGAACTACGATTACTGGTTGGACCCCGATCATCCGCGCATCCTCTACCACCATCCCCTCCTAAAAGAGGAAGAGATTCTCGATGTATTGAACGAGCCTGGCGCGACTTCTACAGTATGGCTTCGACCATCAAACGCTGCCGGCGATTCGGGATGTTCAAGGATCTCCGGAATTTTCTGGCCTACTTCGTGGTCTGCCAGGGCATGCTGAGTCGTTATCGACGCTACGGCATCTCGGCCGATAGCGCGGTGCGCGGCACCAAGCACAAGATCGCCAATATCCTTGGGAAAATGGCGCTCTCTCTCCTGAAACGCCCCCCACAACCAGGCTGGGCTGCACAGGGGACGAACGGAGCCTCTCAGACCGCTGAAGCTGCGAAGCCTGCTACAGGCCTGGGGCAGGACCCTCCTGCCCTGCCTCCCACGGCTGCCGATGGGGATCCCGCTACAGGATCCCGGGAGTCGATCGCCAGCTAGCTGGGGACGGCGCCACGGCGAAACCCACGGGGGCCTAACCTGAAACTTGAAAATTCCAAGATACAAGATACAAACGATCGCCTATCATCAACCCTTGGCGATCCAACAGAGCCGCGAACGACTTGACTCGTTAGCAACATGAACCTAAGTTCCGAGGAGAGAGCCGGACAACAGCAGAATCTCCCCCCATCAATGCCCGACCGAAGTTTCATTCTCGAATGGGGCAGCTCCGCTGCGGGGCACCAATCTGAAACTTCATTCGCAAACGTGGCTTCGGTCTCCAGGCCGAAGGTCTTCTTCCTTCGAGCCTTTGGCTCGATGCACGGCGGCCTGGAGACCGCCGCCACGCCCTGACACGAAGTTTCTTTCCTGAACGATCCCGCGGTCCGCAGCCGGTGGCGGGGCTAATCTGCCATGACGCGTTTCCCTCGGGGTCCTTACGCCAACGGCGTTATTGCGCGTAGCCCAGGGTTGCAATGCGAAGCGAGCTACCCTGGGTTCAAGTCGATCCCGTCTTCTCTACACTGAAAGTGTTATTGCCAAACCTTCCTCTGTGCCCGGAGTGATCTCGAACTTGAAAGGCACTTAGTGCTCCGTTCCATAAATACGATGAAGTTTGTGGAGAGCACGACGGCGTCGAGGGCGCGAAGTGACGACGTACTCGATGCCTCGTACCATGGAATAGGAACGACAAAAGAATCGGCCCAGCCCGTCGCCGGACGGAGGGCAGATGGGGTTGTGGACGATCTCTGCGTTCGTCGTCCAATACGTTGGGGACAGAGGTCAATGGGGACTACGTTGGGGACAGACATCAATGGGTGCGGACATCAGCGGACGTTGGGGACAGACGTCAGTGCAAACCGACGTCAGCGTCACTTGGGGGACGAAACGTTGGGGACAGACGCCAGTGCACTGGTGGGGATAACGTTGGGGGATAATGGGTGGGGACAGCGCCACCGGGGACAGACATCAGTGTGTGGGAGATAACGTTGGGGACAGACGTCAGCGGGTACGGACGTCAGCGGGTACGTTGACGATGGCCAAACATGGCGTTCGTCGTCGTTTCGCGATCTCGACCCGTCGCGCTCGCCACAAACGTATCGGTATTTACAGAACGCTGTACTAGATACGACCAAAGTTTCTTTCTCGAACGGGGCCAGCGCGGCTGACGGTGGGACTGATCTGAAGCCCGGCGTTATCGGCTACAGGCCTAGAAATCCACCCTCACCAGAAAATATAGAATACCAACACGAACGATGTGGCCAACACGATGCCCGCCCACAGATGGGGCTGCAGCCACCAGAAAGGCACTCCCCCGGGAAAGGGAGACTCCTGGATCTCCGGCACATCTGCCTGGGAACGCCGGAGCCAGCCCGATTCGTCTGTCCCTAAAGCATCTTTCTCGACTGCCTTACTCAATACCAAGGAACTCAGGATCATGGCGCCCGAGGTAATGGCAATACTCCAGAGATAGGCCACAAACCGGTCCGTCAACCAGACCGGGAGCATCCCCAGACTGGACCCAATGACGGCCAGGATCCCGTAGCTGGAACCGGCGATGAGACCGACAAGTCCACTTCTTCGATGGACTCGGGTGAAGACTCCCATCAGATAGACGGTCATCAGTGGTATCACGAAAACGCTGGTGACACGTACAAAGAAGCTAGCGATGTTCTCATGGTTCAGGATGAATGGGATGTAGAGGAAGGAAAGACCGATGACAACCGGAGTCACCATCCGGCTGACCTTCAAATAGTGTGCGTCTTCTCGATCCCGGGTGATCAATCTGGCATAGATATCCCGGGTGCATAGAGCCGAGAGTGCAGATCCTATCCCCTCGTAAGTAGTCATGGCGGCCGACACCACACCTGCGACGACGATCCCTTTCAGCCCGCTGCTCAGGAATCGGTCCACCAATAGCGGATAGATTTCGTCGGGACGCTGAAGGGTCTCGGGCCAGAGCGCGCGGCCCAGGATACCCAGGGTGCCATTGAAGTACATCATTACCATCGTCACGGCGGCGGCCAACAGGACCGACATCTTCACGTCCCACAGCGAACGCGCCCCAAACAGCTTCATAGCCTCGCTGTGGTTGACGATAGGATAGGCGGCCCCGATGATGACCCATGCCGCCACCACAATGAGCGCGTCGGGCTGACCGGGCCGGGACGTCCCGATGTGAAGCAGATACGCGGGAAGCTCGGCGCCACCCCTGGATGCCAGTGCGGCGGTGGCTCCCTCCCAACCACCGACTGCCTGCCAGACGACCAGCCAAAGCACCAAGGTCCCGAGGATCATGGAAACGGTCAGAAAAGCATCGGCCCAGGCGATGGTTTTGAGTCCTCCACGCGCCGAATAGAATGTGGCCATGCCGGCAAAGGCTACCACCACGGCCCACGCCCAGATCCCCTCGACTCCCATGACCCTCGTCAGGATCAGCTGCAGTGAAATCGCAATCCCGGCGAGGATGTTGGTCCGGTATTGGACCTGGACCAGCACACTGATCACTCGGGCAGCTGGGCCGAAGCGGACCTCGAGATACTCGGCGTTGGTGAACATGGCGCCTCGATACATTGGCGGCAGTACGAAAAAGGCCGTCACGATGTAGCCGATCACGACCCCCATCCACCAGACGGAAAGAATCGAAATACCGTCGGTATAGCTGAGGCCGCTCAGGGCAACGATGTCACCGGCATCTACCGATGTGGCAAACATGGAGACAGCGACGATCCAGAAGGGGAGGCTACGTCCGCCCAGAAACCAGTCGACAGGGGTCCGGGTCTGGCTGGATCGGAAAAGGCCATAGCCGAAGACCGTAAAGTTGATGCCAACAACAATGGCCCAATCAAGCAGAGTCATGTCAAGTCAAGTCACTCGACCCGGTAGCCGTCCTTGCCGCCACTGGGGACAGACGTAAGTATGAGCGAACTATACCAGTGGGAAGTGGGGACAGACCACACCAAGGACGAGACGACAGTCACTGGGACAGTCACTGGGGACAGACTTCAGCATGGCCTAGGGCGACCATCACTAGGGACAGACGTCAGTAAATGGACGTCGGCAAACGGACCGTCAACTTCACGGTCGCGGCCGGCGGCTCCATCACCCGGGCCTGTGTGGGATTCTACAGAGACGAGTCGAGGACTCGACAGGGAAGCCGTTTTTCCTATCTAATGGTGTGGCATGAGGAAATCATTTTTCCTGCTGCTCCTTCTGGTTTCGCTGAACGCGGCCGAGTCCACCGAGACGCGAGTGCTCAGTAAGCTCCAGCAGCTGATGCGAGAGGGCGCTCCCCTGACCTTCTCCAAGCTCCACAATGACAACCGCTTCGAGAAGGAAGAGAAGAACTTCATCGGGCGGATGTACGAGATCTTCTTCAAGATTCCTGGCTTCCTGAAAGGGGAACACGAACGAACCAACGAGATACCCACCCTCCGCCAGATTGCGGATCATTTTGCTGTGACCGCCGGTTCGATCGATCTGCTACTGACCGTCATGGCGGCCGACCGCAGAGTGCCCTCGTTCTTCGTTCGCGACCGGACGACCAAGGAGATAACGTCGCTCCAGCTGACCCGGATCGCCGGGTTCATCAGAAAACATGAAAGGGGAGTTCGGGTGACAGGGTGGGAAGGCCAGCCGATCCCTCCGTTCAGCGTCAAGACCTTCGGGGGAGAAACGCTTTCCTTTGCGGATTTGAAGGGCAGCAACCTACTGCTCTATTTCTGGTTTACTGGCTGCCCTCCCTGTGGCCGGATCTCGCCGCATCTGAAGTCCCTGCACGAGAAATACCAGCAGTCCAACTTCAAACTGATCGGCCTGAACGCCGACCGTATCCTGGGGCTAACGGCCAGCGATCAGGATCGTAAAAGTTATCTTGAGAGACATGGGATCTTGTATACCAACGCCCATGTCGACCAGGCCATCCAAGAGACCTTCGGACAGGTGAACGTCTTCCCTACCCTGTTCGCTGTCGACTCCAAGGGTGTGGTGACACGGCATCTGATCAACTATCAGGACTGGTCCACGCTAGATGAGACGGTGGGTCAGCTGGTCGGGCAATAAGTCCCAGGTCCAAGGACCCCAGCTCGCCGATGAATTCCCCAATTCCAAGGACCAAGTCAATCGGGTAGTGGCGTCCAAGGTGCAGCTTTTCCGAGAAGTTGGACTCTTATCCGCGACTTTCCTGGTGGTGGGCAACATCGTCGGGATCGGCATCTTCACCACCTCAGGACTGATCGCCGAGGAGCTGGGCAGTTCCTTCTGGCTCCTGGGCACCTGGATCATAGGCGGGTTGTTGGCTCTGATCGGGGCGATCTGTTACTCCCATCTGGGCACCCGGTTCCCCCAGGCCGG
The DNA here is from genome assembly GCA_047514575.1 of Acidobacteriota bacterium. Classification (GTDB taxonomy): domain Bacteria; phylum Acidobacteriota; class UBA6911; order RPQK01; family JAJDTT01; genus CAUZIZ01. The sequence continues at coordinate 4,323 of JAKZYH010000660.1, read as the reverse complement.
CGGAGAATTCGCTTTTCTCTACCCTTCCTTTGGCCCACTCCCGGCCTTTCTCTCAGGCTGGGCTTCACTTTTCATTGGATTTTCGGCACCGATTGCAGCCTCTGCGCTGGGACTGGCCTATCACCTGCTCCCCTTGCTTCCTGAAAAGCTGAGCGGCATCTCTCCAGCCTGGATCGCCGCGTCAGCTCTGCTTGCGGTCACACTGCTGCTTTCGGTGGGTCTAGGGTTCGGGACACAGCTCCACTCCCTGGTCACTTTCTTCAATCTGGTGCTGGCTCTTGGATTCGCGGTTCTGGTCCTGGCAAACTCTCCCGTTCGAGCAAATCTGCGACCCCTCTTCGAGGACGGCATCGCGGACATAGAGCTGTCCGCCCTTGCTTCGTCGATCATCCTGGTCATGTTCGCCTACAGCGGCTGGAACGCAGCAGCCTATATCGCAGAGGAAATCCGACAACCCCAGCGAAATCTTCCCCGTTCCCTGATATTGGGTACGGTTCTCGTGATCGTGCTCTATCTGCTACTCAACCTGGCCTACTTCTCGGCAGTCCCGTTGCTTGAACTGAAAGGCCAGATCCCGGTCGCCCAGATCGCTGCCTCGGCGGCCTTGAGCTCGGGAAGCAGTTTGCTCAGCCTACTGGTCCTGCTGTCGATCTCGAGCTCGCTCACCGCGATGTCGATCGCCGGACCTCGGGTCTACTTTGCGATGTCTCGGAGTCGGCTGTTTCCCTCCTGGCTGGGAGAGGTGGACGGAAAGAGAAAGCTCCCACTCAAGGCCATCTGGTTTCAAACCGGGGTGGCGCTGATGATGATACTAGTCGGAGACTTCCGACAGATTTTACTCTTTTCAGGATTTGTACTCCTGCTCTTCACCACACTCACCGTCTCCGTGCTGTTGAGAACCAGAAGAGACCAGGTTGGGCAAGGTTCCTTTCTACTCCCTTATCGGGTGCTCCCCCTGGTCTTCGTCGCCACCAATCTGGGTGTCATGGCAAGCACGGCCTTCAGTCACACACTGGAGGTTCTAGCCGGACTGCTGACCCTGGCCGCAGGACTCCCAGTGTACGCGATCTATCGGCATCGCCTAAGCGGGCCTCCGAACTCCTCACGTAGCGGCTAGGAGTTGGGAGTGGCTGGAGGCTTGTTTAGCTGCTAGCTCGCGCATTCTGAGAATTTTGCTCTCACATTTGTCTGGAAGCGTGGGTTGGATGGGGATCACAATCCCGAGAGTTCACGAACGGGTCCAATTGGCCAAAAGACAGTTCCCGCTTTCGGCTCGTGCGGCGTGGCCCCCTGGGGTGGGTTGAGGGGTTGGCCTTTAAGGAGGCCGCTTTAGCGGTCTGGCGCGAACTCGGGTCCAGGAGGGCTAAAGCCGCCGCTCGAGAAGGACCGTAAACGGCCCTCAGGGGAGGGAGGAGAAACTGCTGACCCCGGCGTAAACACCGGGTCTAATACGCTTCGCGCCAGGCCGCTGAAGCGGCCTCCTGGAAAGGACCACTCTGCCGACCGTTTCGCGTCCGATCGGTAGAAATCAAAATTTTAAATATGTTTGGTTAGCTTTAGCCGCTACCCAATCTCAAGCATGATCGGGTAGCCGAGCTGGAAACATAGCTCGAGAAAGAAGTCCGGCGTCTACCTCCGGAAGTCCGCCATCCCTCAGACGACCAATCCGCAGACCACATTCAGCAGATCTGAAAACCGATCCATTTGGATAGCAAGCTATCCAAAGTGGTTGGGACATGCCGTCGATTCCCTGGGTGAGGGCGCCATCGGATAGACCCGTCTAGATTCCCTAACTCATTGTACAGAAACTACTTAGATTTCAGAGTCTGGGATCGACTCGGAGCCTGGTATCCCGATTGCTATCGGCTAGATCGTGATCAAGGGTGTTGAACCGAAAAAGTGGGAAGACGTGATGTGGCACTCACGATTCACGAATCGGGGTTCGACCGTCACCGCAACGCTCGGAGAATGTCTTGGGCTCAACGGACAAAAAGTGAGGAGAAAACAATGATCAGATCTCTTTGTATCTTGCAGTCAGTCCTCTTGTTTACCCTGGCCGCCTGGTCTAGCAATATAAGTCGACCCACCGCCGAGGAACTGGGCGAAGCGGGAACTCCTCCAGGTGAACAGCTCCCTCGGATCATCGGTGGAGAACCCGTCTCCCCAGGCAATTTCCCCTGGATGGTGGCTCTGGTCAAGTCCCACGAGGAGGATGGGTTCTTGGCGCAGTTCTGCGGAGCAACCTTGATCGATCCGCAATGGGTCCTTACAGCAGCCCATTGCCTCAACTTTTCTTTCGGGGGGCTAACCACGTCAGAGGTTGACGTCATTGTCGCCCGGCGTGATCTGGGAACCGAAGAAGGGCACAGAGTCCGGGTGGAACGGATCATCGTACATGAGGATTTCAACTTCTTCGATCTGACCAGCTCTGATCTAGCGCTTCTCAAACTTCGGACACCTCTTAACATTCCGGTGATTCCACTCAACTACTCCTTCGACACTCCACTGGCAGCACCGGGGACAATGGCAACAGTCCTCGGCTGGGGAGCCCGTAATAGCACGAAACCCAACTTCCCAACTGAGCTTCAGCAGGCGAGTCTGCCGTTGATCTCCAACCAACAGTGCACGGATATGAGAGCTCCGGCAGGGGAGGATGACATCTGTGCTGGATTCGCTGCGGGAGGAACGGATATCTGTTCGGGCGATAGCGGTGGACCTCTTCTGGTGCCCGATGGAGAAGGTGGTTGGTTGCAGGTGGGCATCACCAGCCACGGCACCTGTGGCCGGCCGAATGGTCCGGGTGTTTACACTCGGATCTCGAGCTATGTGGACTGGATCGAGGCACACCTTCGCAACCCCGTCTACTTTGCCCAATTCGGGAATGGTGCCGGTGTGTTCTCGGAGTTCGTAGTTTTCAATCCGTCCCCAATCACAGCCACGGGTAAGATCACGTTTCGGGATTCATCCGGGAACGAGCTCACCGGGGAATCATTGCTCACCAACGACCTCGATGTTCCCGCCCAACAGATGGGATCCGGCTTCACGCTGCCGCCTCTGACATCAACCACATTTACAACTCACGGTATGGGACCCCTGGTGAATGGTTCAGTCACCTTGACCGCAGATAATCCGGTTGCGGGGGTAGTTCGATTCAGCTTACCCGGCGTCGGAGTCACCGGGGTTGGATCCAGTGAACCAGCTCCAGGCGTCATCGTCCCGGTCCGTCGCAAGGGCGACATCAGCAGCGGCGTGGCGATTCACAGTCTCCGTCGCGAGAGAATCGAGGTCTACTTGATCCTGAAGGATGCGAAGAACTCCGTCACCTACACCGCAGAGCCGCTGACGATACCCGCTCAGGGACAGGTATCGGCGTTCCTTGAGGAGCTCTTTCCGGAGATGGATGCCAAGGATTTCCAAGGGACGCTGGCCATTGGGACGGACGGTAAGGCAAGAATAGCTGTGGTCGCCATCGAACTGGGTGCTGAGACTGGACTGCTCACGACGCTTCCAGTAACTCCACTTAGATCGCCGGGGGGGTCCGCAACTTCAGTCTTTTCTGGAAACAGATAGCGTTGCTAGAGACCCCTTGCTCGAAAAGAGGTTCTCGGACTGATCAAGTTTCCCGTCTCGGCGTGATGTAGTCACGATAGAGACCGCTTTAGCGGTCTAGCGCGAACGCGTATTAGACCTGGCCTTCAGGCCGGGGGCAGCTGCGTCGCCATCTCTCCGGAGGGCCTTCTCGAACCGCGGCTTCAGCCATCGTCGATCCGGAGCCTGGCTGAAGATCGCTCCCAAAAGAAGGTCTGTTGTAGAATCGGTTATACGATTGACCGGGAGAATTTTGAGCAAGCAAAAGGACGGCAGAGAAGTCGATCTCGTGGTGGAAGCCTTCAAAAAGGATGTCGACCGGACACTGATCCGCAGGAACCTGTCCCTGACCTACGAGGAACGAATCCTACAGCTCATTGAGCTGCAGGACTTCGCCCGTGAGCTGCGTCGAGCCGGCCGCGCGCTCGCGCCCCAGAATCTATGACCGACTTCCGTGCTCTCTTCCGGGAGCTGGATGACCGCAAAGTTGAATTCATCCTCATAGGCGGCGTTGCCGCGACGGTCCATGGCTCGTCCCGACTCACTCAGGATCTCGAGATTGTCTACAGGCGGTCTGCGGAAAATGTGGAGCGGTTAGTCTGAAGTTCCTTTGTGTTGGGGGCAGAAAAGTGCCATGATTTCAAAGGGATAGGTGCGATAGGGAGTGCAGCGCTCTGCCTACACTCCAATGGTCTCCAGAAGATCAAAGGCGCGTTGCTGCTTGGCGCTAGGTGT
>JAKZYH010000659.1:0-4038 GCA_047514575.1 Acidobacteriota bacterium | reverse complement strand
GACAGCATCAGGGTCCCCCGCAGTCATCCCCCCCCCAGCCCCCTGACAGTCGGCTCTTTACGGGGGACATCTAAAAATGACAAAACATACACTAGGCCACGCAGCCACCATAATCACTTACATCGCCATCACGTTTGGACTATCCCCGCACGCTCCCGCTCAAGGCCCCTGCCCCATCATCAGCACAATTACCCTGAACCCGGGTGGGCCCTCGATTACAATCCTCAAAATCCTCACCGGCCCCCATCTTTGCGCCAGGACGGCCATCATGAACGCCGGCTGCCGTGGGGCGAGCGGAACGATAAGATCCCATTTTTACGCTGCAGCCCCGGTCGGCGCCCCCACGCCCACTTGCATGTGGACATGCTCGACAAACGCAAATACCCCATGTACGGTCGCCATCACGGGCGCTGACGGCTTACCAGTGGAACTCCTGGACTTTTACATCGACGAGACCGCAGTAGACCCCCAGGACCGCCCAAAGCCTATGACCCAAGACGGAACCACCGACGGTGCGAACGTCTCCAAGCCCTGAAGTACCCAGAACCGTCGGCACCCCGGCCCGCACCCACCCCGACCAGCGCCGCACGTACTCACCAAGCCGTAACGGCTCCTGCTCATAAAGCCGGTTAGCACGTGCTGCGAAGTTCTCCAGCGTCGTCCTTGCCACCGTCAGCCGAGCCTGGCTGAAGTGATAGCCAAGGAAATCAAAGCCCTTTTCGATCCGACCGATGAAGGTCTTCTCGGGATGCTTCTCCAGCTTTAGAGTTGACAGGACCTAGTTCAGGACCCGAACAGCCCGACGCAGCTTCCAACGAGTGGGGGCCAGCAACCAGGATGTCGTCCATGTGGGCTGGCGTCAGAAATCGCTCGATCGATGAGGATTTGACTGGCCGCTTTTAGGCGTTTTCCGTCGTTCGATTGCGATCAAATCGGACGGCGGCTTTCGCCTAATAGCGGTCAGTCAAATGTTCCCTGGAAACGTCAAATGAACTACCGCAAACGGCCCAAGAGCAGTCATTCCGCGCAGACCAAGCGGTCATGCGACCACGAAAAGCTTCTGGCTGAAAAGAATGGGTCGCCTTTTCGAGAAACAAGGACAAGGAGGGCAGTTTCAAGCACACACCAGCCTCGCAGCGAACGACATTCCGAGTGACAACGGAAAAGGCGGATTGGATTCCACCTATCCTTCCGATTTCTCTAGATGCCATCGCCGTGAGATTGTCCTTCCAGATCCAAAGATCTAGTATTGCCATATAGACGCCCGTGCAGTCTGGAGGCAAGATGACTGCCCTGCTGATCTTCATCTGGACATTGGGCCTCAGCTGCGGACAGTTGACAGCTCAGGACTTCACCCAACCCTTCGAGGTCGACCAGAACACCGTAGTCCTCTATCACTTCGGCGAGGGCGAGGGGGACGAGACCCGCGATGCCTGTGGTGATCCCGAACTAACCCTGCGGGCTCACAAGGAGGCGTTGTGGGGCAGCCGGGCTGGCTTCGGAGCCACGGCCCGCTTCTTCCGCCGCGAGGACGATGCCAACGTCCTGGTCGGTCCCGTCGACAACCCCAAGCTGGAGCTTCGGGACTGCACCCGGGAATGGACCATCGAGGCCTGGGTCCTCGACCGGGGGATCGGTCCCCACGCCCGGTTCTTTGGATCCTACACCCGAGCCCCCGGCCACGACGTCAATCAGATCGGTAGGTCCAACTCAACTTTCCTCATCACCGATGATGAGTGGCACCATGTGGCGTGGCAGTTTCGGTACGAAGATCAGACGCATTTCCTGTTCCTGGACGGGAAGCTGATCTATCGGGAAAGCCGTCCTGGGGGGAGGTCCGTGATCAACGACGCTGCCCGGTGTGATGTGCCCTTCGTCGTAGGAGGTTTCCTCCACTCGCAGGAGGCGCCCAGCCATTTCGACCCCGCCGGCCGCATGCCTTTTGCCAACTACGGAAACTTCGAGGGGGAGATCGACGAGCTGCGCATCTCCGACATCATGCGCTACCCGGTAGCCCAGGAACTGGCTCTGGTCCGACGAGATCTGCCCGATGCCAGTCTGAGGCTGCCTTACTCGGCCCAGTTGTCCTGCGATGCGGCCCAGGGCAAGGTGAGTTGGGAGCTGGTCACTGGCAGGCTGCCATCCGGGCTGGTACTGGACATCGTGTAACGGGAGTGGGAGCGGAGTCCTCCGGCCTGGACCCTGGAGGGGGCCTGCAGGCCGATCTGGGCTTGCGCCGGAAGCGTAGCCAACAGGAAGAGCGCAATTTGGATCAGGTGTGGTTGCATGCCTTGTATTGTAGAGGCTTGACCAGGGCCCAAGAAGCTTCATACTGGTTCCCAGAAGGAGGTCTTATGTCTGCCAGTCGTGGAACTCGGATGGCGCTCTTGCTAGCTGTCATTCTCTCACTCCAGCTCCATGGGAGTAACCATCAGGAAGTCGTTCTCTTTCCCTTCGATGACTACAGCATCCCCTTCAGCAAGGGACTTCTGCTCAACCTGGTGACTGCCAAGAAGAGTAGAAGATACGGCACCGGAGTCGACTCCCAACACCCCAACAAGCCCGTCCTTTCTCCCGGCCGACCCGGGGATCCGGACCATCCTCGGCTCTACTACTTCGGGACGGTCCTCCGCATCGGGGACGAGTTCCGGATGTGGTACACGGGGTGGGACAAGGAGCAGAAGCGACAGGTCCTCTATGCCACTTCGCGGGACGGCGTGAGATGGGAGAGGCCTCAGCTGGGCCTGGTAGAGTACAACGGAAGCCGACAGAACAACCTGGTCCTCCTGGATGGGAAGGGGCCCATGAAGGGAGCCTTCTGTCTGGTTCTGCACGAGCCCGATGACCCCGATCCCAACCGGCGCTTCAAGATGATCCGGGAGGAGCACCCCCGGGCCATCATGGCCGCCTTCAGCCCGGACGGGCTCCGCTGGACCGACTCGCCCCACAACCCCATTCTCAAAGGGAGCGGCCTCGAGCCCGGCGGCCTGACCCGATTCAAAGGCTTCTATTACCTGAATGGTCAAGGAGGGGCCGTCCCTCATCCCGTACCCGGCGCCAGGAAACGGAAGATGACCACCCATCTCTCCTGGGATTTCGAACGCTGGACCGAAGCTGCCCACATCAGCTTTCGCCGGAACAACCTCCCGCCGAGACCCCTCTCCAGCTTCTCCATTCACCAGGGCGAGCAGGTCCACCAGGGGGCCAGCCTCTGGAACCGGGGCAACGTGGTCCTGGGCATCTACGGGCTGTATCACAATGCGACCGACGATCGACGCTACTCCAGCTGCGATCTGGGCCTGGTGGTGAGCCACGATGCCGTCCACTTCAAGGAGCCGGTACCCGACTTCAAGATCGTCCCCTCCTACGAGGAGTCGGACTGGGCCGAGCCCCGGCTGATCCAGGGGCAGGGTTTCGAGAATGTGGGCGATCGGACCTTCTTCTGGTACAGCATCTGGGTCGAATTCGATCCCAGTGGGCCTACCGGTATCCGACTAGCCACCTGGGAGCGAGACCGCCTGGGCTACTTCAGGGCGGCTCCCGAACAGGAGGATGTGCACTTCCTCTCCACGGCGCTGGATCCGGTGTCCGGAGGAGCCAACCTCTACGTCAACGCCAAGGGGCTTTCCGCCTCCAGCCGCCTGAGGGTGGAAATCCTGGACCACCGTCTCCGGCCTCTGCCAGGTTACTCGGGGACGGACTCGATCCCACTCCAGAAATCGGGATTTCGAGAACCCGTGACCTGGAGAGGCAGGAGCCGTCTGGAGGGCCTGGATCAGCCCTTCCGCGTTCGGATCAACTGGGAGGGAGAACATCCGGAGAAGGCACGGCTCTTTGCCGTCTATGTGGCGGAGTAGTCTTCTGTAGTGGCCGCTCTATGAGCGGCTCCGTCCGGTACCACTGCTGTCCGGTTTATTTTTCGAGGTATAGCTGAAAGCCTTATGTAACGGGGCTTTGGGGCGATGGTGGAAAGAAGGGGGTTGTTTTAGCCCTGAAGCGGCTGGGCCTGATTTGGGGAGGGGACCTGCCTTGGTTAGA
>JAKZYH010000658.1:0-9080 GCA_047514575.1 Acidobacteriota bacterium | reverse complement strand
AGCCCAGGGTTTCCCAACCCTGGGTCAGCGGCGCTTGCCCTGGATGTCAACCCAGAATGGGTTGCGTACAGAAGAGCAATCCCTCAGGACGCAACCCATTCTGGGTTGATTATTAAGGGGTTAACGCTCTTACCCAGGGTTCGGAAACCCTGGGCTGGAATACGCAATCCCTTTGGGATTGACCTCGCTTGGTCTGACGGGTTCCCTTTCCCATCCTTCCGATGCCCGGGTCGAACCGAACCCACAAAAGTTGGGTAACGGCGGAAATCCCAGTTGAAATCGTATCCAGTCTATTATCCTTTTAACTGATTGATTACAATCATGTTGTCGCGATACTAAAATCGTTTAACCGGACAGTAGTGACCTATCTCGTATCTTGTACCTTTGTGCTTTCTTCAATCCAGATCGCCATTTCTGTGGCAACCAGGAGTGCCATGGCGCCTCCCCTTGGATCGGGGCCCAGGATCGCTTTTCGGTCGAGGTAGTAGCGCCGATTCTTGCCTTTCCCGGTGCCGGTGCAGACGTCGACCAGGCTCCCGTCCGCGGCTATCCGCAGGCGGATCGCCCTCCAGGCTTTTTCGATCACTGGGAGGTAGCGCTCTCTTTCCAGCCAGCCCGATCGTACCCCTCGCAGCAGCGCAAAGGTGATCATGCAGGTGCAGCTCAGCTCTCGGAAGCTGCCTGGTACATCGATCACCTGATGCCAGCAGCCGCTTGAGTCCTGATGCTTGACTAGAGCTCGAACATGAGACCGGAACGCCTCCAACATCTCCTCTCGACCTGAGTGATCGCTCGGCAGGTCGCTCAGCGAGAGCGCCAGTCCCAAAGCCGGGAAGGCGTTGCCTCGTCCCCAGGCAGATTCATGGAGCGGGGAATGACGATGCAAACCGTCTTTCCGTAGATTCAAGTTGAGCATGAAGCGCATGTGCCGTACGCACATGTCGAAGTACCTTGTCTCTTTCGTCAACCGTCCCACCTGGGCCAGGATCGGGCAGCCCATGAAGACTGCATCGCTCATTTCACTGTGGAAGGGCATGGAAGATCTGGGTTTACCCTCCTTGTCGAACCCGAGGTCCGCTGGCCTGCGGGCAATTTCGAGATATTTCTGCTTGCCAGTCAAACGAGCGAGCTCGCTGAAGACAAGATGCCCGGAGAGGTGGCTCCCAGTAGGGGGATCGGGAAGGGATGGCTGGGCGCCGGTCAGGTAGGGCTCCACAATGCGCTCCACATCCAGGAGGTGCTGATTGTTCTGCGTGAGTTGTCCCAGTCTGAGCCTGCCGATCAATGCCACAGCCGGGATGTACATGACCTGTGAGAGCTCGTGGCCGTAGTGCTGGGCCAGCTGGGAAGCGATCTGCAGCGGGGAACGGTCCAGGCGGCGCTTCAACTCTTGTCGCGCCGGCGAGGGACCCTGGAAGCCACTTTGGAGCAGAGCCTCGAGTAGTGCCCCGAACTCTTGCTGGCTTCTTTTGTGGGGTACTTCCAGGCCCAGGGCCGCTACGGTGCCCGTGCCACCCGGGACGATCTCCCCAACCCGGGATATCAGCTCGGTTGAGCCCCGCTTCAGCTGCCGTGATGGCTTCAAAGCCTCCGCCAGTTGATTCCACTGAGTCTTCGTCGACCCGGGGATCAACCACATTGTGTTTTCCGACTGTCGCACTTCCAGCAGCAGGTCGGGGGCATGCATCCCAATCCAGCGCCAGAGATGAGCCGCCGCCGGTCGATCCACTCCGCCATAGGCTTCCCCTTGAGGTGGATAGTCGGGTCGACGCGATGGCTTATCCGACTCTCCGGGTGCCTGGGTTGGCGTGTCAGGATAGGCGAAGGGGACTGCGGATAGTGTGAAGCGTTGATGGAGAGGCTTTGCCGCCTCGGACGACGAGAACCACTCGAGGCAGGCAAGGACGGATTTTACCGATTCCAGCTCGCCGTCCAGGCCGCCGATCAGGAGCACTCGGATCTTCTTGGTCTCTAGCGCCAGGTGTTCGGGGCCAAGTAGAGCAATGATGGGAGTCTCTTCTCGGGTCAGGCCGATCTCGAATCGGCTCATTCCGGGGAGGTCAGAGTTCGCCAAAAGGCGCTCCAGACTCATCGCGGATACCGAGGTTGGAAGCAGTAGGCAAAAGGGCAAGAGTAACAAAAAGAGATAAGCCATGGTGGAGACACTCCCTTGAGGATGTTCCGACGGTTATCGTTCAACCCGAAAAATCAGATTGCGGCCTGAGCTGCTTCGAAAGACCTCCCTCGCGACCGCTGTCTTGTCCAGACGCGGAGCCGGGTGCCCATATTGTTGGTTCTCGATGTCGCCGACGAAGATGTAGTCAATGCCGTAGTCTTGGCAAATCTTGGACACGGTGGCTTCGTCCTCGGAGGTGTAGAGAGTGTGTAGTGCCTTCTGCCGATCAGCAATCGCCGCATTGGGATGGCCGCGTTGACGCAGGTGGTGGGACCAACCCAGGAGTGTGGGAAGACCCGTGTACTTGGTCACCCGGGCCGACTCATCGTAGCCTCGGTCGGTAAACGCCTCGGCGATTACCTGGGGTCCAGTCACGTTACGATTTAGCCATTCCACAGCCTCCAGCAATTCGCCCTCCTGAGGAGTTTGGAGCAGAAAATCGAGGCCGTTCAGTGTCGGCTTGGCGCTCTGTTTCAGGTTTCGGGTGGTCACCCCCAGGACACCCCGATAGGTGCAGACAAGCGTGATGGAGAAGGCGGACAGGAAGACGAAGGTCAGGATCGCTCGAAGAGGACGAAACCTCCAGCCGTGACGTTCCTCTTGGTTGGATCTGAGGGAGAAGTGTGCGCTCCAGTCCTCAATCATGATCGCGACTGCGACGGCACTCCCCAGGGCCAGTAGCATCCAGACGGGGAGATACATCTTGAATACCGTGTTCATGCGGTCGATGATGACGATTAGTTCGGACGCTGCAGCCAGCCCCCAACCTCCCAGCAAAAGGGTGCCACAGAAGAGATACTTCGGATTTCTCCTCCACAGCAGCATCGAGGCCAGAATCGGTGGCAGCAGTAGTAGGTAGAGCGAAAGCCCGGAGGCAGTTGTCAGCACCCCAGCGAACTTGAGAAAAAGGAACAGCAGTATCTCCAGAGCGAGCCCTTGCAGGGCGATCCGCCTATGTTTCGCCGCTTTCGGCTCGGGGTGATCGGACCTCCTCAGTGCTCGAGAGAATCCGGCGCCCACCCATAGAAGAGTCACCAGGAGGAAGAACCCGAAGTGGCGAATCACCTGGGCAGCGAAGATATTGCCATCGTAGTTGAACTTCACCAGTACCTCTCCCGTGTCCAGGTGTTGGTGAAAGTAGTAGAAGAGCGCGCTGCTGAGACCCAGCAACAGACCGACCGGCAACGCGACTCCCCGGGCAAGCTCCCAGCAGCCCAGGGCCACTCCCCGCACGGTTCTCAGAAAAGCAGCCGGTCTGGTGCCCAGCAATATCAGGACGAGGATGAAGAGAAGTCCGATCCAACGGTCAGCGAACAAGCCCATCCAATAGGGGTGCAGTTGGCACAGAGTGGGCCAGAACCAGGTCCAGAGAACGACGAACAGAATCGTGGATGCGTTTCTTGGTGTCAGCAGGGAGGCCAGCAGATGAAGTCGTTCGGACGCTGGCCCAGAGGGTGATGTGGACCCGACTGCTGACGAGACCGTTGCTTGAGACTCCGGCCCTTCTTCTTCCTCGAGCAGGAGGGTGCGTACCAGCAGCGCTAGGACCAGAAAGCCGAGGAAGCAGAGAGAGTCCCAGATATTGGTCGCCAACTGGGTGCCTGTGATCACCGACATCAGCACTAGGCCTATCCATCCCACCGAGCCACCTACAAACAAGGGCCCTCCTTGTCTGCGGTGGCCGAAGGTGAGGTAGACCAGACTCAGTAGTAAGAGCGAAACCGGCATCACCATCACGTGTGCGTGCAGGTCGGCAAAGAGCCAGCTCCAGACAGGGTATTCGTTGATCATCCCCTGCCCGATAGCGCGCGAGGATGCCCAGTAGCTGTCCCAGATCGAGCCAGCTCCAGGGGAGTGAAGCAGTAGGTCCAGGTTGATGAAGGGAAGCTTTGCCAGGTAGAGGACTCCTCCCAGGAGGTATCCGTAGGCATCGGTCAGGTTGATGAAGGCGGCCTCCCGGGCTGCCTCAGATCTATCCAGGCTTGCCAATTGGAAGATTGGATCGAGGTTACCGATGAATCCCACCAGCGTCGCAGCCAACAATCCCCAGCGGACACGGCGGCAGAGGTTGAAGCCGAGCGAGAAGGCACAGCTGGCCGATAGTGCCGGGATCGTAGCCATGGCCAGATTGAAGCCGTAGGCGGTCGGAACGGACGCCAACTGGATGATATAGCTGAAGAAAACGAAGCCGTAGTAGTAGTAGTTGAGCACAGTCCCTGAAAACCAGGGCTCGAAAGGGGGAAAGGTCGAGCCACGATTGATGGCATTCAGGAACGAAAAATCCATGGTTTTTTCGCCCCAGTAGATCTCGGGGTTGTAGGCTCGAATCGCCGCGAAGGCGATGAAGGTAAAGAGGAAAAGGAGCTCGGCAGAAATCAGCGCTTTTGCTCGTCCGGGTTTGAGCAGGCCCTTCAGCGCAGATCGCAGCGAGGCAGGTGCCCAGCAGACGGCGGCCAACAGCAGCAGCGAGACCATGCAGGTTAGCGGGCTGAAATAGCCTAGCCCCAGATTGGTGCCGAGCCACGCCAGGTAGGTGGCGAGCAGCAGCCCCACTGTCTTGGCGAGTGGATAGCCTCCGTCGGGTAGTCCCTGAAACAGGAATCCGCACAGGGGCAAGACGGCCAGGCTCAGCAATTCCAGGAGAATGAGCCACTTCAGTACTTGCCAGGTCTGAGAGCCCATCTCCTCGTCTCCCTGAGTGATCAAGGCTACGCGCGCTTCGGGTCGTGTCTTTCGAGCAGGTCGGGACTCGCGGGCGGAACCCGTCCCGTCCGCAGATCGATCCTACCCAGTTTTTCCAACACGCCATCTCGGGGCAGAGCAGCGAGCTCGAGCCGACTGTCCAAACGCTGCAGAAGCTGGCGGCGATTCTCGGGTTCCTGAAAATCCTTGCTTCGTACCGTCAGAGCTTTCAGCGCAGTGACCGAGATCGCAGATTTCAATGGCAGGGATCGTATGCGCCGCTGGATCTCGAGCAGCGTGCTCTCGGTTAGCTGGCGCTTTCGCTCTAGTTCCGTCGCAACCGCTTTCCAATGCAGAGCCGGAGTTTCTTTTAGATTCTGCACGGCCGTCAGGAAGCTCTCCCGCTGCTCCTCGTTCAGAGAGGGGATGTCTTCCAGGATGCTCTCCAACTCCGCCACCGTCATCACACCCTCGTCTCGATAGGGATCCACAACGATGTTGCGCAGCTGCTGCTGAGGAGCCTCTCGCCAGAGCATGATCTGGGAGCGAGGGATCGCATCGATTTCCGGCGATCCTTCCTCCAGCCGCCGCTGATATTCGTCGACCGTCAGGGGCTCGGTTTTCTCGAAGATCACGCACTTTGGATGGTCGTAGACACGGTGACTCTCGTCGGCAAGAAGATCGTTGAACTCCCAGCCCCAGAGCTGGGCGGGCCTGGTGACGGTCTTTCGAAGGGTAAAGCCGAGGCGGCCCGCGAAGAGCATCTTGTAGTAGCGAGCCGTGATCGGGTATCGCTCCTGGACCGTGAGTATGGTGCCATAGAGTCGGGTGGTGGGCAGACAGATCCAATCGGTCCTCTTCAAGTTGCGGGCCAGACGCTCGGCCTTTTCTGTTCCGTCTCCGTGGTAGGGCGCCATCCTCACCGAGCCATAGGAGCGGGGGTGAAAGGGGATGCTCAAGGGGATGGTGTCATCCCACTCCTCGTGGGCGATCTGGGTGGGTCGTCCATCCGGCTGCGTTTCGGGCACATTCTTGAAGATCCACAACGAAGCGTAGGTCCAGGAGTGGGCGCGGCCGTAGATCTGCATGAAGGCCAGGGAGTAAAGAAATCCTCCGGCAACCGCCGCCCAGGCAATCGGTATTCTCAGCCTCGACCAGAGTTTCGCCAGACGTCCTTGTTCACCACCGACTTCCATCCGCAGCCAATCGCCGAGACAGAGCTCGGCTCCGAGTAGACAGAAGACGGGAAGCAACGCAATCGTGTAGCGGGGGAAGGTGGCCTGAAACTGGCCGATAATCAGAAACTCAACCCCAGCCCAGGACAACAGCAGCAGGTCGGCGCCGTTGAGTCTGGAGAGGTTGCGCGCGACCGCAAACACGAATCCCGCCAGGCAGACCAGACCAAGAGGCCAGCCAAAGCTCCAGCGCACCATCTGCAGCGTCATTGTCAGATAAGGTACCGTGTTGGCGAACTGCTGAACCCAGGGTCCACCTCCCTCGCCCTGGACCATCTGGCTCTGCTCCTGAATCTGACGAGCGAAGTCCTGCGAAAAGAGAATATGGAGCCAGCGCTGGAATAGATCTCCTAGCTGGCTGGCCTGGGCGAAAGGCAGGAAGGTGGACTCCCAGGCATAAGGCTGCAACCAGAACCAGGTTCCCAGGGCCGCGATGTAACTGAGGAGAAGAAAGAGGTGGGAGAGAAAGTGCGAAAGCTGACGCGCACGGTGGAGCAGGATCAGGTGCGCCACCAGGGGTAGTAGAAAGAGAGGAGCCGCGCTGAACTTGCAGGCCATGGCCATGCCAATCGCCCCTCCCATCGCCAGGTAGAGAAGGAAGATTGGCCAGGGAAAGCCATCAGCGAGCCGCTGTAAGAGACGGATAGCCGGGCCGGGCCGCGGTCGCCGCAGCCAGACGCCAAGCTCTGGCAAAGGCTTCTCTTGGTGCTGCGACTCGAGAACCGGCCGGGCGCCGATGAGGGCTGAGGCTGACCAGATCGCTAACAGGACACAGAGTGCCTGCAGCATGTCCGCAGCGAAGAAGTGTCCCAGCTGAATCGCCAGGACGGTGAATCCAAAGAACGCCGCTGCCAGCAGTCCTACGCGGGAAGAATAGAGTCGGCTGCCGATGGCATAGACGATAGGGACGCAGAGGGTGGAAGCCAGTGCCGAGAGGAAGCGGCCCAGAAAGGCGACGTCCTCGTAGTTGGGACTGACCGGGGTCAGCATGATCTCACGGAGGACCGGATACACGAACGGAAGCAGCAGGAGCGAGAGGACCAGAAGCAGATCTGCTGCCCAACGGTAGCGGCACACGATGCGCAGACTTCCGTAGGCCACGCATATCAGGAGAACGGCGAGGATGCCCAGGGGGACGTGGTGGCCACTGCCCACCAGGTCCCGAATCTGTGGGAGCGCCGATCCCGGTGGAGGCGACAAGGGTTCGCTCGGTGTGAGGGGAATCCCTTGGAGCCAGTTCTGATAATAGAGGTATCCCTTGTAACAGAAGATCGTGGAGTAGTAGCTGAGGCTCCCCCAGGTGTGGATGGCTGGCTGATAGGAGTCGCTGACGAGGAGATCGTAGGTCTGGGAAATGACAGCACGTTCGTCTGGATGAGGCCAGGCGTAGTCATTCCAGGCCAGCCCTTGAAAACGGAAGTAGCCCGAGATAACGATGATCGCGAGAAGCAGCAGCCACTCGCCGCGGCGGCGGGCGGGTTGATTCCTGGGTTCCTGCTTCAGCATCTGGTTCCGTCGAACACTATCGAAGAGTGGAGAGCAGTCGCCCACTCTCGGGCTCCAGAGCGGCAACTTTGTCCACGTCAACGCGATTCAGCTCTACGGTGGAGTAGCGGGTTCCCGAAATCAAGCCGACTCGGGTTTCCGCCGGGGATTGAGGACTCGAATGTCAGGGGACTGAAGAAAATCGCTGTCGGTAGTGCAAATCTCACGGATGCCATGCTCTCGCATGAGGGTCATGATTTGCGCATCGAAGAAGAGGTTTCCAGCAGGACGGTAACTCGGCTAAAGTGTGATCTGACAATTAGACCTCGTTTGTGGGTGGCTCAGCGTCGTGTGAAGGAACGAACCATTGCTGGGAGCGGGATGTCGGGTAGCTCGAATTCGGTGACGGGGATTCGGCGTTTACGACGTCGGGGGCCAAGAGACGATAAGAGTCCGACGAAGGACGCAGCGCTTTCGAGGATAGTCCTGGCGGTTTCTCTGGCTATAGCCCTTGCGGCCTGCGAGGGCCGTAACCCGGCTCAGGTTGCCGCTCAACGTGGCGTCGCCTCTCTCCCACTGGATACAACAGTGCAACCTCCTGGGATCCCGGCGGTGGAGCCGATCCCTCCAGAGACCATCGCCTCCGAGCGCATCCCCACGCTTCCGTCCGAACGGGAGGGGATCCGGCAACTCGATATGCGGCGAGCACTGGCCACAGGGGTCGTAAGCGTTGGAGTGAACGATCCCCGCTTCCCAACCGGGCTTGAGAAGCTGGTCGACAGAAACACGACCACTCTCTCCCGCAGCGAGGACGTGAGTCCTCTCATCTTGAGGTTCGCATTTGGAGCCGCGATTCGTCTGAAGATCGTACGGATCTATCTTTCCTACTCTACCTATGACTGGGAGCTCCATCTTGATTCGGGAGCACCGGTAGTCGTCCGAGAGGCTGCCGAGGAAGCCTGGTCAGAGATCGATCTACCCGAAGCTCGAGAAACGCAGTCGGCGCGCTTGCAGATTCGTCGTCTCCAGCGAGACAACTATGTCCACATCAACGAGATTGAGTTCTATATTGCCGAGTAGCGGGTTGCCATTTATGGTGGATCACCCGTTTTTCGTTTTTTCGAAGGGGAGGAATCATGTTTTACTGTCCGATTTTGTTGATTTTCCTGCTCCTGACGGGATGCAGCTCCCAGCCCGCTGACGAGGCTGCGCTCGTCGCTCTGACCGATTGGCCGTTAGTGGAGGGTTTTTCCGAGATCGTCAGATCGAATCATCGTTCTGACGACTACCCTGGTCACCGCGGCGCCGGACCCTCTTATTGGGCCTACTATCGCACGGAGCGGGAGGAGGTCGTGTGGAAGACGGCGGCTCATGGCTCCGAAGCTGGACGCGTTTATGCCTTCACTGCCTCGACTGGCGAGTATCCCGGCAAGGCGGTCCTCTCGATCAAGGGGCAGACCCGGCTCCGTTTCGAGACGGGAGTCGACGAAGGCAACCTGAAG
>JAKZYH010000657.1:0-2932 GCA_047514575.1 Acidobacteriota bacterium | reverse complement strand
CTGGTCCATTCGAACCTGTGGCCACCTGGTCGGAGCAGGAGCTTTCGGGAGTTTCAGGGGCGGTAAGGGCCGTCATGACGGACCGCAACCGCCGCATCTGGCTACCCGATGCAGGGAACGTCCATCCCGATATGCCCAGTGAGGCTGAAGGCATCGACCCCAGCCGCTGGGAATTGACGTGAGACACTGGCGGCATCCGCATCTCCGCCCTCTCGGAACGAAATGTCCTGCGAGCTAGCCAAAACACTTCTTGGTAGGGGTTAACATGAAGAGAAGAGAGTTCCTAAAGGTTGCGGGTAGCGCCTCGGCTGTGAGTGCAGTCCCCTTCGCGTCCGGCGCTGGTCCCGGTCGGGAAGATACCGTATCGACACTCCGTAGCCTCGAGCCTCGGCCGGTAAGCCCATTCAACGTGGGTGGCAAGGCCCAGCTTTTCGTGGATCGCCTCCTGGTCAGAGAATCTCAGGGAGTGGGCTTCACGCTCCACCCTGCCGAAAAGCACCCGTCCAATCCGGTGGTCCGGGCAGACCGACCCTGGGAAGGATGGCGTTTGGAGATCTATGGCAACGTCATCTACGACGAAGAGGAGAAGATCTTCAAGATGTGGTACCTGGGAGAAGGGGGCGACCATTTCTCCTTTGAGTATCCTACCCTCTACGCGGTCAGCGCAGACGGCATCGAATGGGAGAAGCCAGAGGTGGGAACTCTCCGGGCGGTGAAGGGAGACCCTTTCAAACACAACGCCGTAGCTCAGGTCCACCTGGCTGGCGTGATGAAGGACCGGGGCGACACCCACCCCGACCGACGCTACAAGATGATCACGTTTGTCGACAGTCCCCGCAATCGTCGGGGCTATCACACCCTGGTGTCTGGCGACGGCCTGAACTGGCAGCACTTCAGCCGCGATCCCCTCGCTCCAGCTTCGGACGTCGTCACCGGGTACTACGACGAGAACCGACGCCTGTACGTCGCCTATCCCAAGATAGGCACCCGGATCCGAGGGCACAGGCGGCGTGTCTTCTACGTCACCACCAGCGAAGACTTCATGAATTGGAGCCAGCCTGAGCTGGTCCTGTGGCCCAACCTAGCGGACGACGCAGGCTCATTCGGGCGGATAGCAGAAGTGCGCTCCCTCCTGGATGTACCGGACGATCCTTCCCTGATCGCACGGAGTTCTATGGCATGGGATTCTACCTGGCCGAGAGCTGCACTCTAGCGTTTCCCTGGCTGTTTACGATCAACAACAACGCACGGTATGGGAATCACGAAGATCCTGGGGAGCTGCAGCTCGCCATTTCTCGCGACCTGCTCCACTGGGAAAGACCCTTTCGAGAGCCCTGCGTGCCTCGGAGAGGGTTGGCAGACTGGGACCGCGGCTTCTTCGTGACACAGTCCCGGGCGCTTCGAGTGGGAGACGAGGTATGGTTGTACTACGGTGGCTCTACCTATACCCACGGAGACCCCTGCCTCTACCGCTCCCAAGGCACCGGCAGGGGCACAACCCAAACCGGCAGCATTGGCCTTGCCCGCTGGAAGCTGGATCGTTTCGCATCGGTCGATGGCCCCGGCGAGGGTGGGACCCTGACCACAATTCCAATTCTCTTTTCCGGTGACCGGTTGGAGATTAACGCCAAGACCGGAGAAGGAGGCCGCATCAGCGTCGAAGTTCTGGACGCAGCGGGAAAACCGATCGAGGGTTGGGCGTCTTCGAATGCGTTCAGCGGGGACGATATTCGGGCCAGGGTCGAGTGGCCTCGACAGGCCAAGGTTGCAGAGTTCCAGGGGAAGCCGATCAGCCTCCGTTTTCAGCTGCAGAACGCTCAGCTTTTCTCCTTTGCCTTTCGCAGTTCCTGAGCTGAATAGTGATGCAGTGAGCAGTACCGGAAACAGCTGCAGCCAACAGAGCCGCGAGCGACTTGACTTGTCTGCAATATGAGCCCAAGTTCCGGCCGCCGAGGACGACGAAGGCAGGAGCGACCGGTCAGCAGCACAATCTCCCCCGTACTCAGCCAAAGTTTTTCGCTGAATGATCCGGCCCGCAGCCGGGGGCCGGACCGACCGAAACCTCGACATTCTGTCCGTCCCTCCGACTATTCATTCGCTCCCGCGGCCGAGCTTCTGCGGATCGACTACAACGTGCTTGATGCTTCGGCGCTTCCAGGTGTAGCTGAGGTGAACCAGCCCGTCCCCCGTCTGGATTACTGCCGGGTAGGAATATTCGCCCGGCTCATCCTCCAGGGTGAGGACCCTGGCCCATTCCTCGCCATCCTTGGATATGGCAACATTTAGCGGTGATCTACCCTCGGTGGTGGGGTTGTAGACCAGCAGCTGCCGTTTATCCCTCAGCGTGACGGCGTCGGTTCCAGCGCTGGGGTTCGGCAAGTCCGTCAACGTCATTTCACCCCAGGTATTGCCCTCGTCAGTCGACCATGCCTCCCAGATCCGGCCCTGCCGGCTTCGGCCCAGCGCCTGTAGCCTTCCCCCGGGATGCGTGAGGATGCTCGGTTGAATGGCGCTGATTGCGACTCCGTCGTTGATCGGCTGGGTGCGCGACCAGGTGCTACCCAGATCTGAAGTCATCTCAAAGTGGACTCGCCATCCCTCGTGTTCGGTGCTGGATCCACAGAGAATGGCGCCATCCGCCAGCTGGATGGGTTTGTTCTTGACCGGGCCGATGCCAGCGGTCGTAGCCTGACGCGATTCTTCCATGTCTTTCCCTTGTCTTCAGAGATCATCATCTCGCCCCACCACTGCTGGGGGTTTGGACCCACCTTGAAGAAAAGCATCAGGGGACCGGTCCTGGGTTGGAACAGGACCGGATTCCAGCAAGGATGGCGCTGCGAGGAATCGCTGTTTGGTTTGTTCTGGATGCCGTTGGCGACCTCGATTGGTGTCGTCCAACGACCCCCGATCCGACGCGACAGCCAGATGCCGA
>JAKZYH010000656.1:0-3077 GCA_047514575.1 Acidobacteriota bacterium | reverse complement strand
TCGAGAGTAAGCCTTTCCCGGCTGCTTCGCCTCAGACCCAGGGTCGTCGTTTCCCGGAAGATCAAGCGAGAGAACCGATCCTGATCGGGTTCCCGGCAGACCAGGGTCAGCAACACACCGGGCCGGTTCTTTTTCATTTGCAGCGTGGAATAGTAGACATCAAGGGCCCCTGCACTCAAGGCCTGTTCCATGAAGTGGCCGAGCATTTCCCCGTCCATGTTGTCCAGGGTAGCCTCCAGCAGCACCACCGTCTCGACAGGAAGGTCTTGAGTCTGGCTGTCTCCTCGAACACTTTCTCCCAGGGTCAGCCTGAGCAAGTTCGGAATCGAATCAAATTTCTTCTTCCCCGAACCGAAACCCCAGGCGCAGGGCCGGAAGTCGGGAGGCGGGCTGGTTTGGGCCAGGCTGGTAATGATGGCGGCCCCGGTGGGAGTCAGGAGCTCTGATTCAACCGGTCCCGGCCGGGTTGGCATTCCGCGCACCAGTTCGAGGGTGGCCGGAGCCGGGACGGGCCAGTTTCCATGAGAAAAATGGGTGGTCCCTCCGCCCAGGGCCATTCTGCCTGTAAAAAATTCCTGGATTTCGAAGAAGGCAAAGCCCACGCCGGCACCCACGATGTCTACGATCGAATCTACCGCACCTACTTCATGAAAGTGAACATCGTCCAGGGCGGTTCCATGCACCCTCGCTTCCGCTTCCCCGAGTCTTCGAAAGATCTGGAGGGAAGTCTCCTTGATTTCCGGAGCCAGAGAACTTGACTCAATCAAATGATTGATCTGCTGAAGGTTACGGCTGCTGTGGTCCTCCTCCCGGTCGGGCTCGGATGGTTTGGCTCGGGAGGCCCCCGGAGCCCCTTCGGGCCGACAAAGCACCTGGAAATCTGTCGCTTTGAGGCCCTGGCGCTGGACAACTTCGGCCTGGAGCTCAAATTCATCAGAGATTCCAAGCCTGGAGAGTTCCGCGCTCAGGTGGTCCAGCGGCATCCCGAGGTCCAACAGAGCCCCCACGATCATATCGCCACTGGCGCCGTTGAACGGTTCAAAAAAAAGAGTTTTCCCCATTGCTGAATTCCTCGAGATCCCGAATCTCCCTGATTATCATACTTGGCCGCGTAAATCGTATCCATGCCACCCCTCACCCTCTCCCCCCTTCAGCCCTTCAGCCCCTCAGCCTTCCCGCCGCCCGGATCCGGTGGTGGAGACCGAGAGTGGGACGGGCCCTGGGGCGGCGCTCGGGAATTTAAACGTCGCGCCGCCCCAGGGCCCCTCCCACTCTCTTGAAGTTGTGGGGCCTCTCCCGCCTCCCACCTCCCGCCTCCTGAGTTATCATAGGCCAATGTTTGTCGATCGGATCGACCGGGTGCGAAGCCATCTCCGCGAGTTTGTGCAGGGGCACTTTCAGATCTCTCTTGACTCTCTTGTCGCCGAGTCCCCGCCCACAGTTGATCTGGGCGATCTGGCCTTTCCATTTCCCTTTGAGCTGGCCAGGAGCCTGCGGCGTTCCCCCCGCCAGATCGCAGAGGAAATTGTTGAGAAGATCCCCGGGCTGGAGGAAGTGGAACGCTTTGAAGCGGCCGGCGCCGGATATGTGAACGTTTTCCTGGACCGTGTTGCCTTTGTGGAGGATCTGGGTGCCTGGCTGGCGCATCCGCAGGCCGCATCCCGGCCCGGAAAAGTGATCGTGGAGCACACCAACATCAATCCCAACAAGGCAGCCCACATCGGACACTTGCGAAACGCTGCCCTGGGTGACTCGTTTGTTCGCCTGGCGCGGTCGGTGGGGCATGAGGTTGAGGTTCAGAACTACATTGACAACACCGGTGTTCAGGTGGCCGACGTCGTGGTCGGCTTTAGAGAACTTCGGAACCTGGGGTTGGAGGAGGTTCGGCACATCGAGGAACCCTTTGATTCCTTCTGCTGGGACCTTTACGCGAGAGTCTCGGAATGGCTTCGAGAGGATGAGTCACGGGCCCGCTATCGACACGAGGCTCTGGAAGCCATTGAGTCGGGACAGGGCGAAGTGGCGGAGCTTGCGGAGCATATTTCCACCCGGATCGTGGCCGCCCACTTGAAGACCATGCTCCGCCTCGGAGTTCAATATGACGTGCTGCCCCGGGAGAGCGAGATACTGGCGCTCAAGTTCTGGGATCAGGCATTCCGACAGCTACGCGACAACAACGCGATTGTTTTCCGCGGCTCGGGAGCGCACGAAGGTTGCTGGGTCATGGAACTGCCCGAAGAAGACGGGCACCCCGCCGACGAGAAGATCATTGTCCGCAGTAACGGGACGGTCACCTACGTGGGCAAGGATATTGCCTACCAGCTCTGGAAGTTTGGTCTGCTGGGAAAGACCTTCCGCTACAAACCGTTCTTCACCTACGACGATGGACATCAGACCTGGGTCACCACCGGCGAGGAGACGAATGGAACCTCGCCGGACTTCGGCACCGGGACTTCCGTCTACAACGTGATTGATGTCCGACAGTCCTATCTTCAAAGGGTCGTGGTCCAGGGATTGCGTCGACTCGGATACGATTCCGAAGCGGATCGCTCGACCCACTTCTCCTACGAAATGGTAGCTCTCTCTCCGGCCTGTTGTGAAGAACTGGGCATCAAACTGTCCCCCGAGGACCAGGAGAAACCGTACGTCGAGGTTTCAGGAAGAAAAGGGCTGGGGGTCAAGGCCGACGATCTGATCGACAAGCTGATCGAGAAATCCCTGCTCGAAGTCGAGCAGCGACAGCCTGAACTCGGTCCCGCCGCGAGACAGGAAGTCGCCCGCCAGATCGCTATCGGCGCCCTGCGTTACTTTCTCCTCAAGTACACGCGAACTTCCGTCATTGCCTTCGACTTCGCCGAAGCGCTCAGCTTCGAGGGTGAAACCGGTCCCTACCTGCAGTATGCCGTGGTCCGATCCAACAATATCTTCCGTAAGCTTGCCCAGCGCGGGGAGAGCTGGAGTCATCGAGAATGGGTCCGGAGGGGAGGCCTGAATTCGGAGCTGGTGAAAGTGGTCCTGCAGGACAATCGAGTCTGGCAGCTTCTGTTGACACTGGGACGGATGGAAGAGGTGATCTG
>JAKZYH010000655.1:0-14312 GCA_047514575.1 Acidobacteriota bacterium | reverse complement strand
GCGCAAGAAAGCCCCACGCCGTTCCCCGTTCCCAATCAGTGGCGACACGGTGAACGGTTTCTGCCTTGATGCAGTGTGTAGCTTCTCCGCCTTTTCCGGATTGCTCATTCGCAATAGCGAGAGCAAGGCTGCGTGTGCATGATGACCCATCGTCGGACGGAGCATCACATCTGCTGAAGGAATCAGGTAGATGACGGTGCTGATGGGCATGGGGGTTGACTCCTTACGATGTTAATAAAAAATTACAGTTTGGATTGTTCGTTTTCTTTCCATTTTCCCCGTAATTCTGCATGGATTAGAAACGCCTGCGATCCGAGGATTAACTGATACTCCTTCTGTTGTCCATCACTAAAGGTTACGTGCAACGGATAGGCAACCTGCCGCTGTGTTTCAAGGATGCTGTTGAGGACGTATTTGTTTTCTATCTTTGATAAAAGAGAGGTGATGTAGCGATTTTTCAGCACCTCCTGAATATTAAGAGGGACAAATCCATCTGATAACCCTACCTGTAAGCCTTTTAACGCAATGGGCCCCCAGCAGTATTGGCGTTCAAAGGATTCGTGATCGTCTCCACCGGCATCGTAGTCAAATCCAACGCGATGTGGGGGATTCTTGAAGCGATTAACCTGCACAAAAAATTCACAATAATTTCCCCAATTTCCAGTGAGGTCATGGTATGTCTTTTGGTTGGGAATCTGCTGAAACTCGCAATGTGAAAGGACGTGAAAAAGGTCATACTCAGTATATTCAGCAGTATTCTGGAAAAGATGGTTTGGGTCATGGATACCACACCGGAGCCGGGCCGCTGGGGGCCCACTCACTACATGGGTTGGGATCCCATCCGGGGGGTGTACGCGGCCCATATCGAGAACTGCCTGCACCGCGGCTGTCCCCTGGGCAAGCGAATCGTGGGAAGGGCCGAGAGCCCGGATATGAAGAGCTGGAGCCTACCCCAGAACATCCTGCTGCCGGACGAGCGGGATTATATAGATACCGAATTCTACAACTTCCCCGTCGCCACCTACGAGGGAATCTACATCGCCCTGCCTTGGATCTTCAGGACCACCAGCACGCTCCACTACCCCACCTTGGCCTTCAGTCGCGACGGGGTGCACTACGAGAGGAGATTCCGCGAGCCCCTGGTCCGAAACGGGGACCACGGCAGCTTCGACGAAGTCAGCATCTACTGCTCGGCCCCCATCATGCATGGCGGCAAGGTCTGGATCTACTACACCGGTGCCAACTGGAGGGGACCCCAGCAGCTGTTCTTCGCCGGCGACTCGGCGCTCAGGGCGCCCGGCCTGGCCACGCTCCCGGAGGACGGCTTCGTTTCCATCGACGCGGGAAAGCTTCGACCCGGGATCCTGCTCACGCACAGCTTCAGCTTCGAAGGCACGACGCTTGGCGTCAACATGGAAGCCGCCCCCCACAACTACGGGGCAGGGCGTGCCGAGATCAGGGTGGAGATTCTCGATCATCAGACTCAGCCCCTGTCCGGCTTCTCACTGGACCAGTCCGATCCCCTCACAGGCACGGGAACGCAGCAAGCCAGCTGGCAGGGCCGAAGCGACCTCAGCGCACTGGCGGGCCGCCCCATCCAGCTGCGCTTCTGGATCCGCAACGCCAAGCTCTATTCCTTCCAGTTCAAGTAGGGTGTAGTGATGCTGTCTCCAGCCGGCGGCTTAGATCCATTTTAATGAAATATGGGTATGAATTATAATTTCTGAATCCCATCCTTCCTCTGGCCTGAGAGTCGAGGAGGTCCAGACGGCCCGTACGTGTTTAGCGGGTTATTGGGGGTTGAAATGACAATCCCGTTGGGATTGACCGTCCACTTCAGGCCTCGAAGGACGCCAGACAGGTACGAAGGTCCTGTTCTGGGAAAAGCCGAGTCTCGTAAGAAGGGAGCCCTTTTGAAATGATGAAGAATCTAGGCACGAACAGGCGTTTGGTCTTTGCAGTTTCTCTTCTCGCCGCTTACTTCACGGCCACGCCCCTGCTGTCGGCAGGGGACGGTCCATCGTCGCTCCTCAAGATCGGCACCCAGCGACAGCTGTTCATCGACAGCTACATCATTCAGAGTCTCAGGAACGCTCGTCAGGTCCTGAATCCGGCCGAAAAGCACCCGGAAGGCCCCGTCCTCAGGGCCGACCAACCCTGGGAGGGAGCGCTGACCGGTCCCTCGCGGGTCATTTACGACGAGGACCAGGGCATCTTCAGGATGTGGTACCGGACCACCAAGCGGTACTTCGCCAAGAAGGGGGGTGAGATGACGACCTACAACTGGGTGGGCGACAGGACCGTCCGGAGCATGGTCGAGGTTCCCTACAGCTACGATCTGACCGACGATGAGTGGCTCACCTGCTACGCCGTTTCCCGTGATGGGATCGACTGGGAAAAGCCGAATCTGGGACGGGTCGAATTCAACGGCTCCAAGGAAAACAACATTGTCCCCAACGAGAGCCTGGTCCCTCTGTTCAAAGACCATCACGAAACCGATCCCTCCAAGCGTTACAAGGCGATCGGGAAGACAGGTACGACCACCAGTCCCGGCATGCAGCTGGATCTGTTCTATTCGCCAGACGGGTTCGAGTGGACTCCCTATGAGAACAACCCCGTGGTGGACACCTCACCCAAGAACGGCCGCTGGGGCCCCACCGTCTTCATGGGCTGGGACCCCATCCGAGAGGTCTACGCGGTCCACATGGAAAGCTGTCTCCACCGCCGCTGCCGGCTGGGGAAGAGAGTGATCGGGCGTGCCGAGAGCCCGGATATGATCCAGTGGAGCCTGGATCAGACGATCCTCATTCCAGACGAGAAAGACTTCCCCGACACCGAGTTTTACTCCATGCCCACCATCACCTACCACGGAATATACATCGGTCTGCTCTGGAATTTTCGCACCACCAACACCTTGCACTACCCCGAGTTGGTGGTCAGCCGTGACGGCATACACTACGAGAGAAACTATCGGGAACCCTTCGTTCGCCCGGGCGACCATGGCGATTTCGATGAGACGACTCTCTATGTCCTGGCTCCCATGGTCCACCAGGGAAAGGTGTGGATCTACTATGAAGGGGGGAACTGGAGGGGACCAGAAGCCCTGTACAAGAAGGGAAAGGAGGCTATTCACGCGGCCGGTCTGGCCACCCTGCCGGAGGATGCGTTCGTCTCAGTGGACGGAGGCAAGTTGCTCCCGGGAGAGCTGGTGACCCACCTCTTCTCTTTCGAGGGAAACGAACTTGCGCTCAACATGAAAGCAGCCTGGAACAATGCCGGAGCGGGTCAACCCGAGGTGAAAGTGGGGATCCTGGGCTCGGACCAGGAACCGATTGCCGGGTTTACCCTGGCTGAGTCGGATCCGGTGAGAACAACCGGCAGGCATCGCATGAGTTGGCGCGGCAAGACCGACCTGGGAGCGTTGGCCGGCCAACCCATTCAGCTGCGAATCCACATTCGGAACGCCAAGCTGTACTCGTTTCAGTTCCGCCATGGGAGTTGAAACGATTCCTTGAAAAGATTCTTTGGCTTCCGCGTCCCCGACTGAGCCGGCAAGCTGCAGTTGGCCTACGACGTGACGCTGGCGGACCTCGATGGGGATGGGGACCTGGATGTGGGCGCTTCTTCCTGGAAGGGGCACGAGTTCGCCTGGTTTGAAAAGAAGCGTGGACCAAGCGTGTGATCGGTGGCGGCTGGAACAATGAAGATAAGCAAGCGCTGTGACCTCATCCAGCAGATAGCAGGTTTCCTCCTCTGTTTGGGAGTGAGCCTCAACGCAGGCCTCGGGGGTAGTCAACAGGGCTCGCCTGAGACGGAACGATCCGACTCAGGGACCTGGGTACGTCATGCCACCTTCGAAGATTTCCGTCGCGGCCAAGCCGGCAACAGCGGACAAAACCTGTATGTATCCCATTCGGGGCGGATTCAGGTCATCAACCGCTGGGACCTGAACCGAGATAGTTACCCGGATCTTCTTTTTACCAGCAGCCACGACGTCATCGAAAACCCAGAGGCACTGATCTATTGGGGAACAGCACGCGGATTCGACTCACTGCTGCCCCCCTTCCCTGAGCTGCAGCCTCGCCTGGCCCTGGTCAGGTGGTTGTCCCAGGGGAGTCCCGGCATCACCAGTCTACCCGCCTTCGGGGGAGGTCGGTCGTTGGTGACCGATCTCACCAACGATGGCCACCCCGAAATCGTGTTCACCAATTACATCCACAACTATCCCGGCCGCCGGACCGCCTATATCTATCAGGGAGGGCCGGACGGCTACCGACCCCACCGAAGAACAGAGCTCCCTACGCTCTGGGCCAGCGGGGTAGCGGCTGCCGATCTCAACAAGGACGGCTTCCCAGATCTCGTCTTCGCCAACCAAGGCCTGGAGGGAGGCCGGGGACTGCGCGAGAGCGAGCGGGATCGGTACCCTTCCTACGTTTACTGGGGCCATCCGGAGGGCTTCCTGGAGCTCAATCAAACTCCCCTCCCCACGTTTGGAGCCCGCGATGTCGTGATCGACGACTGGAATCATGACGGCTGGCCGGACATCGGTTTCATCAACAACAGCGAGCAAGAGCAGAGCTGCGTCATCTATTGGGGAGGGTCTGACGGCTTTTCCTCAGAAGAGATACAGCGCTTTTCGGTCCAAGGGGCAACCAGTCTTGCCTCGGGAGACCTGAACCGTGACGGCCAGCCCGATTTGGTGATCACGAGCGGGGGAGCCCACAGCTGGATTTTCCCGGGTGACGGCAAGCAGATCGACGTGAAGCGAAAGAAGACGCTGAATGCAGGAGCGGCTCAGGAGTGTGCCATTCAGGACTTGAACGGCGACGGCCTGTTGGATCTTGCCTTTGCTAACGAGGACGCAGCGGGCTCGTCCATCTATTACGCCTCCCAGGAAGGTTTCTCCGAAGCACCTTCTACGACCCTGCCCACATTGCGGGCCCGGGGTGTGGACGCCGCCGACCTGAACGCCGACGGGTACGTCGATCTGGTGTTTGCCAACTCCGGGGATGCCGAGACGGCCGACGTTCCGTCCTACATCTACTGGGGGAGCGCTACCGGTTATGCTTCTTACTTGCGCAGCGACCTTGCAGGCTTCGGAGCCGTGAGCGTAACAACCGGCGACTTCAATCGAGACCAGAAGGCGGACGTCCTCCTGATGAATCAGACCAGTGGGAGAAGCAAAGGGGCTGACAGCCTCATCTACTGGGGAAACCCACACCACTACTACTCCGTGGCCGCCACGACGACCCTGCCCAGCGTAGGAGCGTACGGATCCACCACCGCCGACCTCAACGACGATGGCTGGGTGGATGCGCTCATCTGCAATAGCGGTCCCGCTTATTTGTACTGGGGCGGACCTGACGGGTACAACGCCGGCCGTCGTCAAGAGCTGGAAGTCTCGGCTTCCTATAACAGCAGTGCGGCCGATTTCAACCGGGATGGCTACTTGGACCTGCTCTTCTCCCACCAGGACAAGGGGCAGGCTCGGTCGACGATCCTATTTGGAGGACCTCAGGGTTTTCAGCGGCAGGAGGAAAAGCGGCTCGAGTTGAAACTCAAGACCTCTTTGACTCACAGTGTGGCTGACTTGAACAAAGACGGATACCTGGACGCAGTTTTTCCGGACGCTTCGGCCAACCGAACCCAGCTCCTCTGGGGTAGTCCTTCAGGGCTCGAGAAGAGTACGACGCTTCAGACGCCGGCGGCGAGCATCGAGGTGGCAGACCTGGATGCCGACGGCTGGTTGGATCTGGTCTTTGCCGGCCGGCAGATCCCGGAAACCCGAAGTTACGACACGCGCACCACCATTCACTGGGGTGGTCCTGGTGGATTCCAGCGTGATCAGACACAGGAGTTGGAGAGTTTTCATACCCCTGAAATGGCCATTGCCGATCTCAATCACGATGGCAATCTGGATCTGGTTCTGGTGAGTTATCTGTCCAATCACACGCGGACCTTGCCGGTTCTTATCTATTGGGGAAATGGCCAACGCCGTTTTGGCAAGTCGAATCGGACGGCCCTACCGGCCGAATCCTCCAGTGGACTTCAGATTCTGGAGCTGAACCAGGATGGGTATCTGGACCTTGTGGTTCACAACCACATCAAAGATGCAAATCATGACATAGAGTCCTACATCTATTGGGGTAGTGCTGACGGTTTGTCCGCTGAGCGGCGGACCCATCTACCCACTTTCGGACCACACCATTCGCAGCTGACAGATCCGGGCAATCTGTACACCCGGAAGTTTGAGGAAGAGTACGTGTCCTCGCCGATCTCGGCCCCTGGAGGTCAGCGATTCAGGGACCTGAGCTGGAAGGCAGAGGTGCCCCCAGGAACACAGCTGCTGTTTCAGGTTCGCAGTAGCGACTCCGAGGAGGGGCTAGAAGCCTCGTCCTGGCTCGGACCCGACGGATCGGACAGTTTCTACACGAAGCCAAAGGAGCTGCTCAGAGAAATTCGGGAAGGGAACGACTGGCTCCAGTACAAGGCTTTATTCCGCTCCCAGAGCGGAGCGGACTATCCCGTCTTGACGGAAGTTGCAGTCCGCTATGAGTAGAAGTTTCAGCTCCCGCTATCATGCGGGTGCTGGCCGTCACTACTGACTCCAGTTCAGCCAGCGTTCCATAAGGAATGGCTGAAACACGCGCATGACTACTCCGTCTTTCTCTCGGTAGGACAGAAGGGCTTCAAAGCCAGTTCACCACATATCCTGCTAGTACTTGACAGAGACTCGAACTTCTTCCAGAAGCGGCTCGTTTACCCTGCTGGGCGTCCCGCGCACGGTGACCTGGAGAGTGTTCATCCCTTCTCTCAAGGCTTTGGTCTCGAATTCGCTCCAGCCTGTCCCCTCCGCTTCCGTCGCCGACCGGGGACTCGGGGCGGCCCGATCGTTGGAGCCGCTTTCCCTACCTTTTCAAGTTCGGGGAGGAGCGGCGAAACAAAAGTCCGGAAAGCGGCTGTAGCCGTGATTCTCTCCCAAGAGATTCTCTCGCAGAAGGCGGTCCACCACCCAGTGGCGATGGCGCCAGGCATGAGGTCTGAAAAAGAAGACCTGAACAGCAGACGAGAGAGACGAAAGCCCCAAGGCTAAGGAAAGCCCCCGCTTCTTGCAGACCGGGACTCAACACTTGCTAACAGCTATGAATTCGAAGATTGGCGTTCCCTCGGCAGAGCGCCCCTCTAGTATTCGCTCAGCCTGCCTGGATCGTTCTCTTCACCGGATCGAAGGTCATGCGTCTCCCGCTCCAGTAGGCGTCAGTAGACATGATGCACGCGATGGAGTGACTGTAGCCGGCGTCGACGGGGCAGTAGAGTTTCTTGGAATCTCTCTTCCGCACCGCATCCAGCCAGTTGGCCACATGACTCGTGGTTCCCGGGGCAGCTGGGATATCGACCATGTCCCCCACTTTGCCTTCGGCCTCCACACCCTTGCCCGTGAAGTGCCAGTCCTTATCAGGATCCGCTTTGGACTCCTGGGAGCCGTCCCTACGGGTTCCCCCTCCGGCCTGGAAGCTCCCGAGCGTGCCGTGTGCCCGTGTGTTCTTACCGTAGCTGTTGATCAGGTTGGTGGCATAGACGGCCAGAAGCTTCTTGCCGTGCTTTTCGTATTCGAGAGATGTTTCGAGCGTGTCTGGATTCTCCCTCCAGTCTTTCCACTGGTAGATCCCTCCGTGGGCCACGGCGCTGACCGGGGTCGACAAACTGCCCAGCATATGGGCAACATCGATTCCATGAGTCATCCACTGGTCGATGATGCCGCTGGAGAAGTCCTTGAAGAGCCGAAAGCAACGGAAGATACGGGGATCGAAGGGGCGGTGCGACTTGCCCATGAGCCAGGTGTTCCAGTCCAGTTCGCTCTCCTTGATCCAGGACAGATCCTTGTCTTTCCTGGCCCAGCGATAGGGGCTGTAGGTGTTCCACTGGATTTCCAGCTTGACCACGTCGCCGATGATGCCGTCGGCGATCATCTTGGCGGCCTGACGATACTTGGGCCAGGCCCGCCTCTGGGTCCCAATCTGGACGATGGTCCTGGCCTTCCTCACCGCGGCCAGGGCGGCGTTGGCTTCCTCCAGCACATTGGACATGGGCTTCTCGCAGTAGGCGTCCTTGCCAGCATCTGCCGCCAGCTTGAGAATCTGAGCATGGGCGTGGTCAGGAGTGGCGATGAACAGGGCATCCAGGTCGTTGTCAGCCAGGATCTCTTCGTGGTGACGGTAGACCTTGGGAGCTTGTCCACCCTTCTCCTTGACCAGTGCGACCGCCTTGTCCCGTCGGTAGTTCCAGAGATCGCAGACTGCCGTGAGGTGGGCGTTGAACTGCTGATTGTGCTGAAAAAACTCCTTCATGAGGCTGGTCCCACGGCCTCCCGGGCCTACGATTCCCACATTGATACGGTTATTGAGGTCGCGGCCTCTGACAGGGGCAGGGAAGCCAGCCAGGGCCAGGCCCGCTCCCACTCCAGCGGAGCGGGAGAGGAAAGAACGCCGGCTAATCGAAGGTTTGCTCATGTTGGGTCCTCCTTATGGTGTCATTCTTGCAAGGACGGAAGTCTTCGGTTGTCCTGAGAGCGATTGAAGATTTGATAGGCTAAGCCTATCCGAAATGTTCCAACAGGATCAATAGACTGCAGATTCCGACCGGAGCCGGTGGCTTTGCGGCCGCTTCGGCTGTGATGCATCCGTATGTATATCTGTTACACTAGCGGCAGTTCTGTGTCCGAGAGTCTGTCTGTGGCATCAAGAAAACCGCCTAAGTCCCATGTGCTCCTGGCTCGTCCAAAGGTCCAGTTGATCCTTTGTGTGAGTTTCATAGCCTGCTCAGCGACCTTCTCGGCTGCAGCGCCGAGCACCGTAGAACCCGAGTTGATTTCCGTTTTTCCGCTGGGTGGACAGAGAGGGGCCACATTCGAAGTCGAGGTGCGGGGTCGGGCGTTGGAGGGAGCCTACGGGGTTTCGTTTGAGTGCGACGATCTCAGCGCCAGCGTCAGACAGGTGGAGAGGGTTCAACTGCCTTCCCTCAAAGAAAAGTCGGGAGGTTACGCCACCGCGAATACGGACTTGGACTCTCGGGCCGTCCTGGAAGTTGACGCCAGCGAGGCTGCTTTGGGACTTCACGGCTTCCGTTTGGTCACCCCAAGGGGGGTTTCCAGTGTGCTTGCACTGCAGGTCGTTGCCGAGCCGACGGTCTTTGAGAGCGACAGTGGAAACGACGGGCCAGGGGGTGCCCAGGCCCTGAGAGTGGGGGTGGTGGTCAACGGCAAGATCGAGAAAAACGGGGACCTGGACTTCTATTCATTTCAGGCATCGGAAGGTCAAGAACTACTCTTTCGAGTTTTTTCCGAATTCCGCCTTTTTGTCGACTACAGCACCGAAGCGGAGATAGCGCTGTACGAGCCGTCGGGGAGCTGGTTCGATCCTCAGCGGCTCACCCCGCTCATCGTTGACGGCCCCACTTTATCGTTTGAACCCTACCACCGATTCAGGCGTCGAAAAGTCTCACGGTCGGGCCAATTCAAATTCTTCCCCAGACTCAGCCACCGCTTTGATAGGAAAGGGCAGTATTTCGTTTCGGTGACGTCTTTCCTGGGCGAAGGCAGCCCTGACTCTGGGTATCAGCTCCGGATCGTCCCCGCTGCCGGCCCCATCGGTTCCGGCGGTCCTGGGCCTGCATTCGGACAGGCCGCACATCCAGACCCAGCCGACTGGCTGGAGAGGAATACAGGACAAATGAGACAAGCCGGCAGCTTTGCCCGCGAGATCAGACCTGAGCGGCTTCAGGAGCTTTGGGCAAGGACCGTCCGTTTGCCGGAGAGCGTCACCACCGGCGCGAGCCTTGACGGCGGCCCTGCCGAGTCGAGCTGGAATCCTTCCGACCCTTCCATGATCCTCCGTTCGCAGCGAGAGGAGGAGCCGAATGACCCGTCAGGCCACGGTCAAACGTTCAGAATCCCGACACTGATCGAGGGGACCATAGGACGGCCGGGAGATTTGGACCATTTCCGCTTCACGGCGAAGGCAGGGGAGAGGTTGGCATTTGAGATCGAGACCCCTCAGGCGAAGCCTCCCCAATTCAATCCCTGGCTGAAGCTTCTGGACTCGGAGGGGCGGGAGATCTGTACGAATATCTACAAAGAGTACGGCGGCAACGGCATCGACGTCAGCAAGACCGTCCAACGAAAAACCATTTATACCTTTGAGCGTGACGGCAGCTACTCCCTACAAATTCGTGACTTGACATCTCGCTACGGTGGGTCGGCCTTTATCTATCGAGTGCTGGTGCGACCGCAGATTCCACACGTGGGCCGGATCGAGGTGAGTCTGGGTGTGGGAAAGGGCCGGCGTTTGGTTGAATCCACGGACCGCATCAATCTGGTGCCGGGGCAGGCCAAGGAGTTTGTGGTCATCCATGAGAAAGAGGAAGGCTTCGAGGGCCAGATTGCCATTGGCGTTGACGACCTGCCTCCGGGCGTAGAACTCCTGCCCGGGAGTCAGGCTGCCTGGGCCCGGAAATGGCTGCTTGGCGTCTACTACCGACCCCCTCCCGGGAAGGAGAGTCTGCTGATGTCATCGGCCCATCATCGGAGCGAAAGAGAGGTGACGACTCTGGTCCTGGTGGCCCACTCGGAGGCGGCTCCGACTCGGCTGCCACATTTTGTTCGAGTCCATGCCCGACCCATGGTTGCTGGGAAACCGGGGCCACGGATTCTGGCCAGGCGATTTCCGGTCATGGTGGTCCATCCACAACAAGTTCGAGCCGAAAATGACGTTCGCAGACAGAGGGCCACTTTCATAAAAAAGGACGGAGAGTGAGATTGGCGATGAGAAAAGCAGGATGCCTGACTTGCACCGAAGCCCTCATGAGGCGCCGCCATTTTATTCGGGCCGGATCTCTGAGCCTTCTAGGGATAAGCCTGAGCCAGTATCTAGCAGCCAGAAACGCCCTGATATCCCGGGGGACGGACGTCGACAAGAATGCCAAGGCTCAAGCCTGCATCCTGATCTGGCTGGAGGGCGGGCCCAGTCACATCGACATGTGGGATCCCAAACCCAACAGCAATTTCGAGCCCATCTCCACCAACGTCCCCGGCATTCAGATTTCCGAGTTGCTGCCCCGGGTCGCCAGGAGGATGGATAAGCTCTCCATTATCCGCTCCATGCACACAGAGGAAAACAACCACGGGGAGGGGACCTATTACGCCTTCACGGGGCACCGGCCATCGCCGGCCATGAAGTTTCCCAGCCTGGGGTCGATCATCACCAAGGAAACGAAGCGCCGCAGTCAGGTGCCAGGCCATGTCATCGTACCGGGCTGGAAAGAGGACGCCCGACGCGAATATGTCAAGGCGGCGTTTCTGGGCGCCGAGTACAATCCGATGGAGGTGCTCGCGGATCCCAGCCAGGATGATTTTGAGATCGCCGATCTGAGTCTCCCCAAAACCCTGTCGATGAGCCGCCTGGAAGAGCGGAGATCTCTTCTGAGCTTGATGGACGGTATTTACCGCCACAGAATGAACTGGGCCGAACAGTCCAGAATGGACAGCTTCCGGGCACAAGCCCTGAACATGGTCCTGACACCCCAGGTCAGAGAAGCCTTCGACCTCTCTCGCGAGTCGGAAAAGACGAAAGAGGCATACGGGCGCACCAGTTTTGGCCAGAGCCTGCTGCTGGCACGGCGGCTGGTCGAGGCGGGCAGCCGCTTCGTGACGGCGGCAGGCCATAACCTAAATGGGTGGGATACCCACACCGACAACGACCACAGGCACAAGGAAACGCTGGTTCCCGGCTTGGACTGGTCGCTTCCCGCTCTGCTGGACGACCTGGAGCAGCGAGGACTCCTGGAATCGACGGTGGTCATTGCGATGGGTGAGTTCGGCCGGACGGCCTATATCAATACGGCGGGCGGGCGCGACCACTGGCCCCAGTGCTGGTCTCTGGTCTTGGGAGGGGGCGGCATCCGAGGAGGCCAGGTGGTAGGCGCCAGTGACGAAAGGGGCGCTTACGTGGCCGAAAGGCAGGTCTCCATGGGGGACGTGTTTGCCACCCTCTACAAGGCCTTTGGAATCGACTGGCACAAGGAGTACATGACTCCCATAGGACGCCCCGTCAAGATCGCCAATTCCATCAATGATACCACCGGGCAACCCCTCACAGAGTTGATCTAAGGGTTCGTTCAAAGAAAGAATAACTTCGCAGGGTTGGCGCTCAGATTTGCACCAGATTTGGCCGCGACCGATTGAGCGAAACCGCAGGCGTAGCCAGGTCTACGTTGAGGATTTCACGATTAAGACTCTCGGCCCCCTCGTCGCAGAGTCGCTCAAACAGCTCGCTGAGCCGGTCCGGCAGTGGATAAAGGAAGCGGATGTGGGCTTAGCTGCGGAGACGCGGGCTCTCAGAGGGTACGGTCAAGTCGATCCCGCTGCCCGGCTCATGGCGTTGTCGGCGCCGTCTCCATTGGGCAAGACCATCAGCCTCCGGATCGCCCTGTTTCTATTGGAACCTCAGCGAGTAGAGATCGGCATCCTTTATCACGAAGCGAAGCCGGATGGGCTTCCCTGCAATTCGGGCCAGTGGCTTATCAGAAGTGGACTTGGCATGCCTACGCTCCCACCGTACCGTATGCTCGATCTCATCCCCGAAGATCAGGGGTGAGTCTTCCAGCGCAAATCCGGGAAGTGCGTTGCCATCGGCATCCTGGATCTCCACACGAATACTGCCTGCTGCCGAGGTGGCAAAGTTGAGGACCAGGTTGTCCCCCTGGAAGATGACAGGCTTCGTGACCAGCTCGCCTCCGGGCGACCTGGCCCGAACCGAGACGAACCCGTCGGTCCTCAACACCATCCGCTCCAGATGACAGGTAGAAAACTTGTAGTTGCGAAGCACATAGAGGGAGATCTCATCAGAAGCAGTGGGATGCACTCCGACTGAAACCAGGTTGTTGCGGTTGGTCCAGTTACGCTCATCCCTTCCCGGCCGGATGAAGGCCTCCATGAATTGCCGATCCCAATGGAGCCCGTCTCTGCTGCTGAGGAAGACCGCGTCCGAGGCCCCGGGAGAACGCGTGCTTGGGTGGAACTTCCGCCAGGGCTGAAATCGTTTCGGGAAAGCCAGGTAGACGTGGGGAGCCCGGTAGTAGGGCTGGGCGCCGTTGCTGTAGAGGTGCTCCGTAGGGGCTCCTCCGAAATCAACCCAACGAGGCAAGCTCCAATGAATGAAATCCTTCGAAGTGGCGAACTTGAAGCTCCGGTTTCCATAGTTGTCAGCGGGGCGGGCTCCGGGGTCAGGGCCTTTTGACTTGGGGTGGAGGCCCCGGTTGGTGTCGCGAAAGAAGAGGGCGTAGCGCTGCCTATGAGAGTCCCAAAAAGCGACGTCCAGAGAGTCGAAGGCGTTGCGATGGAGTCCCACTTCGATCAGCGACTTCTGTCCTTGAAGCTCGGTCCAGCGGAGCCCGTCCGGCGATACCAGGGCCACCAGGGGATAGCCAAGTCCGCCGAGGGCCTTGTAACGCTGTGAAGGAAGGGCGTTGGGATTCCCGTCCTTGAAGACACCCATGGCACCCGTAATCGCGGGCCCACCCGGCTTGTCCATCCAGACGATGCTGTTGTCCCTGGATCCCTTGAACTCGTACAGTCCCAGAGAGGGCTTCTGCCAATGGATCCCATCTCGACTCTCAGCATAGGCGGTGACATGGGGGTGATCCTCGCCCACCTTCTCGCCCGGCTTCAGCATTGACGGCTCTACGTATTCGGGGGAGTTGCTGCCGCGATAGTACATCCGGAAACGGTCGTCGTCCTTGAGAACGGTGACAAAAAAACTGGTGTTCCCTTCCCAGGCCCGGTCGAAGACCATGGCCTTCCCGGCCGAGCGGGGAGTGTGCAGTTTCAGCTTCAAACCGGACAGCTGCTCGATGAGGTAGTCGTCCACGAACAGCTCCAGCCGGGAGCCGATGTCCAGAGGTTCCTCTGCTGACGGGGCTGCCGAAGCCAGGGAGAAGAGCAGGGATGCCACCGACGCAGCTGGAATTGTTGTCTTCATTGCCTATCCTCCAAGTGTGGAGCGTCGACAGGGCCAGCCTGGTCGAGTGGCGGAGCCACGCTCACTTCGACGATGTCATGGCTGCCATGATAGCCGCCTTCGAACTTGGCGATCAGAGGAGGGCTCGAAGGTCGGATTTCGGCTGGACCCCGGAACAGATGGCAGCCCGCCCGGCGATGCGGTCGTGCTTTTTGACGGTCGCGACCTCTCCAGGTTCACCCAGCTGGACGGGAGCCCCGCCAGTTGGAAGGTCGAAGGCGGGGCAATGACGGCAGGGGA
>JAKZYH010000654.1:0-4071 GCA_047514575.1 Acidobacteriota bacterium | reverse complement strand
CCACGGACACGAAGGGCTCGGCCAGGAAATCCGCTAACGCGACCCGATTCTCGTGGACCCTCCCTCCCAGCTGGAACCCTGCCTCCAGCTCACCCAGCGCCGTGACTGGGAAAAAGATGATTTCTGCGGCGGCCACAGACTCCAGGACCTCCCTGTGGCCCGCTCGGAGATGAAAGAAGGCGGAAGTATCCAACACGAGCCGGCTCAACGCCAGATCTCTTCATCGATGACTCGCTGCTGCTCGAGGTGCTTTTCAAATTCCTTCAGATCTTCTTGTGTCCAGGTTGCGTAGCGGTCCAATCGTCGTCTGCGCTCGTCCACACCTAGCGCAGCCTCAAGAATCTCAATGACGACGGCGTTGATACTCTTCCCCTTCTCCCGTCCCAAGATCTTCAGATGTTGATCAAGTTCGTCTGACACACCGCGAATAGTCAATTGGTTTGCCATGCCTACATGATAGCAGGTTCGTGCAGGCGCGAAGCGGATTGGGGTAACCAGACGTTGCGCCTCGGTCTTGTACTTCAAGCCTCCGAGAACTAACATTGACTGAGAACATTCAGCTGGGGCAGATTACGAATAACTGAGACCAGGCAACTCGCTGATTCGACGCTCGCACGCAGTGAGTTTATCAGTTTTATGCAGAGCTTCATCCTCTTCTTACTGGCGGCTCTAGTTGGAACCTCAAGCACGTTTGCGAGGCATCCGGATGTCATTTTGCTAATGACGGATCAGCACCGCTACGACGAGCTGAGCGCTTTGGGTACACCCGGAGCCGAAACCCCTGCGATCGATCTCCTTGCCAGCACCGGCTTCATGTTTACACACAGCTTTGTGCCAACGCCCCAATGCTCACCCACCCGAGCTGCAATCCTGACTGGTCGCTTTCCCCACCGGACCGGTGTGGTGGGCAACGTTGGCCCCCCTTTGGCGGGGTTGTCGGCGTCACTTGATCCCTCGATTCCCGGTTTGGGGTCGGTGTTTGCCAAGGCCGGATACCAGACTGCCTATTTCGGCAAATGGCATCTAGGCCATAGTCCCAGCGAGCATGGCTTTGAAACCTTTCGCGTTACAGCCGATCCCGAGCTTAGCCTGGACGCTGCCGAGTTCTTTCAAGAGCGCCGACAGCTAGCGGAAAAGAAGCCGCTCTTGCTGATCATCAGCTGGACCAATCCACACGATATCTACCTTATAAACCAGCCCCAGACTCAGGTCCGGGAGGATATCGAGGCCCAGTTGCCGATCAGCCTGCACGATGACCTCTCGACTAAACCCTTTCCGCAACGCCACTTCCTGGAAGCCGACCAGGGGGTGCCGTTTATTGGCTACACCGACGACCAGTGGAGGCGCTACGTGCGCTTCTATCACCAGTTGACTACTGAGGTGGACGCCGATGTGGGCCGAGTGGTTGATCTAGTCGATGAGTATTCGCCCCGCTCGCTGATCGTGTTCACGTCTGAACATGGCGACCTGGGTGGTGCCCACGGCCTGCCCTACAAAGGCCCTGCAATGTACGAGGAGTTGATTCGTGTGCCGCTGGTGATTTCCTGGCCCGACCAGATCCTGGCGGGCGAGAGCGACGCTCTTGTTAGCTCGATAGACCTGCTTCCGACACTCTGCGACCTGGCCGGGATTGATCCGCCTGGCGACATCGACGGCCGCTCTCTTCGACCGTTGTTGGAAGGACAAACAGTTGAGGAGTCTGGCTGGCAGGATACCGTCTTTGGTGAATACTACGGCAAGCAGTCCTGGAGGGTCCCAATTCGCATGGTTCGGACCCGTCTATGGAAGTACATGCGCTACGTTCACTATGGCGAGGAGCTATACGACCTGCTAAACGATCCCTACGAGATGGAAAACCTCGCAGATCGCTCAGACGCTCAGGAGGTGAAGCGTCAACTTGCAGCAAGCCTGGAGGAGTGGATGATCGAGACCTCCGATCCCTTTCACCTGATCAAGGCAACAGATCGTTCGGGAAGAGAGATTGATCCGCGGCGGTGGCTCAGGAATCGAGTGCCTATCTCTCCTCGGCTCAAGGCCAATTGACTTGACCTCGTATGTAGCTGAGATATCTCGAAGAGACGGGGAGTAAGTCTCGCCTGAAACGCCTACATCTGGCAGCAACAGGAAGCCGTGCCTCGAAACTTGATGGGCTGACGGGTTCCAGGAGTGTTGGCGTCCACCTTTTCTCCTTCTACTCAAGTCAGATCAGATGATTGGGCTTCTTGCTTCGAGTGGGTTCTATACGAGCACCAACTCGGTAGCCTACTGTGTTAAGTTGATCCACCATAGCAAAATGGGAAGTAGTTCAACACCGATCCTGATCCTCATCCTGGTAGGCGGTCTCATGCTGGCCGCCGGGACCGATCTACCCGTGGAGCCGGTTAGCATCCGCACTACGCCACAGTTTCTGATCGATGACTACCTCGTCGACAACCGCTTCGCTCTCAAGTATGCGCGAGAGTCTCCGGAGATGGTGCTGCGGCAGTTTCACCCGCCCCGGAAGCACCCGGGAAATCCACTGCTTCGATGGGGTGGAAGGGTGGCTGCCGGAAAGCCTCGAGGGGGACCCAGCTACGTGTCGGTCCTGAGGGATCCCGAATCAGGACTCTTTCGGATGTGGTATCAGGACAACATCCCGTTGTCCGAATCCAAGCCGGGAACTCGTCTCTTCACCACGGCTATCGGCTACGCTGACTCCCCCGACGGGATCGAGTGGAGGCAGCCTCGATTAGGGCTCATCGAGGTGGATGGCAGTCGGGAGAACAATCTGGTCTGGCGAGGTCTGGAGGGAGATCGTGCCGCCGCACCCCAGATTCTCGACATTCCGCCCCGCTTTCGACGCGGTTTCCGCTACGTGATGCAATATCACGGACGAGGGGGGATGCACTTGATGGGATCCCACGACGGGATCGAGTGGGATCGGAGCAGCCACACGACGATCGCTACCATGCACAGCGACACCTCCAACTGCATCGTCTACGATCCCCGCAGCGAAGAGTTTTCCTTGTTTTGCCGGGCCAAGCACATCTACCGGACCCGGCGAGGCGACGTCCTGGACGTGGGTGCCTCTCGCCGCATCGCCATGATGAGGAGTCGGGAACTCTGGACCCAGTGGGGTGATGAACCTCGCAACATCCTGATCCCCGACGAGTTGGACAATCGGGAGAGCTTCAACTTCTTCTATGGAATGAGTGCCAGCTATCACGCCGGTATCTTCTGGGGTTTCGTCCAATCCTTCAAATGGAATACCGACATCCACATCGAGCTGGCCTGGAGCCGAAGCGGGACCCGATTCGACCGTCTTCTGACCCGGCCGCGGTTGATCCCACTCGGGCCCGAGGAGAGCTGGGACAGCGGTCTCATCTTCGCCGGCCCGGGGTGGATCGAGGTGGGGGACGAGTGGTGGCTCTACTATACCGGCTGGGACGGTCCCCATGGCAGTAGAGAGAACGAGGAGCGGGGACGCTGGCGGCAAGGGGGCATCGGTCTGGCCAAGGTTCGTAAAGAGGGCTTCGTTTCCCTGCGGGGGCCCCAACATGGCGGTGTCGTCGTGACCCGCAAGCTACTCTGGCCCGGAGGCGAACTGCGACTCAATGCCGACGCCCACTCGGGAGAATTGAAGGTGAGGGTGTCAGACGCCAGCCGAAAGGTTCTGGCAGGGCTCGACTACTCGGATTGTGTGCCTTTCACTGCGGACAGCGTGTCGCACCAGATGCGATGGAAAAATCGCCAGTTGAGCTCGCTCGCGGGCCAGGTGATTCGACTGGAGATCTATCTCCAGAACGCGGACCTGTACACTTTCCGAGCAGAAGGCAGTGATTGAGTAGCAGGCACAGCCTCAAGCGGTCTCCTGGACGAAGGCAGCCTGAAGAAACCTCTCCAGAAAAGCTCCGTCCGAAACCTGCAACCTGCAACTTGAAACCTGGAACCGAACCACCGTTCGTGGATCCCTTCGAACGAGCTCGGGCTTTTTCCCCGAGGGCGGCCCAGAACCAGTCTTGAACACTTGTATATTGGCACGCTGTCTTATAGGTTGATCCTTTGCAACCCGAATCCCAACCAGAGCAGTTC
>JAKZYH010000653.1:0-6676 GCA_047514575.1 Acidobacteriota bacterium | reverse complement strand
GGGACAGACTGTTCCAGGTCCACGAATCGAGTCGGCGGAGGAGATCATGACAGTGGCCAGTGGCTGTCCCATGGAACGCTCTATCGCCCAGGCCTACGCGTGGCTAATATTGTGGATGGAAGAGGAATACGGCTGGGATCGTTGGCGAGCCTATGACTTGCTGACGCACGTCGGTGAGATTTCGGTCGGCTACTACGCTATAGGCACCGTTGCTGCCAAGATCGGAAAGGCGTATCTTTCCGGGTCCTGAACCCGATCCACAAATCTTGAGGCAGGTTGGGCGTAGCGGGGATCTCTTAGTATACTGGAACGTAAATAACGCAAACGTATGTAGATGGAGCTTGCGAGGCATGATCAAGGCGGGAGGACGATTCCTTTGTCGCTCCTCCTCCAGTATGGCCAAGTATGGCGTTGGTCGACGCTTCGCGAACTCGACCCGTCGCGCTCGCCACATACGTCGCAGTTTTTACGTTCCAGTGTTCGAAGTCTCCGTTTGCCTCCAGTCGACGGATCGGAGGAGAAACACTTGGGCCTGGAGACCAGAGCTACGTCCAGGCTTCAGATCAGTCCACCCCTCGTCGGGACTGTGGCAAGTACTCATCACCGATTGAGCTTGAGAACCCACTCGGCCGCCTGTTGGTGCGCTCCGGGGGGATGGGTGTGCCCTCCCGGTTCCGGCACGACGTGAAGTTCCACACCTGTCCTCGAATCCCTCTCGGCCGAAACCTTCCAGACCGCTCGGGCGAATTGGATTGCCGACTCCGTTCCCACCCGTGCGTCTCGATCCCCCATCAGCACCCAGATCGACCGGTCGGCCAGCTTGTCAGCCTGCTCGGTCAGGGCCAGGGCTCGGACGGCCGGGTGCTGCCGTATCCCTTGAAACTCCTGCAGAGCGGCCAGATCTGTAACTGGGACGACCACCGCCCCACCCCTTATCCGAGGATCGTGGGCAGCGTAGTGCAGGGCCAGGAAGCCTCCGGCGGAACTGCCGCCGACCACTATCCTTCCTGCATCGGTGTAGCCCTGCTCGATGAGATGGTCCAGCACCTTACTGGTCCTGGCGTTTAGATCGGCATTGAAAGTCCCCTGACCATGTTCGACTCGGTGGCGCCAACAGTCCAGGTTCTTTGGCTCACCAGGGCGCTCATCCCGTCCCTGACATGGGAAGTCGACCGAGACGCAGAGATAGCCGTTGTCGACTAGGACTTGATAGCGTCGCTGATAATACGGATCTCCAAGGCGCTCCGGAGTGCCGGGATCGAAGACGATCATGGTCGGTGATGGTTGAGCAAGCCTTTTCGACCACAATCCAAAGCGAATTCCATCTTTCGTTTCTAGGGTTCTGGTGCGCTCCGGCTGCTCAAAGGCCCTGGCATGCCCGGGAAAAACCAGCGCTGACAGAAGGGCGAAAACAAATACTTTCATTCCACTCCCATTCTCTTGAGGGTGATGATTTCGGATCTCCGCTTCGACTGCGTAGATTCTGGACGGACTGTTCAGATTACTCCATCCAGAAGGAGAAGATCCGGGCGTTGTAAAGGCGAAATCGGAAGCGGATCGACTCTCCGTGGAAGGAGCTCAGGTCCTTCTGGCCTCGCCACTTTGCCTCGACTCTCACGTGAT
Source organism: Acidobacteriota bacterium (assembly GCA_047514575.1). Lineage (GTDB taxonomy): Bacteria > Acidobacteriota > UBA6911 > RPQK01 > JAJDTT01 > CAUZIZ01. The sequence continues at coordinate 5,053 of JAKZYH010000653.1, read as the reverse complement.
CTCGCCGGATCGGGTTGGACTCGTCCCGAGTCCAGCCTTCAAGGACCTTGCGCCCTCTTTGATCGACCACCTCGACCCTGACCTCTCCCTCGCTAGCGTCGGCATTCACGAAGAGACGGCTGCCGTCGAAGCGGATGGCACGGGTCTCCACGAATCCTCCTTTTTCATCCGAACCGAAGGAGGCGAAGCGGTCTCGCTTTAACTTCGCCAGGTAAATGCCCGCGCGATAGGGGTCCTTGGTCTCGAAGCGGTGATTGTAACCGGTGTAGTAGAACCAAAGCTCGTCTCCATGAATCTGCGGGCGTGAGCCCGCCCACACCTGTCCTGTGTCGATGGCGCCCTCCCGGATCTCCGAGACCGGAATGAAGGACTCACGATTTCCCACCTTGACCCACCTTCTCAGGTCGCGGCTGGTAGCGAGCTTTACAGAGTTCACTCCCTCCTGATTTCGGTTGGGGGCGAGACCGCTGGCCTCGAAGTGGTTAGGCAGTCCGATGTAGATTCCCTCATAAGGGAAAACGGGCATGTTGTAGATCTCGGCGTTGTAGTGCTCGGGTTGGTTTATGGTCAACGTGCGGAGGCGAGGATTGGCTAGGTGTTCGCGGACCCGCTTCTCTCCCAGCAACTGGTCGTAGGCATCGGCGTGAAAGATCAGTTCAGGATCCGTCCATTTCTCGAAATCCGTGCTCAGCGAAAGGAAGACCGAGCGTCCGAAGGGGCCCCGGTGCTTGACAGTGGCGATGAACTGCTTCCGCACCTCGTCATAGGTCAGGTGGGACTCGTCCTGACTGGGGATGGGAGGGACGTCCAATTTGGTGAAGACGTAGCCATCGGCGGAGATCACCGGTTTACGGTTCCTGGCGCCGATCAACCCCTTGTAGCGCCGCTCGGGAGTGGCGTCAGGATCCAGTAGGACGTGCTGGACAAAGGCCTCGGGATCGCCCTGGACCAGCACCAGATTATTTTCCCTCGAGCCCTGGTATTCCCGCTTGCCCAGGATGGGTTTCTCCCAATTAAGTCCATCTGCGGAGCGGGCATAGGCCGTCTTGTGTGCAGTAAAGTACCACAGCTTCCAGACCTGCTCCTCGGGGTCCCAGCAGGGAGCGCCACGGATCTGAAGCACCTTCTGCGTACCCGTATTCCAGTAGGGACCCGGACCCTCTTCCCAGGGTTTGTCGGCTAGAATCAACGGATTCCTTCCATATTTCGCCGGAGGATTTATTCTGCGCTCCACCCTGTAGAGAGCGCCAATCAGGTAATCGTCCAGGAACAGCTGGTGCTGACTGGTGGGGAGCTGGATGTAGAGTAGGGGCTTGGCTCCCCAGGAGGGTACGATGAACCAGAGGATGAGCAGGACAAACGCTGGACAGCTGAGCGACTTCTTGACCATCTTCACTTGCTCCTGTGATGTTTCAGCGATTGGCGAGGTCGTAGTATAACCGTAGGGAAGAGTCCTGACGAGCCGGTGTTCGTTCTGGATTCCTTAGATAGGAAGCTACTCTAGACAGGGAGCTACTCTACTTCGGCTGTGGGATCGGTCCAGGTCGAGATGCAGGATGCTTCGGGCAAGGCCACGCCCGGCTCAGGTCTGAAGGATTCTCAGGAGAGCATCGAAGATCCCCAGCGCGAAAGCGTGGCCATTTCAGCTGGGCGGCTCCAGGGATAGAATGGGAGCCGGGGATAAGCGAAGCCGGGGTCCTGCCGGGCGATGGCCGCAGTCCTGGTTGCAGACGTCGACTCGCTCGAGCATTGAGTCAACTCAACCAGGTGCATTCCGCCAAGGCCCACCCTCATTCGCCTTCTGGTTCGCAGTACGGAACGAAAACTACGGGGACCGAGTGCGTAGCCTCTCTTTTCCCCCGTCCACGGACAAACCTACAGCGGCACTGTGACTAGCCAGAGGGACAGAGGATATTTCCCGTCTAGTTGTCACTCTTCTTGTCCCTTTTTCGTTGCCTGGTCCCCCCGAGGAGAACCAGTCTGTCCCTTTCTCGGCTCTGTCCCTTTCTCGGCTCTGTCCTTTTCCCCCGAGGAGAATCAGTCTGTCCCCTTCTCGGCTCTGTCCTTTTCGTGATCAGAAACAGCCTGTCCCTTTCTCAACTCGCCTGTCCCTTTCTCAACTCGCCTGAATATGAGACTATCCGCCTCTACTGTGTGAACAGGTCCAACGATTTGATTGGCTGAATTATGTGCAACCAGATTTTGATTCTGGGTTTTCTGTTTCTCTTTGGATCCGGCCTTTCCGCCGAGAATAGTCCTCCCGGTCCGGGCTCGGACTCGGACATGTGGACACCGGGGAGGGCGGTGACTACCTGGGAGGGACTCGCGAAATACACGGGACGACGTGCACTGGGGCAGATTGTCGGGGATCTCAGGAAGCGGGCCTATCAGCTGAACTACGATCAGTTGGAGATCAATTACGGGGAGAACGTCGAGTTCCAACTCCGTCGCCAGCAGGTCATCCTTTGTCCCCAGACCGCAGAGTTTCTCTATAGCCGTTTCACCCCACTCAAGGTCCGGTACCAAGCGGGTTCTCGACCCGTTTTGGAAGCGGTTGTGCAGAACCGGACTGCTGCTAGCCAGACCGCGACTGCGAAGGCTCTGGCATTGATGCGATTTTGCCGTGATCTGTACAAGAAGGAATCCTGGGATACACGAGGTTCCGCCGACTATGTGTACGGAGGGACCGAGGAGCAGCTGATCAACAAGGGCGAACAGCTCTGCGAATGCCTCGGTCGGCTCTACGTCGGACTGTGTGAGATCGCGGGTATTCCGGGACGCATCGTGATGCACACGATCGGCGGCCATATTACCTCCGAAATCTATGTCGATGGCGGTTGGGCCTACGTCGATCCCAGGAGCGGGGTTTACTTTCGACATCCTGATGGTTCACTCGCCTCTGTATGGGAGCTGTGGCGAGACCCGAGCATTATGCGCAACCAGTCTGAGTCCGTGAAAGCCGATGCTTCAGACCGGTGGACCTGGGAGTTCCGGCTGCGACAGTGTGAGGTAAAGTACTTCAGTCCCAATGAGGTCAACGGCTTTGAGAACTACAGCCTGACTGACGCTGGCCAGTACGGCTATGAGCAACTGACCGAACAGCAGGTCAGAGATCGTGGGCTGTACAAGATCAACGAAAAGTACCGGGCGACCATCGACGCCGTCTTCGGAACATCTGACGCTGCCCGTCAGGGTCTTCAACTGCGTCAGGATTCAGTCAAGCATTGACCTCTTTCCAGTCCTCCCGATCAGGAAGTGTGGTATGCGGGCGAAGGTAAGGGACACTGAGCTCTATTTCGACGTGGACGGAATGGGTTTGGTGCCCGAATCCGCGGCAATGAGGGAGCGCCCCGTCCTGTTTCTCCTTCACGGTGGACCAGGTGGAGAACATTCCAGTTTCAAGACTCAGGTGGCGGGGCTTCGAGATGTTGCTCAACTGGTGTTCCTCGATCACCGGGGTTCTGGACGCAGCCAGCGCGGCGCAGCCAGCACCTGGACACTCGAGAACAATATCGAAGATCTAGAGGCCTTCCGCCAATATCTCGGACTACAGCGCATCTCCGTGCTAGGGTCATCCTACGGTGGGATCGTCGCTCAGGGCTACGCAGTTCGCTATCCGGATCGGGTCTCCAATCTGATCCTGGTAGCGACTGCTCCCAGCTTTCGTTTTATAGAGGAGGCCCGACGTGCCCTTGAGGAAAGAGGAACTCCAGAGCAGATTCGCGTTTGCCAGTGGCTTTGGGACGGAAGCTTCGAGTCCGAAGAGCAACTGAAAGAGTACTACTGGGCTATGGGACCTCTGTACTCGATCCGGTTCGACCCGGAGAAGTTCGAGTCCAGCTGGGCCCGAGGCATTCGCAACCACGAGCAGCTCAATCTAGGCTTCAGCGGATTTCTGCGGACGTTTGACTTCGTCGATGAATTGCTCAAGATCTCCTGTCCCACTCTGGTCCTGGCTGGGGCCCACGATTGGATCTGCCCTCCCACACAGGCTGCTCTCCTGGCCGAGAGCATCCCCCGAGCCCATCTGAAGATTTTCCCACATAGCGCCCACTCGATAGCGGCCGACGAGCCCGGGGCTTTCCAGGCGGCGGTGGCGGGCTTCCTTACCTACGCTTCGAGCTGATTCGGCCAAGCGAAGGTCGAAGCCGATGCCATCAGGGCAGCGAGTACGCAATCAGCTCGTCGGAAGTCAGGTCGCTGAAGACGTTCCCTCCTCCTACCGCTATTACCACGTACTGCTTTCCGTTTGTCTTGCCTTGAAAGGTCATGGGAGTAGCGTGGGCGTTGGCTTCTAGCTGTACCTCCCAAAGCTCTCTGCCGGAGGCCGAATCGAAGGCGCGGAAGCGGCGGTCGTTAGTTCCTCCGATGAAGACCAGTCCCCCGGCCGTCACGATGGACCCACCCAGATTGGGAACTCCTGTTTTGGGAATACCTTGTTGGATCAGTTCATCCACCACGCCCAGCGGGACCTTCCACACGATTTCTCCAGCGGACAGATCGACAGCGTTTAGAGTGCCCCAAGGAGGTTCCTGACAGGGCCACTTGTTGTCGTCCCAGAAGCGCCGGCCGCGTCCCCGAGCGTTTCCCAACTCGTTGATGTTGACGTACAAGTAGTTGGTGCGGGGGTCGAAGGAGGCTCCCGACCAGTTGGCCCCACCTAGGCTGCCCGGAAACATTAAGGTGGGCCCGGATCTGGGGGTGTAGATCCCCTCGTAGTGCATGGAGTCCCAAAGCTCCAGGCAAAAGCGGTGATGCTCGGGCGTAACCTGGCCGATTTCGTCCCGGGTCAGGTTGTGTCGCGCGAGCGGAGGAGGCTTCGTCGGGAAGGTCTGGGTGGGCCAGGTAAAGTGGTCCGAGGACTGGGGAACGGGTCGTTCCTCGATCGGAAACAGAGGAGTACCCGTGCGACGGTCGAGCAGAAAAACCATGCCCATCTTGGTCACCTGGGCGACGGCCGGAATCTTCTTACCATCCCGGCTGAGGGTCAGCAAGACAGGCTGTGCCGGCAGATCGTAGTCCCACAGATCATGGTGGACCATCTGGTAGTACC
>JAKZYH010000652.1:0-13142 GCA_047514575.1 Acidobacteriota bacterium | reverse complement strand
CTCGAAGGACTCAACAACAAGATTAAGGTCCTCAAAAGACGAGCCTATGGTTTCAGAGACATGGACTACTTCAAGCTCAACCTCTACTTCATCCATGAGGACCTGGCCACTTGACCTCCCCATTTACCGGAAGAACCAGATAATTCCCCCCCAGGGATGCCAGGCACGCACGGTGACGCCTCCTCCAAAAACCGAAGACAGCCAGTAGAGCCGATGAGACCACAGGGCGAGTCCCGTCAAGGCTGCATAGACGAAGCTCAGTGCCGCCATCCAATGAACAGCTCGCTCGAAGAAACTGAAGCGCTCGATCCTCTTCGGATCACTCTTCGGCATCAGACTCCTCTTTGGGACCGTAGCGCAGATAGTGGAAGAAGGTTCCCAACAAGGCTCCGATCAGGGCAGCGTTTCCCAACCACTTCAGCGGTCCTTTCCAGAGCGCAACTGTCCAGGGAATTCGGGGGTCTCTGGGGAGACCGTAGGCCTCGACTCGGTCGGCCTGGGCCAGGACATAGAGCACGTTGGTCCCGCCGACGCCTGCTGGATTATAGACCCCTGCCTGTTCGATGCCGTCACTTCGCAGCGTCTCTACGCGACTCTCGGCCTTGGACAGGAGATCTTCCCTACTCCCGAAGGTCAGGCAATTCGTGGGGCATACTTTGATGCAGGCCGGCTCTAGCCCGACCGAGGTACGATCGGAGCAGAGCGTGCACTTGTACACTTTTCCCGTCTTGGGACTGAGTCGCGGCACATCGAAGGGACAGCCCGTAATGCAGTAGCCGCAGCCAATACAGATATCGTGGTCAAAATCCACGATGCCATTGTCTCTGACGAAGATGGCACCGGGAGCGGGACAGGCAGCGAGGCAGCCGGGATCGACGCAGTGCATACATTGATACTTGGACATGAACCACGAGATCTGACCGTCTCGCTCCTCTTCATTGAACTTGATCAGGTTCCAGAACTCGTGATCCAGATCGGGCTTGGTTTGATAGGTTCCTGGAAGATCACTCAGAGTGAATTCGTGATCATTCCATTCCTGGCAAGCTACTTCGCAAGCCTTGCAGCCGATGCAGGTGGTCGTATCGATTAACTTGGCGACGATCTGGGAAGCGCTCAACGGCTCACACCTTCTCTAAGTTCACGAGGAAACCTTTGTATTCCGGCGTTCCCGAGTTCGGATCCATGACTGAGGGACTGAGGTTGTTGACCAGCGGGCCGGTGACCTTACCCAGAAAACCCCAATGGATAGGGACTCCGATCTGATAAACCGTCTTGCCCTCGACCGTGAGGCCCTTCAGCCTACGGGTAACGAGAGCTCGACCTTCCACGGCACCTCTCGCCGAAGTAACCCGGACCAGATCTCCGTTGGCGATGCTTTTCTCGTCGGCAAGTGCCTGCGGTAACTCGACGAAGAAACTCGGCTGAAGTTGGGACGTGGCATCGATGTTCTTGGTCCAGTAGTGAAAGTGCTCAGTCAACCGAAAGGTAATCGCCACAAAGGGAAACTGCTCGCGTGATCCCAGTGTGTCCAAGTCGCTTTTGTAAATGAGAGCAGCCGGGTTCCGACTGACCTTAGGGTGCATGGGATTGTCGACGGGCGATTCGACCGGCTCGTAGTGTTCCGGAAATGGGCCTTCGACGAAATCAGGGGCAAACAGCTTGGCTGCCCCCTCTCGCAGCATGATGAAGGATCCGAACGAGTCGGGGGAGGCATCACTCTTGTAATCGGGAACATCTCCTTTCCAGCTCTTTCCGTCCCATCTGATGCCAGCCCGAGTGGGATCCCAGGGCTGCCCTTTTTCATCGGCTGAAGCCCGGTTGTACAGGACTCTGCGATTGGCGGGCCAGCTCCAGGCCCATTCATGATGGAATCCCAACCCGCTGGGGTCTTGCCCACTCCGACGTGCCATCAGATTGCCGGCCTCGGTGAAGGATCCCGAATAGAGCCAATTGCCACAGAGAGTGGAGCCGTCGCTCTTGAGCTGACCGAATCCGTCAACCTGCTTTCCACTGTCGACATACCCTCCACTGATCTCCTTGGCCACCTCTACCAATGAAGGGGAGATCTGATTGGAATAGTCCCAGGTCATGTCGAGCAGTGGCTCGGGGCAGGTGCCCCCCTCGGTGCGATAGAGTTCCCTCAGCCGCAGGAAAACCCTGGCAATGATCTCCTCGTCCCGCTTGGCCTCGCCCGGTGGATCCAGGGCGGCTTCCTTCCACTGAAGCCAGCGGGAGGAATTGACGAAGGTTCCATCCTTCTCGGCAAAGCACCCAGCCGGAAGCAGCAGTACCTCGGTATTGATATCTTCCGGATCCAACTTGGAAGAATAGTACTCTTCAGCCAACTGGCTGGCCTTCCAGAAGGACGAGGTCTCGGTATCAAAGCACTCCGACACGATGAGCCATTTCAGCTTGGCCAGCGCCGAAAGCATCTTTCCCGTATTGGGGCCTCCTGCCACTGGATTCATGCCAAATGAGATCAGCCCCTCAACCTTGCCCGCGTACATCTTGTCGAAGATATGGCCCCAGCTGTGATTGTCATCCGGTCCGATCTTGGGCAGGTTGTGGTAGCCAAAGTCATTGGTCCTGGTAGCAGCGGCGCCGTAATAGGCCTTCAAAAGACTGACCATGAACTTCGAGGTATTGGACCAATAGTTCATTGCGTCCGGACGCAGCGGACGGGGCGAGTTTTCTTGGTTATATTTCCGCAGCGAGGTCTGAGAGGCCTTCGGAACCTTCAGGTATCCAGGTAGCATGTTCCAGGCACCCAAATCGGTGGCACCCTGGATGTTCGAATGGCCTCGCTGGGCGTTGAGACCTCCCCCTGGCACGCCGATGTTTCCCAGAAGTAGCTGCAGCATGGCAGCGGTATGGATGAGCTGGACCGAGTGGCTGTGCTGAGTCCAGCCTAGCGCGTAGAGTATCGTGCCTCTGCGGTCTGCTTTGCCACTGGAACAGATGATCTCAGCTGCGCCCAGAAACTCCTCAACGGTGCAGCCGCAGATCGACGCTACCTTCTCGGGAGTGTAACGGGAGTAGTGTGTCTTCATCAGTTGAAACACACTGTTCGGATGCTCCAGCTTGGGATCGGTCTTGGCATACCCCCGAGAATCCAGCTGGTACTGCCAGGTCGACTTGTCATAGCTCTCTTTCTGGGCGTCCCAGCCACTGAAGAGTCCATCGGCAAAGCCGAAGTCTTCGCGGACCAGAAAGGGAGCATTGGTGTGTAAGCGCACGTAGTCTTCATGGTACAGACCTTGCTCTAGAGAATACCGAATCAGGCCGCCCAGAAAGGCGATATCGCTTCCGGCACGGATTTGGGCGTAATAGTCCGAAACAGCTGCCGTCCGGTTGAAGCGAGGATCGATGCAGACCAGTTTGGCCTTGCGGTTCTTCTTGGCCTCTATGGCGAAGCGGAAGCCTACCGGATGGTTCTCAGCCGGATTCCCACCCATGACCAGGACCACGTCAGCGTTGGCAACATCGGTCCAACCGTTGGTCATGGCTCCGCGGCCAAAGGTGGCGGCCAGACTGGCCACCGTGGGACCGTGTCAAAGCCGGGCCTGATTTTCGTAAGCCTGAATTCCGAGACCGAAACGGAGTTTACCCAGCAGGTAGTTGATCTCGTTGGTGTCGGTACAACCGCCGATCAGGGCCAGGTTGGAGAGCCTGTTGACGGTCCTTCCCTCTGGGTCCTGTGCCTCGAAGCCCTCGTCCCGAGTGTCCTTGATGAGGCGGGCCATTCGATCAATCGCCTCATCCCAGGGAATGACCTTCCATTCCCTGGCACCGGGGGCCCGGTGAAGCGGCCGGGTAAGACGACGTTCGTTCACGATGAACTGCTTCAGCGAGATTCCCTTGGAACAGAGAGTGCCGCGATTGATAGGACTGTCGGGGTCACCCTCGACGTGAACCACCGTCGGCTTCACGTTCTTGGACTTATCCCCCAGCGTGTGGATTACGACACTGCAGCCCACCGCGCAGTAGGGGCAGACGCTGCGCGTCTGCGTGGTGCGAGCTATCTTCAGCTCCCTGACCTGTGCGGAGGCCCGGGACAGGTCAAAACCGAAGCCGGTAACCGTTAGAGCTGCCCCGGATTTAAGGAAGCCACGCCTGGAAACAGATGAGGATAATTCGGTCACTGCGTTGCTCTACTCCAATGGGTAGAAAAAAGATCCCCTGATCGGGCAACCGAACGCAGACTCATTCTAGACGGCCCAACACGCTTGTCAAGCAGTGGCGGCAACCGCGACAGGTCCCCGGAAGTTGTCTCCGAAGTCCTCGGCCGGTTGGGGGCCGCCCCGGTCCGGGGAAGAGATTTCGTGTTAACATTCTGGCGATGGTCAACCCCCGCGACGAGAAACTCGTCGAGCATTGGCTGGATGAGCCAGCTCCTCTACTTCCCCTGCTGCACGCATTTCATGATCGGGACGGCTATCTTTCCTCAGCAGCGATAAGAGCCGTTTCGAAAGGACTCAAGATTCCTCTAGCCGACCTTTGGGGCACCATTACCTTTTATCACCACTTTTCACGCTCCGAGCCGGGCCAGAGCCTCCCTCGAGTCTGTACCGGCCCCATCTGCAAGTATCAGGGTGCCGACCGACTACTAGAGGGCTTGCAGGGAGCAACTCCCATGCCCTGTGCGGGACTCTGCGATGATCCAATCCCGGTCATCCAAGGGAATCAGGTTCTGGTTGGCCTTACCGCAGACAGCCTGCGACAGCAGCCCACCCCGATGCCCGTGGCTAATCCGGGGGGATCCGAGGAATGCGTTTTCGCGGCTATCCGCGAGCCCGAAAGACAAATCCTGGCAGGTTACCGCTCCACCGGAGGTTACGAGGGGCTGCTTCGCGCCTTGAACGAAATGACTCCTTCTCAGGTGCTCGCTCAGATCCACGACAGTGGACTGGCTGGGCGAGGAGGTGCCGGCTTCCCCACTGGGCGTAAATGGCAGGCGGTAGCGGATGCACCGGGCGCCCCCAAGACCATCGTCTGCAATGCCGACGAAGGTGAGCCTGGCTGCTTCAAAGACCGGGCCATCATGGACTACGATCCGCATGCAGTGATCGAAGGGATGCTGATCGCCGGCTATGCCACAGGCGCCAGCCGCGGATTCATCTATCTACGCTATGAATACCCAGAGACTGCCCGTACGCTCTCCAGGGCTCTCCTTGAGGCAGAGGAGGCGCATCTTCTGGGAGACCAGATACAAGGGGGCGGATTCTCGTTTCACATCTATTTGCGCCGCGGTGCGGGAGCCTATATTTGCGGGGAGGAGACCTCACTGTTGAACAGCCTCGAAGGAAAACATCCCTACCCGCGCAATCGTCCGCCCTACCCTGTAACCCATGGCTTTGAGGATCTGCCCACGGCCGTCAACAACGTCGAGACACTGGTCTCCGTGCCCCAGATCCTACGCCGTGGACCAGACTGGTATCAGGGCTTGGGACAGAAGGGGCAGTCTGGTACCAAGGTCATCAGCCTCTCGGGCGACATTCAAAAGCCAGGCAACTATGAGGTTCCCCTCGGCTTGCCGTTGAGTACCCTGCTGTATGACTGGGCCGGTGGACCTGCTCCCGGGCGCTCTATTCAGGCCGTCACAATGGCCGGACTCTCAGGCGGTTTTCTTGCCGGAGATGATCTGGACGTCACCCTAGACGAACCGGGAATTCGAAGTAAGGGATCCTTCCTCGGAGCTGGCGGCATCATGGTATTCGACGACACCCGCGACATGGTCCAGGTGGCACACCAAGCCATGGAGTTTTTCGCGGAGGAATCGTGTGGTAAATGTTTCCCTTGTCGAATTGGAACCCAGCGTTTGAGTGAGCGACTCGGGGGCTTCCATGGACCAACGGATCCGAACACTTGGATGGACGAGGTTGCAGACCTGGGTCGCACCATGAAGTCCATTAGCGCTTGCGGCCTGGGGATGGCCGCACCCCTGATCACCGAGAGCCTGATGAGATACTTCCCAGATCAGATCGTAGAACACATCGAACGGCAAAAAGAGACCGTATGAACAAGGATGCCGGCAGCTCTCTGCCGACGGTCGAAATAGACGGCCACAAAGTCTCCTTCACCGAGGGAGAAACCCTCTACGAGATTGCCTCTCGGCAGGGCCAGGAAATCCCCACTCTCTGCTACGATCCCCGATTGAAGGCATTCGGCAGCTGTCGCCTCTGTGTGGTCGAGGTAGAGGGTATCCGGAACCCGGTAGCTTCTTGTACCACCCAGGCGACCGAGGGCATGGTAGTAGGGACCAGAACCGAGACAGTGGAGGCTCTACGAAAGATCTTGCTGGAGATGGTCGTGTCCGAGAACCGGGAGGTCGAGGTTCACCCCCTGCGCGGCTATGCTTCCCAGGAACTCCATCAGCTGGTAGAAAAGTACAAGGCACGAACGGGACGCTTCTCAGGGGAGCAATCAGGCGCGACTTTTCTCGAGGATGACAACCCTTTCATCCTGCGGGACTACGATCTCTGTATTTCCTGCAATCGCTGTGTCCGGGTGTGCGCTGAACGCGAAGGTGACTACGCCATTAGCATCATGAACCGTGGCTTCCACACTCGAATCACGACTGAATTCAATGGAACTCTTAGAGACTCAGCTTGCACCTTTTGCGGGCAGTGTGTTCAGACCTGCCCTACCGGTGCTCTTGCCGATCGCAAGGCGCTGACTATTATGGAAGAGAGCACCCCTCGTGAAAAGGAATCAGCACCATGACACTGGCCGCATCAGGCATTCAAAAGACCCGTTCGATCTGCCCCTACTGTGGGGTCGGCTGTTCGGTCGACCTGCTAAGCAAGGATGATCGCCTCATCGGCATTCAACCGGCGATGGACGGGCCGGCCAATGAGGGAGCCTTATGCATCAAAGGACAGTTCGCCTACGACTTCGTCCAGCACCCTGATCGCCTGAGCAAGCCTCTTGTGCGGGACACCGATGGGCAGCTTCAGCCCACCAGCTGGAACGAGGCGCTGGACCGGGCCGCCCAGGGTTTCCAGCAGGCGGAGACCCAGTACGGCCGACACAGCATCTACGGCATCGCCTCCGGCCGCACGCCCAGCGAAGCCAACTACATGATGCAAAAGCTCATTCGGGTGGGATACGGCAGCAACTACATCGACAACTGCAGCCGTGCTTGACACGCCCCCACGGTTGCCGGTCTGGCAGCCACCATCGGTCGCGGCGCCATGTCGAATCCCCTGGCCGACATGGAAAAGCCAGATGTCATTTTCTGCATCGGCACCAACATGACCGAGTGCCACCCGGTCGCGGCTACCCGATTGAAAAGAGCCCTTGATCGGGGGGCAAAAATGATCGTTGCCGATCCCCGAAGAATTCAACTGGCCGAGCTCGCCGACGTCTACCTGCCTCTGCGGGTGGGTTCTGACGTTGCGCTGCTGATGGCGATGGCGCACGTTATCGGCCGCGAGGGGCTGCTCGATAGTGAGTTCGTCGAAGACCGCACCACGGGCTCCGCGCAGTTTCTTGAGCATGTGAAGGATTTTCCACCTTCATGGGCGGCGACAATCACCGGACTGCCCGAGGAAGATATCGAGGCAGCGGCCCTGCTGTACGGAAAGGCGGACCGAGGGGCTATCTACTACACACTCGGAATTACCGAACACATCTGTGGAGTGGACAACGTCAAGAGCCTTTGTAACCTGGCCCTGATGACCGGGAACCTGGGTCGCGAAGGTACCGGAATCAACCCCATGCGGGGCCAGAACAATATTCAGGGCGCCGGCGATGCCGGTGCGTTGCCCAACAACTACCCAGGATTTCAGGCAGTCACCGAACCTTCCCACCAGGCGAAGTTCGCCAAGCTTTACGGACGGGAGATCGATCTAGACAAGGGTATTACCAAGGTGAGGGCCCTTGAAACGGCCGGAGATCAGATCCGCGCGATGCTGATCAACGGAGAAAACACGCTGGTCTCGGATCCCGACCGAACCCATGGTGAGCACGCCTTGAGGAGCCTGGACCATCTGGTGGTAATCGACATCTTCCTGACGGAAACGGCGGAACTAGCCGATGTGGTGCTGCCCGCGACCTCCTGGGGCGAAACCGACGGCTCTTTTACCAACACCGAGCGAAGAGTCCAGCGAGTTCGTGCGGCCGTTTCCCCCCAGGGAGAGGCCAGACCCGATTGGTGGGTGATCAGCCGACTGGCCCAGCGCATGGGGTTAGACGGGTTTGACTACGACAGCGCAAGCGAGGTCTTCAACGAGCTCTGCAGCGTTTCCCCGATCTACGCTGGTTTGGACTGGGATCTGGTGGCAACCGGTAAGTACCATTGGCCCGTGCCCTACAGAGGACATCCCGGTACGCCCATCCTGCATCGGGACGAGTTCCTCAACGGACGCGGATTGTTCTCTGTATTGAACTACCGCGATCCGGCCGAAACCGTCGACGGCGAGTTTCCTGTCTGGCTGACCACCGGCCGGCGCCTACAGGCCTACCATACTCGCACCCAGACGGGCCGAGCTCGCGGCATCGATTATCTGCTGCCCGAGGAATCTTTGGAGGTACACCCGGATGATCTGATCGAGTGGAGTCTCAGAGATGGAGACTGGTGCCAGCTGTCGAGCCGCCGGGGCTCTATTAGAATCAAGATCAAATCGACACGAAAGTCGCCCCGAGGCACTGTCTTTTCCAGCTTCAGCTTCAACGATGTCCCCATCAACGTCCTAACCGGGTCGGGTTACGATCCGATTACGGAGACAGCAGAACTGAAGGTCTGTCCGGTGAGGGTCGAGCCTCTGGGACAATAACCGGAGAGAGGATTCGACCATCATCCCCAACGATGGCGATAAACAGAGCCGCGAACGACTTGACCTGCTAGCAACCTGAGGACAGGTTCCGAGGAGAGAGCCGGACAACAGCACGATTCCCGTGTCCTCAATCGTGGGTTTCTTGGGGTTCCTGTGTCCGGCCGTACGCATCCCTTCCAAGGATGAAATCCAAAGGTGGCAATCCCGTTGGGATTGACATCGATCGAAAAGTTGAAAACTGTGAGCGCTCCTCTCCTCCCGATGCTACCAGTCTTCCGGAAGAATCTCTTTCTCGAATGCGGCTAGCTCCTCTTGTGGGCGAGGCTAACCTGAAACTTGATTTACTGCTTTGGACGGAGAAGGTAGGTAAACCATTGATCTAGAGTTGGATAGGGAATCCTGCAGGCGATTGTGCAAGAACCGTGGGGGTGGCCTCCAGGCCGCCGTTTTTCGAGCCAAAGGCTCGACGGAAGGAATACGGCGGCTTGGAAGCCACCGCCACGCCCGGACGCGAAGTTTCTTTCCCGAATGGGGCCAGGAATCCTGGGGCGGGACCGACCTGAAACCCAAAAGCCTCTTCCTGAATGATCCAGCTCCAGTCCAGCCAACTGGCAAACCCAGCGGTTTGTTAGAATCAACCTGTGTCAAGGAAAGTCACACTGATCTACGGGGATGGAATTGGTCCCGAGGTTATCGGCGCCGCCGTGCGGGTGCTGGAGGGTGCTGGACTCACAATCGACTGGGACGTGAAGACAGCCGGCAGTGAAGCGATTTCCGATTATGGGCGGCCGTTACCAGATCAGGTAATCGCCTCGATCAAGAAGAACAAGATCGCCCTGAAAGGGCCTCTTACCACCGCTGTTGCTGAGGGATTTTCGAGTGCGAATGTTGGTCTTCGGAAGGAGATGGACCTTTATGCCAACCTCCGGCCCGTCAAGAACGTTCCAGGCGTTGATTCCCCCTTTTCCCAGGTGGACCTGGTCGTCGTCCGCGAGAACACCGAAGACCTTTACTCGGGAATTGAACACACCGTTGCTATCGGAGTCACCCAAAGCCTCAAAGTGATCACCGAGCGGGCCTCCAAGCGAATCGCCCGATTTGCCTTTGAATACGCCAAGAAGAAGGGGAGACACAAGGTCTCAGCCGCTCACAAGGCCAATATCCTGAAGGTGAGCGACGGACTCTTTCTCGAGACCTGTCGTGCAGTTGCCAAGGGTTTTCCGGAAATCGAATACGAGGAGATCATCGTCGACAATCTGGCAATGCAGCTCACCATGAGACCGGAGAGATTCGAGCTGCTCCTTTTGACCAACATGTATGGAGACATCATCTCAGATCTCTGTGCGGGACTCGTCGGCGGATTGGGTTTGGTGCCCGGAGCCAACCTCGGAAAGCGCTGTGCGGTCTTTGAGTCCGTGCATGGAAGCGCACCCGATATCGCCGGGAAAAACTGCGCGAATCCGATAGCGGCAATCCTTTCGGCTTTGATGATGCTACGCCACCTGGATCTGAACCAAGATGCAGACAGAATCGAGCGAGCTCTGTTTGCGGTGACAGCCGCGGGAAAGGTTGTTACCCCTGATCTCGGGGGAGCGGCCACCACCACCCAAATGACCGAAGAGATCATCGCAAGACTGGACTGATCCCAATCGTCAGAGTCGCAAACAAGCGGCAGCCAAATCAGTCGACTTCGGTTACGGGCAGGACGGCAAAGTGTCCCGGCTCTGAGCGGATGGCCATACCATTGATTGGCGCGTCTGCCTCGACCATCATACCCCCTTGGAAACTGGACAAATCGATGCCGTGATTGGCGTAGATCTCGTTCGGAAAACGAGCGATCTGTCCCTTCGCTGGCAACGTCAGCATGGCAGCACCATTGGGGACGGGTGCTCCATCGGTTGTGAGCAAGGTCAGGGTCGCATCCGTAGACGTCGACTGTGGGTTGGAAAGGCCCACACCGGTGTTCAGATCAATGGCACTGTCCAGTTCGAGGGGCAGCACAAATTTGGTCAGAGGCCGAACGGCTCCCACACCGGCCACTCCGAAACTACCGGCAAACAGGATCGTGGCTCCCACCCGGGTCGTCGTCGTCACCTCAGCAGACCCTACCTTCAGGTCCCCGATTCCATCGGTAGCGAAGAAAACCGTACCCAGGGGAGGTATGTTGAAGGGAAAACTCCCGCTTTGTATTTCTCCATTGATATCGACCGACAGTGGATTCCCTTCGGGGTCGTAAATCCTCGCCGTCCCCTCAGCGGCCTCGGTGGATGAGGAGTTGGAGAAAATCAAGGTCGAGGAGACACCGTCACCATCCCCAAACTGGGCAAAAAAGAACTGGAAGATGTTCGAAATCTTGGCGAAGAAAGCATCCAGCCGCCCCCCGATCGCGGGCTGTAGAGCGTTCACTATTGCGATATTTTCGGAACCGGTAAACCCCGTAATGTAGACGCTATCTAGAGAATCTACCGCCACCCCACGACCTACGTCGGAGCCACTTCCCCCGAAGTAGGTTGAGTGGATCAACTCCACACCTGAGGTGCTCAATTCGGTCAGGAAGGCATCTGCTAAGCCGCCCAACTCCGCCTGGATGGGATCCTTTGTCGGGAAATCCTCTGAGAAAGTGCTCCCGATGACATGGGCTTCTCCGGCACCGTCTACCGCGATCCCAAGACCACTGTCGGCGTCGCTTCCACCGAGGTACGTGGAATAGAGGAGGAGAGAACCACTGGGAACGAAGCCTGCTACGATCGCGTCCCGATCGCCCGCCAGGGCAGCCTGAAAGGGTGCTACGATGGGGAAATCGGTGGAGAAGGTAGCACCAGTCAGGTAGAACTGCTTCGAAGCTGTCACATCGATTGCTCTTCCGAAGTCGTCGCCTGTCCCCCCCAGGTAAGTCGAATAGATCAAGGGGGCGCCACTGCCATCCAGCTTGGCGACAAACACATCGCGGCCCCCAGCATTGGCTGCTTGCAGCGGAATCATCATGGGAAAATCGATCGAGACCGTCTCGCCAACCACGTAGACATCTCCCATCCCGTCAACATCCACCCCATAGGCACCGTCGAAGCCAGTTCCTCCTAGATAGGTTGAAAAAAACACGTCGCCGGCCGCGTTGAGGCAGGTTACGAAGGCGTCTGTGTCCCCCGCCAGAGCACCTTGCAGGGCAGTAATGGTCAGAAAATCAGGGGAATTGGTCTCGCCAGCGACGCAGGCCATGCCGCCGGGTCCCAGGGCAATGCTTCGGGCGCGGTCAACTCGTGCGCCTCCCAGGTAGCCGGAGTATTCGAGGGCATCTCCGGCGGGACTTAGTTTTATAATGAACGCATCGGTTCCACCTTGGTTGAAGAGTTCAATCGGGTTCTCAGTGGGAAAGTCGCTTGAACTGGTGATGCCACAGGCATAGGCACTCCCCGAGTCGTCGACGGCCAGACCACCGATCTCAGAGATGGTATCCGTTCCGGTCCCTCCCAGGTAGGTGGAGTAAACCAGAGACTTGCCATTGCTGCTCACCTTGGTTACAAAGATATCCTCCGGTTGAACCGTGTCCTTGACGCCGCCCAAAACAGGAAAGTCCAACGAGGAGGTCACGCCCATGTAGTAGGTGTTACGCGAGCTGTCCACCGCCACCGCAATGCCTGATTCATCCAGGCCTCCCCCCAAAAAGGAAGAATATCTCAGCACTGGGTCAATCGTCAGGGAATTGCTGCGGTTGTACTCACCCACTTCAAACCCCACTCGGCCCAAGTCACGAATTACCCAACTCCCTTTGACGGCTTCGGTCCCAACCTGGGTCTGCTGATAGAGAACCGGCCGATTCTGTTGGACGACCCCACCCTCCAAATGAACCAGGAGATCGCCCTGCTCGGTTAGAGCAACACTCTCGGCCCCTTCGAAGCTGAGTTCGATGATGGCGGGATCAATTTCTGGGGCAATAACGAAATCGTACTCGAAGCTCCCTTGGTTCCCGTAGGCGACGAGATCGACTCCTGGGTAGACGCTCTGATATTTGACCCGAGCAAAATGAGGTACGTCTGTCCGCCATTCCTCTGATCGATTCCCGGTAAGGTAGTGGCTTCTCCCGGGGAGCTGCTCCAGGCCTTGGAGCTGCGTCTCCGGATCGGCTCCTACCAAGAGCAACTCCAACACCACTGGCTGAAAAGGCTTGTCCGCTGCGGTGGTGTCTTCGGGATCGGCCTGACGAGATCGGTTCATCACCAACATGATCTTCGTCGGAGCGAGAAGTAGAGCGTAGCCGCTGCCCCGAGCAAGAAACCTGGCCTGACTGTCGGTTTGACCTCGGTTGAGTTCGAACGACAGGGGTAGGCTCCGATAACGTTCGGCCCGCCGTGTCTCGGTCGTCTGATC
>JAKZYH010000651.1:0-8518 GCA_047514575.1 Acidobacteriota bacterium | reverse complement strand
CATCTTGATGTGGCAAACGGCACATCCTGGATTGGCACGATGTTGTTCGAGCTGTTCGCGTAGGGTCCCGTCCAACCCCACCTTCTCTTCGTTCAGCGCTGGAATCCCGGGTGGCGGAGCCGGCGGTGGAGCTCCCAAGATGTTATCCAGCAGCCACTTACCGCGCAGCACTGGTGAGGTCCGGGTAGGATAGGAAGACACGGTCAGGACACTTGCCTGCGTCAGGACCCCGGTCCGCTGGGCCGGGTCGAGCCGAACCCTGCGAAACCAATCTCCCTGGACGTCTTCAATGCCGTAGTGGAGGGCCAGGCGCCGGTTCAGAAAGCTGAACTCGGCGTCCAGGAAGGCCACGACGCTTAGATCCTCGTCTACGATTGTCTTGAAGAACAGCTCCGTTTCGCGGCGCATGGACTCGCGAAGCTCGTCGTCGAAATCCGGAAAACGATCGGGATCCGGCGTGATGGATTCCAGATTGCGCAGCTGCAGCCACTGGCCGCCGAAGTTCTCCACCAGAGCAGCCGACTTGGGATCCGCCAGCATTCGCCGAATTTGTTTTTCGAGCTGATGTGGCTCACCGAGCTTAGAGCTTTCGGCCGCCTGGAACAGCTTCTCATCGGGCATGCTGCTCCACAGGAAATATGAGAGCCTCACGGCCAACTCGTGTTGATTGATCTGGTGCGGTAGATCGGGATCTCCAGAATCTGGGTCCCGCTCGATTCGGAACAGGAAGTGAGGGGAGACCAGAATGACCTTTAGCGCGAGCCGTATCCCCTGGGCGAACGAGTCCCCTTCTCTCACAGCCAGCTCTACGAATTGCAACAGCGATTCGATCTCCTCACGCCGGACCGGGCGCCGATAGGCGCGGCGAAGAATCCTCGATAGGATCTGTCTCGCGCATTCCGCCTGATAGCCGCCCTCCGGATCGCCACAGATCAGGATTCGTCGATGGCTTTCGGTCAATGGCAGGGGGGTCACCTTCAGAGGTCCCAGCAGCACAAAGTCGTCGACGAAGAGTTTTCGCTCCCCTTTGTACGAATCCTTGGAGTCTTTCGGCTCAGAGATGCCTTCCATCCCATTAGAGAGAAGCTCGGCGAATACTTCGTGCTGGCCCGCCGTTATATCCAGAGTCACGTCAAACGTGCCCCTTTCGTACTTGTCGGGCTCCACCTCGAAGGTCTTCAGCTGGTGTCCATCCAGGGAGACGGCCAGGATGCCAGAAGCCGGCATGGGCGGTGGGGGTTCACCCTCCTTTGGCCGGTATCTGCGGTCTATGACACGCATCTGGAGCTCGTACTCACCTGCGAAGGGGAACGAGTGGCTAACCCGATACGCCCCATCGGGAAAGAAGTTTTCTTCGCCTTCGACTCGTGACGCCAGGTATTTCACGAGCGTGGCGGTGGCGGAGGGCTGAGTCACAATGGCCGCCTCGGCAATCCTCTCTGCCGCCGACAGGTACTTTTCCAAGAGGATGGGTGGTAGCGAGAGAACGTCACCGATGTTGTCAAAGCCATAGCCTGAATCATCCGCAGGGAAGTCATCAGCCGGCTTCAGATTGACTCCGATCAGGTCACGGATGGTGTTGTCGTACTCGCTTCGGTTGAGCCTTCGCGCGGTGACGCGTCCGGGCTCGGTTGGTCCGACCAGGGCAGGATCTTCGGTGCGAGTCTTGATCCACTCAAGCACCGAAGCGACGGTGTCGGGACTGGGTTGTGGCCGGTCTTTGGGAGGCATTTCGCCGAGAAGAAGTTTTTCCTGGACCTTTTTCCAGAGCCCTGATCCTTCGCGCATTCGTCCGGACTCGTCGAAGGCGTCGAGCCGCAGCCCGGCCGTCTCCAGCATAGCGTTGTGGCAAAAGACACAGTTCTTGTTCAGAAAAGGCAGGACAACCCGGCGAAAGTCCGCGTCTGGCTCATTCTCGGCCCGGACCAGCGAATGTCCCTGCGGCGCAAGTCCCGGAAACTGCAGAATCAAGAAGCCAGCGGCGACAATGAGAAAAAGCTTCGAGGTCTTCATTTTCGACACTTTGAGACAGAACTAGCCACAGACTCACTCCGCCGCATGACGGAGCAGGGGTTTTACATCCTCGGGCAGGGATTCAAAGATATCTCTGGGAATCTGGGGAAGGTTGCCTGCCTTCCCTCCCTTTTCCACCACCATACTCAAGTTCTCGGGAGTACCTGCCATCTCGGGGTTGATATTGATCCACCAGGGGCCATAGCGGGCAGTAAAGGCGACGCGTGTTTGGGAGCTCCGGTTTGGCGCCACTGAATGCCAGAGGCGACTGTCGTAAATCAGGACGCTACCCGGATCGCCGGTGGAAGAGATTTCGGTGGGATAGGGTGCATCACGATCGACACCATTGTCTCCGGAGGGATTGTTGCTGCAGCGATGACTTCCGGGCACCAGGAGTGTCCCGCCGGTCTCGGCATTGAAAGGGGTCAACATCCAGATGGTGCTGAGATGCATCACCGCATCAGGATAAGGGGCTGGGATGCAGGCTGAATTGGTCTGATTGTAGGGCCAATCGGCATGCCAATAGCCGCGCTCATTGCCAGGATGGGTGACGAGTCCATTGGCGGAGGAGATGCGTACGTGGGGGCCGAAGAAGGCTTCCGCCACCCCACAAACACGCTCGTCTGCAAGGTAGGGAGCGAAGTCTTGAGTGGAGTTGATCAGAGCCGAGCTGGCGGTCACGCCTCGAGCGCCGATGCGATGGCCCTTGTCTCGAACCTCCTGTTCTCTACGTCTGTTGAGGTCTTCCTCGACGACGTGAACTCGAAGCACGCTCTCTTTGATGCCGTCGACCTCGTCGGCCGGAATGACTCCCTCAATCACGTGGAAGCCATCTAGTTTGATATGGCTTACGATGCTTTCGACCATAACCCCACTTTAAACGTCGGAACCGCCCTCAGGCAAGCCCACGGGACAATCCCAAATAAATGGGTTGTGTCCTTTCCTAATCGAAACCTGCAAATGAATTTCAGGTCGGTCCCGCCCCCGCTGCGCTGCCCCATTCGAGAAAAGGAACTTCCGGCTACTGGGGATTTGTGCGTCACTGCGTGGGGAAGGTCACTCCGTGGGGGAGAGTTGTCCAGCTCGCTCCCTTCTTCGTCGTCCTCGACGGCCGGAACCTGGGCTCATTTCGCTAGCGGCTCAAGTCGTTCGCGGCTCTGTCGGATCGCCGAACGTGATGGTGGGCGATCGTTTGGAACTTGATGCTTGTGATTTGGAGCTTGTTTGTACCTTGTATCTTGTACCTTCGACTTTCCAAGTCTCAGCTCAGGATGTCCTTGATCAAATTCCCGTGGACGTCGGTTAGCCGAAAATCTCGGCCTCCGAAGCGGTAGGTCAAGGCCTCGTGGTCCAGGCCCAGGAGGTGAAGGATGGTGGCGTGGAGGTCGTGGATGGTCTGTTTGTTCTCTACGACGCGATAGCCGTATTCGTCGGTTGCACCGTGGATGAAGCCCTTTTTCAGACCCCCTCCGGCTAGCCAGAGGCTGAAACCGAACGGGTTGTGGTCTCGACCGTCGGTACTTTGGACGAAAGGGGTCCGCCCGAATTCACCGGTGAAGAGGACCAACGTTTCATCGAGTAGACCCCGCGCCTTCAAGTCCTTGACCAGCCCCGCCACGGGCTGATCGACCACGAAAGCGTTGGCGGTGTGGCCTTTGACGAGCTTGGAGTGCTGGTCCCAGGGATTGCTCATTGAGCCTTCTCCATCGCCCCTGACCATCGTCAACTCCACGAAGCGTACCCCCCGTTCCACCAGCCGTCGGGCAACTAGACACTGCCGTGCATAGGCGACCTTTGCAGGGACCTCGGAGTCGAGTCCATACAGTTTCTTGGTCGCCTCGGTTTCTGTACTCAAGTCCACCAGATCAGGAACCTCAGTCTGCATCCGATAGGCGATTTCGTAGTTGCTGATGGCGGCCTCGACCTGTGGGTTGCGATCCGTGCGAGCGAGAAAGCCTCGATCCAGTTCGTTGACGAAAGCGAGCCGATCAAGCTGGCGCTGATCGGGCTCACGGGGACGGATGTTGTTGAGCGGTTCCTCTCTTCCTGGATAGATGAACGAGCCCTGATGAACCGCGGGAAGAAAACCGCTGCCGAATAGATTGATACCGCCTAGAGGAATGCCGCCGCTGCCCAGGACCACGAAACCGGGTAGATTCTGGTTCTCGCTGCCCAGGCCGTAGGTCACCCAGGAGCCCATGCCGGGAAACCCCGCGAACTGGGTCCCACAGTGGAAATAGAAGTTGGCTTGCGCGTGAGCCATGAACTTGGCCGTCATGGAGCGGATGACGGTCAACTCGTCCGCAATCCCACCGATGTGGGGAAACAGATCACTGATCGGGATTCCGCTCTCCCCGTAGTTCTTGAACTTCCAGGGACTGGGGAAGATATTACCGTCCTCGTTGAACATGGTGCGCTCGGTCTTGAACGGCATCGGCTTGCCGGCTTCGCGGTCCAATCGAGGCTTGGGATCGAACGAATCGACTTGGGAGAGGCCTCCCGCCAGGTAGCAGAGAATGACGTTCTTGACCTTGGGCGCGAAGTGGGGACTCTTGGGGGCGAGGGGTCTATCTGGGCTCGACTTCCCCAGTCCCGCGTAGGCCGGGTCAGCCATCAGGGCAGACAGGGCCAACATCCCAAAACCGGTGGAGGTCTTGCGCAGCATTTCTCGGCGACTCAGGTAAGGCCTGAATTGCAGATGGTGCGCGTCAAATGGCATGGAAACCTCTTCCTAGGGAGAGCACTACAGGTTTTCGCTGCCTAGTCCCTACTGAATATAGATGAATTGCTTCAGATTGAAAATCGCGTGAGCCAAATCTTTCCAGACGCTGGCGTCGGTTAGGATGTGGTGCTCAGGGGTTTCGTGTTCCTTTACGAGGCTGCCCAGATAGATCGCAGTGCGTTCGCGCTCGTCCCCGCTGGGCCAGCGACCCAACGCCTTGAAGAACATGTGCTGGATACGAGACTCCACAGAATTGCTTTCGCCCGCCGCAAGATGCTTACCCCATTCCGCCGCCTGGCCGATCACGAACGGACTATTGAGCAAGGTCAAAGACTGAGAGGGGACGTTCGTGGTGTCCCTCTGTCCGCGGGTCGAGGCTGGCTTGGGTAGATCAAAGACCTCCAGGAAAGGGTTGTGGGAGTTGCGCCTTATTTCCTGATAGATGCTGCGTCGGCCGGCGCCGTCCAGTGGACCGGCCTCCTTGAGTCCCTTGCTCTTGCTCTTTCCAATGTTGTGATGGACGGGGATGGACGGACCATACAGAGAAGGCTCTAACCTCCCGGAAATACTCAGCATCGAGTCGCGAATCTCCTCGGCGTCCAGCCGCCTCACGTTGGCATGCTGGTGTAGCTTGTTGGAAGGATCCAGCTGCTCTGCCTCGAGCGACGCCCGACTGCTCATTCGGTAGGCTTCGGACGTGGCCAAGAGCCGTACCATCGCCTTGATGGAATAGCCGCTACGAATAAAGCGATCCGCCAGGTAGTCAAGCAGTTCCGGATGGGTCGGCTGCTCACCGAGCTTGCCGAAATTATCGGTGGTTCGCACCAGGCCGTACCCGAAAAGGTATCGCCAGATCCGATTGACCATGACGCGGGCCGTCAGGGGATTGTCTGGGGAGGTGATCTCGTCGGCAAGCCGCAGTCGTACCAATCGCGGATCCCGGTAGGGTGTGCCCCCCAAGGCGGTCAGGAATCGTCTGGGTACCGGCTCTTTGGGGTCTCTATGATTGCCACGCCGAAGCAGGGGATGATCGGGCGCGCTTTCCTCCAGAACCCCCGGGGCCCGGCGGGGAATCGGTATTTCCGCTTCCAGGGCTCGGTACTCGGCGAGGAGTGGGTCAACCGCTCGCAGCCGAGCCCGCGAACGAGCCAACAGGTCCGCACGGACGAAATAGTCCAGGTACTCGACCTGATTCCCGCTGGCAGTGCCATCCCGCCAGGCCACGATCCCCTGTAGCAGTTTGTCACGGATGAGGTGGGCGAGCTGGCCGGACGAGTCCGTGTTGCTTCCTTGTAGAAGGTGCAGAATAGGGGCCGAGGTTTCGCTCGGCTTTTCCTTGAGGTTGTGAAAGACGATGTGGCTGGCACCCATGGCGGACCGAGCCTGGTCGCTCTCAGCTAGGTCGCCAGATTGGGAGGTCGTTACATCAAAACGCGTAGCTAGCTCGATATAGCCGGTAAAACCTTTCCAGTAGGCAGTATCCCATCGAAACCACGCCATTTGATCTGCTTGAGGACTGTAACGCATATCGTAGATCCCGCCCCGTGGGACCGCGTAGTTCTCGACGATGAGCTGAGCGGAGCTCAAGCCCCCTCCAAGCACACGAAGACTGACGTTATCCGTATCGATGCGAAAGCGGGGCGATTGAATGACCCCGCTGTGCTTACTTGAGAGCAGGTGGGTGTAGACACCGGCCGGATAGATCCCTTCGAGCACGCGCTCGCCTTCGCTCAAAAGACTGAACTCGCCCGGCTTGGAGGCACCAAAAGAAGCTCCCACACCGTGACTGATCCAGCTTTGGTAGTCGGGACCGGTCAAATCCCAGGCAGTAGAGAAGTTCGTGCTGTTGAACGTCTCTCGCTCGCGAGAGACTGCACGCGACTCTTGGACTAGTTTTTTCCAGCCCCTACGAAACCTGGATCCTCGTTTGTCTCCCAGTTTGCTCCAGGTATAGAGGGGATTGTCAGGCTCACAGGGAGCCCTCTCGAGAGCCGCACTGAGCGCCGCAGCTGCAGTGCGCTCGACCGGCGGCGATTCTGACCCTTCATCCCCGGTCTTAGCTGTCTTCTCCGGAACCTTTTTTGAATCGCTCTCGTCCGCTTTGTCCGACGGATTCTCCGGGGGACAAGGAGCCACCCTGGTCTTGCCGCCTTTCCGCCTGGCTTCGAGGAGCTGAGTGCCCAGGCTACGTGCCTCCAGGATCCAAGCTTCGGCGAGACCTGCGCGGATCTGCTGTTTGAGCTCCAACAACTGGTCTCGGTTGGTGTTGAGTCGTTCCGGGATATCGATCGCACGCTGTGTCGGACGAGCCCCGTAGAAAGTACCGAAGAGGGCGTAATAGTCTCTCTGGCTAATGGCATCGAACTTGTGGTCATGGCAGCGAGCACAGGTAACTGTGAGTCCCTGGAACGCCTTCGAGACGACATCGATCTGGTTGTCGGTCCATTTGATGCGATCTTCCCAAGGATCCACCGGCTGGTAGCCGTGTTCGACCAGACGAAGTTGGGCCGTCGCCAGGAGAGACTCGTTGATTCCGAGAGCTTCCTCGATCCTCGGGTTCGGCAGCAGATCACCTGCCAGGTGTTCGCGAATCAGCTGATCGTAGGGCACATCCTGGTTGAGGGCTCGGATCAAGTAGTCCCGGTAACGCCAGGCAAAGGGCGTGTCCGGATCGCCCTCGCTGCCGTGGGATTCGCTGTAACGCACCAGGTCCATCCAATGGCGTGCCCAACGCTCTCCGAAATGAGGGGAATCCAAGAAGTCATCCACCAGTTTCTCAAAGGCTTCGGGTGAAGTGTCTGCGACGAAGGCCTGAATCTCCCCGGAGAGCGGAGGAAGTCCTCTCAGATCGAAAGATAGTCGCCGAATGAGAGTGTTCCGATCCGCCGGCGGCGCCGGTTCCAGGCCGTTTTTCTCGAGTCGGGCGAGAAGGAATCTGTCGGTCGTGCCACGCGGCCAATCCTGGTCCCGGACTCTCGGCGGAGAAGAGGGACGAACCGGCTGCCAGGCCCAATGGCTGCGTTTCCTTTCTTCCAGGTTGAAATCACTTGCCGCGGCCAGCTCAACAGGAGTGTCTGTGGTCCAGGGTGCGCCCATCTCGACCCACCTCGCGAGAGCGTCGATCTGCTGCTGGTCGAGAGCGCCACTTGGCGGCATCAGGACCGGCTTTCCCTGAATGCGCTGAACCAGCGGACTCTCCTCGGGCTTCCCAGGAACAACGGCGGGTCCCGACTCTCCGCCCTCGAGGGCGGCCTCTCGGCTGTCCAGGCGGAGCCCCGCGAAGGGAGAGAGAGCCCGAGCGCTGTGGCAGGGATAGCAGTGGTCGGCGAGCACCGGGCGGATTTCCTTCTCGAAGAACTCGAGCTGTTCCGCTGTCGGCGGTCCTGCCTGGGCCCCGGCGACAAGGCAGCCCATGAGAATGATGAATGTCACATAGGATGCTGGCAAACTGCTCATCGTGGGCTCGCAGGTCTGATCGTTTCCCCGTAGTGTATCGCTGAACCCGAAACAGAGGCAAGATCGCCCCGCAGCAACACGATGCTGATCCCGAGAAGGCAACGGATGAATGCTGAACCGCAAAATATCGAACAAGCGAATTTCGAAGACCGGAGCAGAGAGTCCGGCGTTCTGCCGTGTGATCTAGCTTAGCTAGTGCCCGTCCGTAAACCGGGGTTTTCAGAACTGTAATGTGTTGAATCGTAACTAGTTATTGTACCTCAGACCGCTGACAGAGCGGCTCGACCCAGCCCGATCCAGAGCCCGGACCCCCGGGGGAGGGCGCTT
>JAKZYH010000650.1:0-8298 GCA_047514575.1 Acidobacteriota bacterium | reverse complement strand
GCCTTGAGCAGTGTAGGATCTTCTCGTTGGTAGAGGCTGTGCCGCACCGCTTGCCAGAGATCGCTGGCGCCTGAAATTTCACGGGTAAGCAGCCAGCCACGATAAAACGGTCCCCAGCTTCTTTCCACGCCGGCCGCCAGGACATCCAAGGTGGGGATTCCCTTTTCGCTAACCTGCGCCGTGACCAATAGTTCCCGGAATGGGCGGGGAGGCCAGGTGAAGAAAACCTCTCCCGTGAGCCAACTGAGGGAACCTCCATGAAAGTAGGGCCGAAGAACGACGTTGTCACCGTCTTCGAAACGCAGGCGAGGGAGTAGAGCACGACCGTAGAACGGCTCCCGTTCCCGGTTGTCAGCGCTGCTCCGCTGGATACTGGAAGCAACCTCATCCGGATCGAGTCCTTCCCCGATCAACATCAGATGACGATGATTCAATCCGACCTGTCTGAAGCCCCTCGGAATCTGGCCCCACATGTTTGGGACTGTCTTGGCTTCCATTGTCAGGCACGAATCGTCAACGGACAAGCTGCACTCTCCTCCCGACCTCAGGTCTGGGACTTCGACCGGTCTCCTGACCCGAGACTCGGATATCGGTTCTGTTGATGGCTAGATACTACCATCGCCTTGTCCATCGTCAAGGATCCTGTACGTGTTTAACGCCCCACCCTTGCCTTTGCCCGTGTCCGTTCTCGCCCACTAAACCCGTTCGTGAACCTTCGGAATTCTGGTCCCCACCGAAACGACGCGACCCGACCAATGTGAGAGAAAAACTCTCAGAATGCGCGAGCTAGTAGCTATCAGGAACCACGCCTACTCGTCGAACACGCTTCCAGATAAATAAAGTCAGGAGCAAGAGTAGTCCAGTACACAGAAGACCGTCTGTCAGATCCGAGCGGGCTCCCCAGAACAGACTGTGAGCCAGCTCAGGGTTCACGTCAGTCCACTTCTGATTGATGCGCTTGATCCAAACCCAGCCACTGTGGAGCCCGGCCGCAAGCCAGATGGTGCCCAACCTGTGAACCACAAGACACATCAGTAGACCCATGAGGAAGAGGTTGAGCAGCCGCATCTCTATAAACGGGATATCAGGAAGGGTCTCGAACATGGAAACGAGTGCTGCCATGCTCGTTTCCCACAAGTGTCCTGGATCGAATCGCGCTGAGTCGGGTCGAAGGAAGTGGCCGAGGGCAAAGAGAAAGCTGATCGCGAGAGCGGTAGGCCAGACGCGGAAGACTCGCGCGAGACTGCGAAACAGGATTCCCCTGCTCCAGATCTCTTCTAGAAAACCTACCGCCGCAGCCGCCAACAGATAGTAGAGCACTTGAAAGGTTGCCGCTCCAATCCCTAGAGCGGGAACCAGGAAGCGAAAACCCATCAGCGCTACCAGGAGTGCTCCTGATCCCAGTGTGAGGATGCCCAGTCCAAACCCTGTCAGGAGATCCTTCCACCAAGGCCCTGCTGGATGGGCCTCGGATCCCACCAACAAGCCTGAATCTCGAAAGCCGTGCCAACAGGTACGGCGCAACACAATCGGCAGCAGGATCAAGAGCATCAGCATCAAGATGCGAGGCATTACTTTTTGAGGGCCACGGCTGAGAAGAAGCCCAGCCCAGAACCCTTCCGACGCACTCGCCCACTGAACCAGGTAGGTGGCCGCGATCGCCGATAGGACGAAGCTCCCCAGCACCACAAAGACCAGGAGGAGGCCGACCCCTAGGGGACCCTGGAAACTTGGCGATAAACGGGATCGATGAGGCATAGGATTCTAGCCCGGACTGCGCAGTCTCATGATGAATACGAATCCGAAGGTCCGGATGTCCACCAGACCAGTAGGACCACCAGCTGGCGCTGGTTCATTCGAGAAAGAAACTTCGGTCGAGGATAGGCGATATCGTGCGTCACTCCGTGGGGAAGAGTGGTCCAGCTCTCTCCTCGGAACTTGGCCTCATGTTGCTAACGGCTCAAGTCGTTCGCGGCTCTGTCGGATCGCCGAACTTGATGGTGGGCGATCGTTTGGAACTTGATGCTTGGGATTTGGAGCTTGTTTGTACCTTGTATCTTGTACCTTCGACTTTCGAAGTTTCAGCTTAGCGCCGCCCCCGGCTGCAGACCGCCGGATCATTCGAAAAAGAAACTTCGGCCGGCGTGGCGGTGGCTTCCAAGCCGCCGTATTCCTTCCTTCGAGCCTTTAGCTCGAAAAACGGCGGCACGGAGGCCACCGCCACGGTTTTTGGACAATAGTCTGGAAAATTCCCTATCCAATTTTAGATCAATGGTTTACGTCCTTTCTCCGTCCGAATCTGCGAATCAAGTTTCAGGTTGGTAGGTGCTCTCATAAGCTCGGAAGGGACTGGTCGCAATCGTCCTCAATCTAGACTCCAACTACTGCCACCCGCCAGTCGCAGCATAGTGTCATCGGCCGACAATCGCCTCCGCGGCTCGCAGTACCATCTCGACCGTGATGTCCTCCATGCGGCCAGGACGTGGCTGACGGTCGCGGCGCAGATTGCGAGGAGAGAGGGGAGGCGGCACTCGAACTATTCGACCGTTCCTTCCGAAAGGCCCGGTCCGGCGTGGATCAGACGGACCGAAGAGGGCAACTACGGGTATTCCACAGGCTGCCGCGATGTGCATGGGCCCGGTATCGCATCCGATCCAGAGACGGGCGCGCGCGCTGATCGCAATAAGCTGTTTCAGATCGGTGCAACCGATCAGGTCGTAGAGTCCCGACTGCGTGGACAGCCCTCGGGCTGCCTCCAGGGCGGCCCGGGCTGTGCCCGGATCCTCACCTCCTCCGGTAAGGCAAACGGGTGAGTCCAGTTCACTACAGCAGGCGACTGCAAGTTCAGCAATCCGTTGGGGTGACCACCGGTTGGCAGGCTTGCTCGCCCCCAGGTGGATCAGAATCGGAGCAGCTCCCATCTCCCCGACCAACTCCTGGGCCCACTTCTCCGCCCTGGGGACGGAGGGGAAATCGTGTCGCGGCTTCGGATTCGGGATAACAAGATAACGCGCGAACTCCAGATACTGATCCACCATGTGGGAGTCGGCATCTCCCTCCGGAATTCGTTCCCGGGTCCAAATCCAGCTCAGTTCTTTAGCCCGTTTGCGGTCGAACCCCAGCACCCGCCGAGCTCCGCTGAGTCGAGCCAACAAGGAGCTCTTGGTGATGCGCTGCAGATCCACCGCCAAATCGTAAGCCTGGAGGCGAATCTCCTTCAACACCTGGCAAAAACCACCCAGGCCTTCGGATCTCGGCCACACGTGTACCCGGTCCAGGGCTGGATGCCCTTGCACCAGGGGTTCTGCCAGCTGGTGTACGGCCCAGCCGATACTTGTCTCCGGCGCCGCATCTTTGAGGGCACTAGCGAAGACCAGAGCGTTCACCACATCTCCGATGGCGCCCAGACGAACAACCAGTACCTTACGAGGAACCTTCGCACCCATTGAGATCATGGCGTCCATTAGGACTTCAGGCCTGGCGATGACGAAGGTTGTCGCCGCTGGGGTTGCAGTGACCAAAGTAGTCGCGCTTTTGCAGATTCGGCAATATCTTAAAGCGCTTGTACTCCCATTGATATTGCTCGGGGCATTCCATCACACAACGCTCTACCGACTTGTTCAGCGCTGCCAGGGCGGTGCTGCAGTCCGCGTCGTAGATCGCTGTGTCTACAGGGCGAAACACCATTTCGAATTTGCCGTCAGGTAGCCGTTTGCAGTAGCCACACACTGCCTTCGCATTGGTGCGGTGGATAAGGTTGGTTGCCAGCGTCATCGTCAGCGTCGGCTCTCCGAAAAATGGTGCGAACTTGCCAAATCTCAGGGGTGGAACCTGATCGGGTAGCAACGTCACCATGCGACCGATCCTCAACGTAGTGAGCAGGGCTCGCACTCCTGACGCCCCGGTCGCTACCAGCTCGGCCCCTCCTCTTTGTCGCACCTGACGAATCATGTCGCCGAAAATTGTTGTTTTTGGCCGCCGATACAAAGTCGTGATTGGATAACGTCGACTAAGTAAGAAATTGGCAAGCTCCCAATTACCCAGATGCGGCAACAACACAACGGTACCTCTGCCGTTCGCGACGGCGGCGCGTAGATGATCCGCTCCGACGACACGATCAACTTGCTGCTCAAGACGCTCCAATTGCCAAAGCCAGGTTCGACCGAGTTCGAGAATGCTGAGACTCAACTCGTGCAAACTATTGCGAGCAAGTTGTGTGCGCTCTTCTTCGGGAAGATCCGGAAAACTGATTTCGAGATTACACTCCGTGACTTTGCGCAGCCTGCCATTTCGCTGCCACATGAGCCACCTAGACACGTTTGCCAGGATCTTCATGAGACCGTGAGGCAGCACAGCGAGGAAATGTACCAACGCCAGACCCAACTGTTTCATAAGAGCGTTCATCAAACTGGCGAGGTTACCTGATTTCTTCTAGCCTTGCAGCAAGCATCGCGCCGCCCAGGGCATGGGGAAGGACGATGAACACGAGGCCCATGGTAGAGTAGCCTAAAGTCTTCATCAGATCGCCGTCAGGACCAGGGGATGGCCAGGACAAGTAGACAGGAAAGAAGGAGAAAAGCAGAAGATGGAGCAGGGAGTTCACGAGACCTCCCGCCGCACTGCCAACTCCGAATGCGCTCGCGCCGATCAAGATTGCCTTCCAACTAAAGCGGAGAAAAGCAGTCCCGACGGCACTGGCGAGTCCGAGGCCGACCAAGAGCGCGATGGGCACGTGCAGAAGCTGCTCCAGCGTCCCCGGTTGAGAAGGGAAAACCAGCAGGAACATAACCCAGAGAAACGATTCCCCTACCAGGAACCCTAGTCCGAACCCCAGGATCGCCCTCCAACCCAGTTTCAGGAAAGCTGCTCCCAACGCGCCTACCGTCAAGGAAGCCAGGAGCAGCCCAGGGATGACCACAAGTCGAGCCAAGAGACCCGAGGTAGGGATGAGAAGGGAAACCATCTGCAGCGACAAGAGGAAAATCGCCAGACCTACAACGCTTGCCAGACCGAATCCCAGCGCTCCGCGGCGATAACCCGGATTACTCATCGCCCGTCTACTACGCTGCCCCAATCCTCAGTTCGAGCTCGGTACCACGGGCAGGGTGGCGAAGAAGCCAGGACGGGTCTGAATGACTGTGGCCGCAGCGTTTCCGGAACTGGAGGCTTCAAAAAGGCCGACAAAGTTCGAGAAGAAGTCCGGAGCCAGGTCCTGCCCCCCAGGTGTTTTCCACCCGAACTCATTCACAAAGGCGGCGAAGTGGCCCGACCCGGGCACGGATCTTTCAGCGGTAGCCAACAGGTTGTGCTGATCGTCCAGCAGTCTCAGCTGCAGCGTATTCGTGTCGCTTGTCAGGTTGACCACCGCTATACCCGTGTTGATTCCGTTCGAGGAGTCACTCTCCATGGCGGCTAGTAGGCCCACGGGTAAGAGCCGGCTACTGCCCACACCGGCCGTGCCG
This sequence comes from Acidobacteriota bacterium, assembly GCA_047514575.1. GTDB lineage: Bacteria > Acidobacteriota > UBA6911 > RPQK01 > JAJDTT01 > CAUZIZ01. Next base: position 2,836 of record JAKZYH010000650.1, on the reverse strand, counting down.
ATGCCGCCTCCAAAGAGGATCACCCCAGCCAGAGGCCGGTCTGAGGCAACGGTCACCGAGCCCACGGTTACGTCTCCCAGGCCATCCGTCTCCAGAACCCTCAGCCCTCCGGCCGGAATGACCAGCTCCTTTTCTCCTTGAACCACTTCGCCGTCGAGGTCGACACTAAGCGGGTTGCCTTCGCCGTCTCGCAGGGTGATTCTCGTGTTCGTGCTTTGTGTGGTATCCAGGGCGAGGAGGATGATCTGGCTGAAGAGAGTGTCTCCATCTGCGAACTGCGCAAAATAGAGTTCCTGGTCCAGCACCGCTCCATTCTGGAAGGCCACATTTTGCACTGATTGGGAAGCGGGTTCCCCGAAAGGGAGCCTCGGCGCCACCGGCAGCGTGGCGAACTCGCCGGGTCGAGTCTGGATTACAGTAGCGGCCACTCTCCCCGTGGTCTGCACCTTCAAGATTCCGCTGAAATCCGAGAAGTCCTGCGTCGGAATCCAATTAAGCTCGTTGACAAAAAGGGCCTTGTGACCATTCCCCGCCACTATCAACTGCGCTGTCGCCAGTTGCATCCCTTCACTATCCCAGAGCGACGCCTGCAGCGTGTTCGGGACTGCTTCCAAGCTTGCAACAGCGACTCCGGTGTTGATGAAATCGGCTGTCTTGCTCTCCATGGGGGCCACGAAGCCATTTGTCATGACCTGGCTGCTACCCACGCCCGCCACTCCAAAGGCACCTCCGAATAAAATGACTCCGGCCAGAGGCCGATTCGAGGTCACCGTGACGGACCCCACAGCCAAGGGGCCCACACCATCGGTGCGCAGGACGCTCAGACCTCCGGCGGCAATCTGTAGGTGCTTCTCCCCTTGCACGTCCTCTCCTGCGAGGTCGACATTGAGAGGGTTGCCATCGTCATCTCGCAGGATGATCTTCACGGCGGCTGATCGATCGCGATCCAAATTGAAGAGGGTGATCTGGCTGAAGATGCCGAACCCATCCCCAAAATGGGCAAAGTGCAGCTTGTGCTCCACCTCAGGATTGGGAGGACCTGCGAAGAACGGGTTGAGCTGAAAAATCCCGGGATCGGGCCGGCCATCCTTATCGAAATCAAAGGCAGGACTGTCATTGGCTCCGTCGCCGTTGGTGTCCGCCAGGGGAAGATACAGTTGTCGCCGAACCTCTACTGCACTCGTAAAAGGGAAGGTTAGGAAGTTGAGATTCACACCAAACTTAGTCGCCAGCTTCACGAAGTCCGGGTTTCCGTCTCCATCCACGTCCTCACACTCGATGGGCAGATTGATGAAAGGATCGTCAAAGAAAGGGCCAAAATTCATGGATTCCGGCTTCGTATCGCCATCCTGGTCTACCATTTCAATGTTGTATGTGAGGCCCACGTTGAGGCCCACTTTGCTCTCGATCTTCCATGCTGACGGACGAGCATTCTGGTCCTTAGCTGTCACCGTCATACAGAATCTTTCTTCCTCCTGGAGCCCAAGGGTGTCCTGTAGTCGCCGCTTGACCCACGCTAGTAGTCCTGGTTCTGCAAATTGGATCTGAACGCCGATGTTTGGATAGATGCACACATGGTCCGGGTTGTCAGGGGGTTGGACCCATCGAAAAGGTCGATCCTCATTGACGTAGCCGAAATACTGATTTCCGCGCTGGACTAGGTTAACGGAACGGGAAAACGCCCCGAAGGGTCCGTCGATTGATTTTTTCGCGTAAGCAGATCCAGTCCACTCGAAGCCAGGTCCCGAAATTGGGCGGACAAACGACGGGCCTGAGGAAGTAGGAGCCGGCGGCTCGTTAGTGGCAGTCGCGGTCGCAGTGGCAGTCGCGGTTGGTGTCGGGGTAGCAGTGGCAGTGGGGGTCGACGCCTCGACAGTAACGGTTGGGGTCGGGGTCGCGGTAGCGGTCGAAGTGGCGGATGCTGTGGCTGTGGGCGACACGGTAGTGGCGGTGGGTGTCGGGGTACCGGTGGCAGTGGGGGTCGCGGTGACAGTGGCAGTGGGAGTGGTCGTCGCGGTGGCGGTGGCGGTGGGGGTCACAGTGACGGTGGCAGTGGGGGTAGCCGTGGCAGTAGCGGTGGCAGTGGGAGTAGCGGTCGCCGCAACCGTCGCGGTGGGTGTCGGAGGCGGACTTACCGTGAGCGTATCGCTGGCCGTGCCGCTGTCTCCCAGCGACGACGTGAGCGTGCCCGACGTGTTGAGGTGGCTTCCGGCCGTACTGCCCGTGACGTCGGCCTTAACCGTGCAGCTCGTTGGGAGCCCGAACAACAAGCTTCTTGAGACCGAACCACCGCTGTAACTGATCGAACCCGAGCCGGCTGCTGCCGTCAAGATGCCTCCCGTACAGGTCGTTGAGGCATTCGGTGCGGCCGCCACCACAACCCCGGCAGGAAGAGTGTCCGTAAAGCTGAGACTCTCCGCATCCGCCGTGCTTGACGAGTTAGTGATGGTAAAAGTTAGGGTGCTGGTGCCTTCCAGGGCAATGGCCGCGGGGGCAAAGGCCTTGGTGAACGTCGGAGGCTCGACCACCTGATAAACTTCGATTTCGTTGATCTCGACGTAGTCCTCGCTGCCAACATTGAAGTTGTTTGCGATGACAAATATGTGCCGGGCCCCAACACCATCGAAGTAGATGGCCCCTTCTTGACTGGACGTCGTCCCTAGCGCAACAAGGTCGTCACGAGCAAGAAAGGAGTTCGGGTGGGTTCCAGAAAAGCCTGTGGCCGAAAGCGAAAGCCAGACCTCGAAGTACTGGAACTTTTCGGGCTTGACGACTATTCTGCCAAGCGTATGAACCTTTCCAAGGTCCATTACGAATTCACCACTGTGTGTATACG
>JAKZYH010000649.1:0-4481 GCA_047514575.1 Acidobacteriota bacterium | reverse complement strand
CACACCTAGCGCCAAGCAGCAACGCGCCTTTGATCTTCTGGAGACCATTGGAGTGTAGGCAGAGCGCTGCACTCCCTATCGCACCTATCCCTTTGAAATCATGGCACTTTTCTGCCCCCAACACAAAGGAACTTCAGTCTACCGATCGGAACGCTTGACCTTGAACCCTCCTAGGCCGTCAAGACTCGGGCCTGGCGCAACCCTTTCCGATTGCGACGGTCGCGCCTGACTGAACCAAGGGCCAATGAACGGCTCTTGAGTCAAAGCCCCCTTGAGAATCAAGGGGCGATCTGTTCCCATAGATCGGACACCCGGTTGAAGTGCCGAGAGTCTGGTCCATTCTAGCGCTTTCCAGAGTGATCTATGCTCGACATCACCCTCGTCTGCCTGATTATCGTCGCGGCAATGGTTCTCTTCGTCTCGGAGAAGCTTCGAGTCGACATGGTTGCCATTTTGATTATGACCACTCTGATCGTCATCGGGCTCTTCCGCCAGGATTTCCTGACCGTTCAGGAGGGGATTTCCGGTTTCAGCAACAAGGCCACTATCACCATTGCAGCGATGTTCGTTCTCAGCAGCGGCCTGGTGAAGACCGGAGCCATCAACCTGATTAGCCAAAAACTCATACAGATGGGTCGTGGCAGTGAGACTCGATTGTTTCTGCTCCTGATGATCACGGCCGGGGTCGCTTCAGCCTTCATCAACAATGCGGCCGCCGTTGCTGTCTTTATTCCCGTCGCTCTCTCGGTGTGTCGTCAGCATGGCACCAGCCCGTCTCGCCTACTCCTCCCTTTGTCGTTCGTCTCGATCGTGGGCGGAACCTGTACCCTGATCGGGACCTCTACGAATATCCTCGTGAGCTCCATGGCGGCGGACCATGGCGCCCGAGAATTCGGGATGTTCGAGCTGACCAAGCTAGGCGTCGTGTTCCTGGTCGTAGGACTGCTCTACCTCACATTTGTGGCAAGGAAGCTGCTCCCAGATCGCGGCCCCACCGACGACTTGACGGGCAAGTATGAGGTCGGCCGCTACTTCACTCTGCTGGTGGTGGAAAAGAAGTCCTCTTTGGTCCAACGAACTCCGGCTGAATCGAGACTGAGTGAAAGATACGACGTTACTATTTTGGAGATCATTCGAGACGAGGAGCGCATCTGGTCGGGTTTTCGAGACACCAAGCTTCACGAGGGCGACGAACTGTTGGTGCGTGGATCCATCCATAGCATCATGGAAATGAAGTCTCTGGAGGGTCTTTCCATCCGGTCCCAGATGAAGTATGCCGATCGGGACTTGATGACGGAAGAGGTGATGCTGGCAGAAGTGATGGTCTCTCCCGGCTCATCACTGATGGGAAGCACTCTGCGGGAAGCGAACTTCAGACATCACTACGGGGTCTTCGCGCTGGCTGTCCAGAAACACGGCGAGACCATCAAAGAGCGAGTTGGAAACATAAGGCTAGATGCCGGCGATATGCTGCTTCTGCAGGGACGGCGGGAGTACATGCGGGAACTCACCAAGGACCGGGACTTCCTCATGCTGCAGGAAGTCGAGGCGCCCACTGTCCGCAGGGAGAAGGCCCCCTACGCCCTGGCGGTCATCGCCCTGGTGGTGGTTTTCGCAGCCTTCAAGATCATGCCGATTCTGGTCGCTGCGATCGTGGGATGTATCCTGATGGGACTGTTCGGGTGCATCAAGCTGCAAGAAGCCTACGAATCCATCGATTGGTTCGTCATCTTTCTGCTAGCCGGCGTGATTCCTCTGGGTGTGGCTATGGAAAACACCGGGACCGCCGCCGTGATCGCAGACGGCATTCTGAGCCTGACGGAGAACCTCGGCCCTACCGCAATCGTCTCCGTTTTCTACTTGCTGTCTACGATTTTCGCTTCGATCATGTCTCACAACGCCGCGGCCATTCTGCTGGTGCCGATCGGGATCGCCTTCGCTCAGAATCTAGGGCTAAACCCGCTGCCCATTCTTATGGCGATAACCTTTGCAGCCTCCTCCGCCCTGAGTACCCCCTTCGGCTACCACACCAACCTGATGGTTTATGGGCCGGGAAACTACAGGTTCTCGGACTACGTCAAGGTGGGGATTCCCCTCAACATCCTCCTTTGGATCATCGCCTCACTTCTCATTCCCGTACTTTGGCCCCTGTACTGAGGTATTGGGGACAGGGTACTGGGTATCAGGGGGTACTGGGGACAGAGTTCATCTCCGGGGACGTTTCTTGCTCTCCAGTCATGAAAGTTCGGCTGCTGACTTGAAACCGAACAGATGGAATCCTAAATAGAAGGGGTCGCGCAAGAATTGTTTCAACCGAGAAAGGATCGAAGGAGGAGGTCCATGATACGCAGGGGACGAGTTGTTAAGCGGAAGATCACCAACTTCCTGCAGTCGGCTTTGTTGATTACCGGCATGCTGGGATTGCTGGCAGCGATAGGATGGGCCCTGGCCGGCAATGATGGACTGCTGTGGCTGATGCTGCTCGGCTCGCTCTTTCTCCTCATCGGCCCCAAGGTCTCGCCCAGACTGGTGCTTCGCCTCCATCACGCTCGCCCAATTTCGCCCTATGAGGCTCCCGGCTTGTTCCGCATCGTGAGGACCCTGGCAGACCGGGCACAGCTACCGACACCCAGCCTCTACTACGTGCCCACCCGAGTCGTCAATGCGTTTGCCGTGGGAGGGCGCAAGGACGCCGCCCTGGGCCTCACCGATGGCCTCTTGCGGACGCTCAATCAGGAGGAGTTGGCTGGTGTCCTGGCCCACGAAGTCAGCCACATTCGTAACAGCGACCTCTGGGTCATGGGCCTCGCCAACGGCGTCAGCCGAGTGACAGGAACCTTGTCCTGGATTGGGCAGCTGATGCTTCTCTTCAATCTGCCCATGCTGATGCTGGATGCGTATCAGTTCCCCTGGCTACTTGTTTTGCTCTTGATTGCTGCGCCGACGGCCAGTGCGCTGTTACAACTGGCACTCTCTCGAACCCGCGAGTTTGAAGCCGATCTCGACGCCGCCCGCTTCACCGGCAACCCGCGCGGTTTGGCGGGAGCACTGGCCAAGATGGAGCGCGTCCAGAGGGGATGGCTGCAGCGGATCTTCCCGGTGGGACGTGGAGTTCCCTCCTTGTCCCTGTTTCGCACGCACCCCGAGACCGAGGAACGGATTCAGCGGCTGCTGGAACTGGAGGCAACTCCTCGACCTCAGCCTCCCCGGAGGCAGCGCTATCCTTATTATCTTGATGAAGCGATGCTGCGGGCAATTCCCACTCAGGTATCCCCATGGCGACTCAGTGCCTTGTCCCACTAGACGGATTTCTCATGAGCAGCCCTGGCGGAGGCACGCATGTCCATGACAGAACCACTTAGAACCCCTAGCGAGCAGGAATTGGCGGAGAGCCTCAAGAGAGGGTGCCACTGGATTGTCTCTCTGATGGATGAACGGGGCAGCATCCAGGGTTCGAACCAGGCGGCTCTGTATTACAAGGTTCCAGCCAGCCTTGCCATCAATGGGGCGTTCGGGTCGGCGTTCTCCAGCCTGAACTGGATTGCCTCCCGATTCCTGGGAGACCATGGCCAGCTGGAAATTCCAGCGAAGCAGGAGGCGTCCCGATGGACCAATACCTACGATCGTGGCTGGCTGGTCTGGGGTGCCGAGATGTGCGGCCGATACGATCTCTCCTTCCCACTGGCCCAAGACATCCTGACCTATCAGAATCCTCGAACAGGCGGCTTCAGGGATACCCAGGCGGCGCTCAATAGCGGCGAAGGCGTTGAGCATGCAATGACCGCTGGGTTTGCAGGTCTTGCTCTGCTGGCCACAGGACACCTTGCTGCGGCACGGCGGACGGCCTATTTTCTGATCGAACTGTTGGAGATTCAGCCTGATCCCGAGAGCGGGATCTATCTGGCCCTCGAATACAAGTCAGATGGAACCCGTCGGCTGCTACGGCAACAGACCAGTAAAGACTACGTTGACCGGAGGGGCGTCAAACAGCGCCCTGCCCGCCTGGGACCGGTTCAGGTTTTCCTGGCGCGGCTCCACCGTCTGACCAAGGAGGACGCGTACCTCGAGGCTGCCCGACGATACACAGACATCATCTTGATGGGGACCGAAGGGATCTACAGCTGCGTCGAGGCCCACAAGTATCTCTGGGGACTGACGGAGTTGCACCTGGTAGCGCCCGATGAATCCTATCGAGTGGCGGCACGGCAAATCGCCACCTACATCCTGCAACGCCAGCAGGCCGACGGGCAGTGGTGGGGTGATGCAGTGGGAGGGGAGGGCGAGGACCAATCACTCGAGCTTCGCCTGAACACCACCTGCAACGCCCTGGTAGGATTGGCTTACTACCGGTACTGGCAGGGACGCTGATCTTCAGACATGAGTTCGATGCCGGCCCGGGAGTGGCTTCAAAGCGGACCGATCCATTCCCTAATCGCCAACGAACGCGACTTTCCTGACGTACACTCTGATTACCCTCACCC
>JAKZYH010000648.1:0-3305 GCA_047514575.1 Acidobacteriota bacterium | reverse complement strand
TTCGAATCTGGAACTGGTCCGAGGCCTGGATGGAAACCGCAAATGGACCCTGCTGGCAACCGTCGACCTGACCAGGACCGGAATGGGAGCCCGGCTGCTGCGTAGCTGGGTGCTACGCCCATCGCTGGACCGGCTGGAGATCGAGTCCCGCCTCGACGCTGCCGAAGAGCTGCTTGGTTCAGCCATCCTCATGGGAAAACTGGGGTCGCTGCTCGATCAGGTTTACGATCTCGAGAGGCTCTTAAGCCGTGTAACCCTGGAAGCGGCTCACCCCAAAGACCTGCTCGCATTGGGATCCTCATTCGGAGTGCTTCCAACCCTGGCTGCTGAACTCGAACCATGCAAGACCGGACTCCTGAGACCCTCCTTTGACCAGCTTCAGGACGTCCGGGGGTTTCTGGAACGGGCGATTGACTCGAAGGCCCCCGCGACGCTCCAGGATGGGGGAGTGATCTGCCCGGGCTTCGATTCTGAACTGGATCAACTGAAAGCTATTTCCTCCTCGGGAAAGGGGTTCATCGCCGCCCTCGAAGTAGAGGAGAAGGAACGGACCGGCATCTCTAGTCTCAAGGTCAAATACAACCGGGTCTTTGGCTACTTTATCGAGGTCACCAGGTCCAACCTGGAGCAGGTTCCAGAGGACTACATTCGCAAACAGACGCTGGTCAATTCGGAGCGTTTTATCACGCCGGAGTTGAAGGAATACGAAGAGAAAGTTCTGGGCGCCGTAGAGAGAATCGTGGAGCTCGAGAGAGAGTTATTTCTAAGAATTCGAGCTAAGGTCGGTGCGGAGGCCGCCAGGATTCAGGCAACTGCCAACTTCCTGGCTCACCTCGATGTCCTGCTCTCCTTTGCTGAACTGGCACAGGCCGAGCGGTATGTACGGCCGATACTGGATGATTCTCACAAACTGCTCATCAAGGGCGGTCGGCACCCGGTGCTGGAGCGGCGAACCGAGCAGCCCTTCGTCCCCAATGATCTACGCTGTGATACCAGCTCCCATCAACTCTTGATCTTGACCGGCCCCAATATGGGCGGGAAGTCAACCTACCTCCGCCAGAACGCTCTGATTGTCATCCTGGCCCAGATGGGCTGCTTCGTGCCTGCAGCCGAGGCTCACATTGGTCTCGTGGATCAGATCTTCACTCGAGTGGGAGCCAGTGACAACCTGGCCCGCGGCCGATCCACGTTCATGGTGGAGATGATCGAAACCGCCCACATTCTCAACACCGCAACTCCGGGCAGTTTCATTCTCCTGGACGAAGTAGGACGTGGCACGGCTACTTTTGATGGACTCTCGCTGGCCTGGTCTATTGCCGAGTTCCTTCTGACCGAAAAAGAGCGCCGGGCACGGACTCTCTTTGCCACTCACTACCACGAACTCACCAAGCTGGAGTCACTGTATGACGGTGCCAGGAACTACCGTGTGACGATCCGCCAGTCCAAGGGTGAGATCATCTTCTTTCACCGCGTTCAGCCGGGTGTAGCCAGCCGCAGCTACGGCATCGAGGTGGCTCGTCTGGCCGGAATCCCCTCCTCCGTCCTGGAGCGGGCCCGGGGCATCCTGGCACGGCTGGAACGCAAGCAACTCGATGTCTCGGGCCACCAGAGTTCCAGCTCCACCCACCAGGTCCTGGAAGAGCTACAAAAGCAGCTCTTCTGATTCCAAGTTCCACCAAGCTCCACCAGGCGGGAGGGCTCAGGGCGGAGAACGTTTAAATTCCCGGCCGCAGCCCTGAGCCCTCCCGCCTGGTTGCCGAAGAAAGCCGGCGAAGACTCCTCAACCAGGACGGGAGTTTCAACGTAACGAAACAGGGAATCCCTTTCTATCGCTCCCTGAATCTCTACCACTCCCTGCTCTTCATGTCCTGGTGAAAGTTCTACGCCTGCCTTCGGATTTCCTACCTCGGATGCAACCTGGTCTTCGCCACGGTCTTTTACGGGCTCGGGCCTGATTCTCTGCAAGGACTGGAATTCCGATCGGAGGGAGAGCGCTTTTTTGAGGGCTTCAACTTCAGCGTCCAAACCCTGTCCACGATCGGCTACGGGGACACCACTCCTCAGGGGACAGCCGCCAACCTGGTCGTCTTTGCCGAGGCCCTGGTTGGATTGCTGGGGTTCGCTCTGGCCACGGGTTTTCTATTTGCCCGGTTTTCGCGCCCCGGGGCCAAAATTCTTTTCAGTCGCCAGGCGGTGATTGCCCCCTATCAGGGAATCAGTGCTCTGCAGTTTCGCGTGGCCAACGAGCGGAACAGCCAGCTGACCAACGTGCAGGCCACCGTCGTGTTGAGTCGGCAGGAGACCTCGCAAGGGCGAACGACACGACACTTCCACCAGTTGAAACTGGAGCGCCGACAGGTCATGTTTCTGCCGCTTCACTGGGTGGTCGTCCATCCCATCGACGAAGACAGCCCGCTCCACGGCATTGAAGAAGCAGATCTGGCAGCCTCGGATGCCGAGTTCCTGGTCCTTCTCACCATGACCGAAGAAACCTTTTCCCAGCAGATCCACGCACGTTCTTCCTACAAGTTCCACGAAGTTGTCTGGGGTGCCCGCTTCGGGGATATGTTCATGCGCGATGCACTCGATCCTGACTTGCTCAGCATCGATCTGGGCCGCCTCCATCAGATTGAGATGGTCTCACTCTCGGCTTGAGCGGCCCCTGGTGAGATTCGCGACGGGCTCTTACCACCCACTGCTAGCGCGGCCAGTAGCCGCGCGTCAGGAGCGCGCCCGCCACGCCGGGCCGCGTGGTGGCCGCGGTGAGGGGATACATCCGTTTCGTGGATCGATCTTTGCGGCCGCGGACCCGCAGCGTGTAGAGATCATCTAGCTCTTCACTGATCCGATTGTAAATCCCCGTCAGATCACCGCTTTTTGTAGTCATGTAATAGCGCCCACGACCGGCCTCTGCAACCAGACGGAGATATCCTGTGGCGCGGGCCAGGGTTTTCTTCAGCTTGTAGTCAGCCAGATCACGGTTGGATGGCCTCCCGCTTCCCACAGAAATTCCACCCACATCCCCACCGGTTGATCCGGGAGGAGGCTGCATTGTGGGATCCTCGGGAAGCGGCCCTTCGTAGAGCCTCCGGTAGTGTTGGCTGGAATCGAACTGCACCACGAAGACGGGAAAGCCGTGCTGGCGCAGTACTTGCAGGGACTCTTTTTGTGAGGTGTCTTCGCTTCCCACCTCGACGCCGTCGCTCAGAAACAGAAGGGCTCTTCGGTCGCCCACTCCAGTCAACTTCTGTTCTATGGCCACCGCCAGAGCATCGTAGATGGCACTGGAGCCCCCTCCCTTGTGC
>JAKZYH010000647.1:0-5160 GCA_047514575.1 Acidobacteriota bacterium | reverse complement strand
AACGAAAACTGAAACGAGAAAAGAAGACTAAATAGAGCCACCCTTCCGAATGGGTGAGCGAGATAGATTACGTCGTCGTTTGCCGACTCAAGATTGGATATTCCTTTCTCCAGGGAAACTATTCAGCTTGGGACCCGTCGGTTTCCGGTCGAGAACCAGACTGAGAGTACAGCCCGTCACAAAGGTAACGATCGAACTGGAAGGCGCTGTCCACATCCAGTTGATGTCCTGCCCGATGGGTGTCCAGGCGACGGTAACGGAAGTTATCAGACCCAGAGAAGCACCCACTAACATACTCTGTAGACCGACTCTGCTGGTCAGAACTCCCAGGAAGAACATTCCGGTGATCGGCCCCACGAAGGTGGAGGCCAGACTGTGTACTGTCTGAATCACCGTCGTCTGCATACTGCTCACACCGACCGCCGCCAGAGTGGCCAGGGCGCCCGTTATCAGAGTGATCAAACGCCCCATACGCAGCAGCTGTGCCTCCTCCCCTGCCCTTTTCGTTACGTGTCTTCGGTAGAGGTCCATGACGCCGACTGCGGCGAAGGAATTCAGTGCCGAATCGACACTCGACATGGTGGCGGCCAGGAGCGCCGCCAGGATGAGACCGCGAATACCCATGGGCAAAACATTAGCGACGAAATGGGGAACGATCATGTCAGGTCGGGTGACCTCAGCGGCTAGCTGAGGATGCTGGTCGTAGTAGACCACCAGCAGCAGTCCCAACCATGCCAGCAGCAGGATCATGCTCATGATGACGAAGCCCGAAGCCATGACCGACTTGGCCATGGATCGAAAGCTGCCGACGGTGAGGTAGCGCTGGACGTTGACCTGATCGGTTCCCTGCGTCCCCACCAGGTAGACGGACATGAAGAAGAGAAGGGACCACACCGTGGCCTCCGTGCTCAGGTCCAGGGACCAGTCGACGAGGCGGGTATGGGGACCTCCGGTGGCCGGTGCCGTCAACTCTCCGGCGCGGCTCCAAACAGCCCCGGCGTCCCAGGAAAAGAAGGACATCAGGAGCCCGATCATCAGAAACAGGCCGCCGACCAGAACGATGAACTGGACAAAGTCGGTCCACACAACGGCCTTCATTCCACCCAGCACGGTGTAGAGTGTGGCCAGGCATCCCACCGTTACGATACAACCCAGAACCGGAAATCCACTAACGGTGGCTAGAGCCAGCGAGGGTGCGTAGATGGCTGTGGCCAGCCAGGCCCCCCGCTGGCCTAAAAACAGCAGGGAGGTTATGGTGCGAGCCACCGGATGGAAACGGTGTTCCAGGTACTCATAGGTGGTGAAGACTTTGAGCCGGTGGAAGACCCGCACGAAGTAGAACAGGACGAACAAGAGGATGAAGGGCAGCAGAAAAACACCCATGGAATACTTCAGATCCTTGGCATAGAGCCAGGCGGGAACCCCCGTGAAAGAGATGGCGCTGAGATCCGTGGCTGCAACCGAGACACAGACCACGAACCAGTTCATCTTTCGTCCCGCCAGGAAGTACTCCGCGACCGTCGATTGGCCTTTTCCCATCCAGCTTCCTGCTCCTACCACCAGCAGCAGGTAGGACACTACAACCAGGTAGTCAACGGCTGTAAACGGACTGTTCTCCATGCTTCGTCCTTCCGGGCACAAGGATAGTGCCGTAGCGGTGGTCTCCAGGCCGCCGTCCCTCAAGTCCAGCGCTCGCAGAGGAAGAATACTTGGCCCTGGAGACCAAAGCTACGTCCAGCGGGTGCGGGATGAGCGCTGGATGACTGCAAGTGTCCCGGGTACAATCTGGGAATGAGACCTTTTCTTGACTCGACCGCGTTGCTGGCGGACGGCGCCGGGCTCTACCGTCGGATTCAACGCGATGGTTACCTCTTCATCAGAGATCTGCTCCCGAAAGAAGACCTCGAGGGTCTGCGGACGGAATGGCTGCTCAAGCTCGAGGAAGCGGGCTGGGTAAAAGGGAATTCCTCCCCAGGGGAAGGCATCGCCGACCCCGACAGTTTCTGCGTCGAACCCCAAGATGCCTACATGGATGCCTTGCTCGGGGTCTACCGGCTCCGCGCCTTCCACGCCCTTCAGCAGCATCCCAACCTGCTGCGGCTGTTGGGACGCATGTTGGGCGACACCGTCATCCCCCATCCGCGGCTGATCGGGCGCGTGATCTTTCCACAGCGGGAAGAGTACACGACTCCTCCCCACCAGGACTTCATCAACATCCAGGGGACGCAAGAGACCTACACGGCCTGGATTCCGCTGAGCAGTCTATCCGCCGAGATGGGGGGGCTCCAGATCGCTGCCGGGTCTCATCTTGGAGGAGTCTATGATTTTCGTCCGGCGCTGGGGGCCGGAGGATTGGCGGTGACGGAACCGCTCGAGAACGCGTGGGTAAACAGTCCTATCGAGCAGGGCGATGTGATCATCTTCCACAGCATGGCGGTACACAAGGGACTCGCCAACCGGGGGAACCGACTCCGTCTCTCCATCGACGGCCGCTATCAGAGGGTGATCGATCCCATCACTGCTGACAGCCTGAAGCCCCACGATCGGAGGGTCTCCTGGGAGTCAATCTACGCTGGGTGGCCCGCTACCGATCCCCTGAAATACTACTGGCGCCAATGGGACCTACAGATCGAGTCCTTTGATTCCAGCTATTTCGAGCGACGGGATCAGCTGGGACTCGATCTCGCGTCCCAGGGCGACCCGAACTCACGGTCGATCCTGGAGCGGATCGTCGCGCGCGATCCCGATCCTGACAAACGAGTAAAGGCAGCCGAGTTGTTGTCGGAGCTGGACCTGAAAGGGGTCTAGCCGATTCTGGACACACAGATGGGCTTGCCAAGTTGATGTTGACTCAATCATATGACCCACTTCGACACTCCCCAGACCCTCTGCGGCTTTGGCATCGCGAGGCGCGACATCACCCCGCCGGTGGGAATGTACCACCGGATGTGGGGTGCGGCGACGCATGATCGCTCGACCGGAATCCACCGGCCGCTAACGACCACCGCGGTTACACTCCAGGCAATCTCGGACGAGACCTCGCGCCGCGTCCTCGTCGCGATCGATCACTGTCTCTTGATGGGCCCTGAGATGACCCGCTTGAAGAAACGAGTCTCTCAGACGGCGTCCATCCCGCCCCAAGATCTGGTGGTGACCTTCTCCCACACGCATGCGGCAGGCCTGCTGGACCTCGACCGACATCAGCTTCCGGGAGGGGAGATGATGAGTCCCTATATAGACGAGCTGATCGAAAGGGTCACAGACTCCGTGATCGAGTCACTGGACTCCATTCAGTCCGCAACCATCGCCTACGGCGCTGGAACTTGTGCCCTTGCCGCGCATCGGGATTTCTGGGATGAAGAACGACACAAGTTCGTGTGCGGTTTCAATCCTCACCAGGCAGCGGATCAGACGGTCTGGCTGGCTCGCGTCAACGACGATAAAGGCGACCCAATGGCTACCCTGGTGAACTATGCCTGTCATCCCACGACTCTGGCTTGGAACAACAGCGAGATCAGCCCCGACTATCCTGGAGCGATGCGCGAAGTAGTCGAGCTGGCAACGGGCGTACCTTGCGTGTTTCTGCAGGGAGCCTCGGGAGACCTGGGTCCTCGAATCGGATTCGTGGGGGAACCGGCGGTAGCGGACGCTAACGGCCGCCAGCTAGGTTACGCGGCACTCTCTGTGTTGGAGTCGCTGCCACCCCCTGGTACACGAATGCGGTATCGGGGTCCGGTGGAATCGGGTGCCACTCTGGGTGAGTGGTGCCATGAGTCTCTGGAGGAGTCAGAGAGACTTCAGAAGAGCGGCTGGCGAAGCCGGTCCTGGACGATCGGACTACCCTACCGGGCGGATCTGGACAGGGCCGATGGCGCGAATTCTGAACTGTCTGGAATAGAGGATGCGGAGAAACAGGCTCAGAGCGGGGGTGATCCGGTCAAAGAACAGGAGCTACGCGCCCACGCCGAGCGGGCTCGGCGACGACAAGCCCGCCTCTCTCAACTTCCCGCCGGAGAGTACCCCTATCGGATGGTCTTGTGGCAACTTGGAGATGCTTTCTGGCTTTCGGTCGAGGGCGAGCCCTACAGTCTTCTGCAGCAAGAGCTGCGTAGTCGTTTCCCCCAGACCCCGATCCTGGTCACCACCCTGATCGAAGGCTGGCTACCCGGTTACCTCCCCCCTCGGGAGCTGTACGGGAAGGGGATCTACCAGGAATCCATTGCACTTCTCGAACCGGGCTCGCTGGAACGTGTTATCGAGACCGCATCCCAAGAGATCGCGCGCTGGCTTCAAGAGGCTGGAGAGGAGGATGATGGACAATCTTGAGTACGCTGTCCGGGATGATTTCCAACTCTACAAGGTAGGGGGAATCCTGATCTCGCTTCTGCTGATCGTGCTCTTCCAATCTTTGCTCCCCAGCCGGCTGGTCTTTCGACAGTTGTTGAACAACTGGAAGGTGAATTGCTCGGTCGCAGCCATCAATGCATTTCTGACCTCTCTGCTTTGCGGCGCCTGCGTCTGCGCCTGGGCTGTCACGGTGAGGGAAAACGGTATCGGTTTCTTCGAAATCGCGCGCTTCCCGTATTGGTCAGAGGTCGCGATGACGATCGTCCTGTTGGACTGCGTCGCCTGGGTCTGGCATCGAGCCAACCATAAGTCTTCTTTTCTGTGGCGTTTCCACTCCGCTCACCACTCGGATGCCGTCTTCGACGCGTCTACCGCCTTTCGTTTCCATCCGGGGGAAATCCTGATCTCAATAGGGGTGCGCCTCCTGGTTGTGACCCTGACTGGCTTGCCGGTGCTGGGTTTGGTGGCCTTTGAAGTAGTATTCGCCTTTTTCAACCTTCTGGTTCACAGCGACATCCGGATTCCGCCGAGGTTGGAGGGGTGGATCGGCCTCCTCTTTGTCACGCCCTCTCTACACCGGCTCCACCATTCGATTCTGGAGACAGAACACAACCAGAACTACGGCACCATCTTCTCCTGTTGGGACCGGCTTTCGAAGACCTATGTCTACGCCGACACCGAATCCAAGATCGTGGTAGGCCTTCCGGGACAGCGGCCCAAACCTCTGAAACTCAGGGAGGTCCTGGCCCTGCCTCTGAAGCTGGACAGATGAACGAACCGTCGAGACGCTGGGTCCTCAGCAGACAGACTCCC
>JAKZYH010000646.1:0-3050 GCA_047514575.1 Acidobacteriota bacterium | reverse complement strand
AGGTTCTTTACGACTATCTCAGGAAGTACCGAGGGCTCTCCATGCCCCACACCTCCGGAACTCCTACGATGGGAACCGATTGGCGGGATCATGCTGGGGATGTGGAGCCCTTGGTAGAGATTTTTCAGGGCGATCGGACCTCCTACGAGTATCCAGGAGCTCCGCTGGCGGCAGTTCGAGAGGATGCGTCGACTCATCGGGGTGGCTATCTGGAAGAAGGCTTCGTCTGGAAGGCCTGGGAGAAAGGATATCGGTTGGGCGTGCAGGCCAGCTCCGACCACTGGTCGACCCACTACTCATACGCCTGTCTCCTGGTAGAGCGCTTTGACCCGGAAGGCTTGATGGACGCTATACGGCAGCGTCACGCCTACGCGGCCACCGATAACATCATTCTCGATTTCAGGGCAGAGGAGGGAGATCGCAGCTACATCATGGGAGATGCCTTCGATGCCGTCTCCAATCCCACCCTGAGGCTGCACGCCGAAGGGACCAATTCCATCGCCGAGGTGGTCCTGGTCCGGGACAACCGGATTGTCTACTCCCAGAGTCCGAAGCAGCGTCTGGTCGATTTCTCCTTTGTCGAAACGGACCCGAGTCCCGGTACCCACTTCTACTACGCCCGGGTCCAGCAGACAGACGGACAGGTAGCCTGGTCCTCGCCCATCTGGATCAGTTACCGATAAGACAGAAGGCGCTGGCCCCATTCGACAAGAAACTCCGGCAGTGGCAAGGGAATCCCTGCCGTGATCTTCGGCCCGTCGAGCCGGAGGCTCCGCGATCACGTCCTGAAAGGCCGTGCCGCAGCTGGAAGCTTCGCCTGTAACCCTTTAAAGTTTCAGCTTAATGCGTCGAAAGGATTCTCGACGCGCACACCATCGTAGTCCTGACCATGATTCAAATCCTCTGAGAGAACTGTATGGCAGCCCTGGGCCCTAGCCGCCTCCACAATCGCTGCATCCCAGTATGAGATTCGAAATCGCTGTTTGGCATCGAGAGCCGCTGCCAGCACGCCGACGGAGATCTCCTGGATTGGGAAGCGGAGGAATGATTCGATCAAACGCACTGCCTGCTCATGGCTCAGCCGGCCAGACCTCTTTGAACGGGTTGATTGGACATAAAACTCTTGTAAGACCTGCACGGACAAACCCAGATCGCCGGCATCCAGAAGCTGAAGCGCTACCTGGGCTTTGGGCTGTTCTTCTGGAGTGGTACTTATCGCGTACAGGAGAATATTGGTGTCAGCGAAGCGCATGGCGACTGTGGGTTTCTTCTCGGCTTAAACGATCGCCGGCACGAAACCTCTTGATCGTTCGTAGCACATCGTGTTGAAGTCGTTTGCGCCGTTCGAAGTCGGATTCCTGTCGTCCCAATCCCACTAGAAACTCCCGCACTAAGGCCGTCACCGAAGTATCTCGTTCAGCAGCCTTGATGCGAGCTTGCCTGTAGATATAGTCCGGTAGAGACACAGTGATGTTCTTCACAATTACACATTATCACAATTCCTGCCCGGTGGTCCGCCTTGACTTATTAGCACGCTCCCGGCTACTCTGGTTCGCAGTCAAGGTCGGGGCACGAGAATCAGGCCATCTCTCAGAAAAGACCGAATCAGCCCGTGAGTCAGGCTGGAAGCCTGGTGATTCAGCTCGCTAGTTGATACTAGTCCAGGGACCTGATTTCGACTAAGTTCTCGAGCCCAGAGGGCGATGTCAAACTCAACTCCAGAGGTGCCCTGTCCTAGAGGGGAAAAGGCACAATCGAAGTGGAATCTCGCGCCGGCACGACAACTTACCAGAAGCTTCTCAGCTTCGCGATCGTTCTGCCCCTGAGTGTGGGAGTTTTCCTAGCGTCCTATACCGGACTCTTCGGGCGTGTGGGTCTCGATTCTCTGCTGGAGGCCAAGTTCCTGAGCTACATAACGCCTTTCGAAAAGGAACCCTTCAGCCGCGAGATCGAGATCATCGTAGTCCCCGAGACCGAAGACGATCCGCGGGCGGGCGAGCTTTCTGTCAAACTGCGCCGGAAGCATGCTGAGATGATAGATGCCCTGGGAGCGGTCCAGACCAGGGTGGTCGCCTTCGACTTTCACTTCAAGCAGCTGTCCTCGGCGCACGACCCCGACTTCGTCCAGGCAATCAAGCGAGCGCGGGAGAGGGTTCCCCCTACCAGCGTTGTTGTTGGAGCGATCTTCGATCCCGAACTGGCTGACAAGCCAACCGTCACTGGGTCATCAGTCTTGGAGGCCGGTCTGGAGAAGGAGAATTGGGGACTGA
The DNA here is from genome assembly GCA_047514575.1 of Acidobacteriota bacterium. Classification (GTDB taxonomy): domain Bacteria; phylum Acidobacteriota; class UBA6911; order RPQK01; family JAJDTT01; genus CAUZIZ01. The sequence goes on along the minus strand of JAKZYH010000646.1, from coordinate 780 downwards.
TCGATGTCTGGAGAGTTCCGGGTAAAGGGAAAGAAGCCCTGGGGAAACTCCAGCTGGCAGTACGCTTCCCAATCGATCCCGAAAGCAGGATTCAAAGGTTGGATCTGATCCCGTCCTTGGTCCTACAGACCTTTCTCCACTCGCTCACACAGGGGCGCAAGACGGAGACCGTCTTCAATGCCGGCAGCCTTCGTTCTCGTGTCCTGGATACGGAAGAACAGATTGAGATCCCGATCGACGAGGATCTCCAGTGTATTGTGGAGTTGGCCGAGGAAAATGAACTGAATTCGTACCCCTATGATAGGGTTTATGCAAAGCGACGCGACCAGGAGTTCATGGAGAGCTTCCGAGATAAGATCGTCCTGATCGGCCCCGAGAAGGGCGACGAGCATTCCGTCGGCGAAGACACAACCAGGCGAGGAGTAGAAATCCAGGCGAGCGCGGTCTCGAATCTTCTGCAAGGGATCCACATCACCTCGCTGCGGCCGTTGCCACAATTCCTGGTGATTCTGATGATGGCTCTGGTCGGCGCCTCGCTTCGGCTTTGGCCGGGCGGTTGGACCGGGAGAAGAGTCTCCCTGGAGCGCATCGTGGGCAGTGTTCCCTTTGTGCCTCCCTTCATCAAAGAGACGCCGATACCGCTCAACCTGATCTTGGTCATGCTGATTTACTTCGTTTTCATATCTGCGGCCTATCAGGTACAGAGAGTTATTCTCGCTTTCAACTACCACGTCGCGGCTCTGTTCCTGACCTACTGGATTGTCGGCGTAGTGATGAGAC
>JAKZYH010000645.1:0-7129 GCA_047514575.1 Acidobacteriota bacterium | reverse complement strand
GCATAGTGCGGCAGTTTCCATGGCCTGCCTTTGACTGGCGGCACCTCCCCATTTACCGGATGAACCCAACAAGATTAAGGTCCTCAAAAGACGAGCCTATGGTTTCAGAGACATGGACTACTTCAAGCTCAACCTCTACTTCATCCATGAGGACCTGGCCACTTGACCTCCCCATTTACCGGAAGAACCGGATATGTCGTTTCTATCTCAGAGAAGGTGCGCCCCACCTGAAGCTCTACGCTTCGCCCGTCAACCTGGACCCAGAGCGTCCTGCCATGCCGATTTCCCATCCCCCAACCTACTCGATCTACCTATCGAAGACCCAGGGGAGGTTTTCGACTCTGGGTCTGGCCGAGGATACCTGGGCCCTCAACGAGGGTGTGCTCGATGAAGAGGCCTTCCTCAAACAAGCCTATCTGATCCACGACGAGCGCGAGCGAATGTTCTTCGACGCCATCGAGAAGACACTTCGGGGTGCCGTTGTCTGTGTCTTTGATATCACGGACCGGTTGCAGCACATGTTCTGGCGCTACCTGGTCGAGGATCACCCCGCCAACCTGGGCAGGGAGACCCTGAAGCATCGAGACGAGATCAGGAAGCTCTATCAGAGAATGGATGAGTTGGTCGGCCGAGTCTTGACCTCGGTCTCTGATGATACCCTGGTCATCGTGTTGTCCGATCACGGTTTCAAGTCGTTTCAGCGGGGCGTGAACCTCAATTCCTGGCTTCACCAGAACGGCTATCTGACGGTTCATGATGACCCTATCGGCGCCGAGTGGTTCCAAGGTGTGGACTGGAGCAAGACCCGGGCGTATGCCGTCGGTCTGGGGGGGATCTACTTGAATCTGGCCGGCCGCGAGTCCCAGGGGATCGTGGTGCCCGGAGACGAGGCCAAAGAGGTCAAGGAAGGGATCGTCGAGGGTCTGGAGCAATTGCGCGATGGGAGCAGCGAATCCCAGGTGGTTCGGAAGGTCCATGACACCGCGGAAGCCTATCGGGGTCCCTACCGTGCGGAGGGCCCAGACCTGATCACGGGCTTCTGCCCCGGGTATCGAAGCTCCTGGAGTAGTGCCACCGGAGCCGTCACTACTTCGGTCTTCGAGGACAATACGAAGAATTGGAGTGGCGACCACTGCATGAATCCCGACGACGTTCCCGGAATCCTCTTCTGCAACCGGAAGATGACGCACGAGGAGGCCAGCATCATGGACATCGGGCCCACCGTCCTGGATCTCTTTGGAGTCGCCGTCCCCACTTACTGTGACGGCAAGGCCCTGGGGATCGAGATCTGAGGCCGATGCTGCAGTCGATCCACCGTTCTATCAGCGGCATCCTGATCCTTGCTCTTCTGCTTTCCGCATGCGGCCCACTGCAAAGAGTCCCCTATCCCAAGGTTTTAGTCCTGGGAATCGATGGGCTCGACCCTGTGTTGCTTCGTCGTTTCATCGACCAGGGTCGGCTTCCGAACTTTCAAGCCCTGGTCCGGGATGGTCACTTCAAGCCTCTGCAAACAGTGATGCCTCCGCTCAGTCCGGTGGCCTGGTCGGCGTTCATCACCGGAATGGACGTCGGTGGTCATGCCATCTTCGACTTCGTCCATCGCGACCCCAAGACGCTTCTGCCGGAGTTTTCAATGTCCAAGGCGATACCCTCCGACCGGAGTCTTACGATCGGTTCCTGGGTCATCCCTCTGTCGGGGGGACGAGTCGAGCTGCTCCGAGAAGGGAAACCTTTCTGGCAGCTGCTTCAGGAGAAGGGGGTCCCGACGACGGGTTTTCGTATGCCGGTGAACTTTCCACCTCAGGGTCAGGGACGGGCCCTCTCGGGCATGGGGACCCCTGATCTGCTGGGAACGCCCGGTACCTTCTCTTACTACACCAGTAGTTCGGTCGAGGATACTCGGGACGTCGGTGGTGGAAGAATCTCCAAGGTGCAGGTATACGGCAACCGGGTTGAGGCAAAGCTGCGTGGGCCTGGGAACCCGTATCGGATGGTCAATCAGCCCGGCGGTGGACAGCGGAATCCGGAGCTCGATCTGACTTTTCAAGTCTTTCTGGATCCGTTGGAACCGGTGGGGAAGTTCGTAGTCCAGGACCAGGAGTTCATTCTGAAGGAGCGAGAGTGGAGTGAGTGGATCCGGCTCGAGTTCGAAGCCGTCCCCTACCTTGTCAGCATCAGTGCGACGGCGCGCTTCTATCTGCAGCGAGTCCATCCTGAGTTTCGGCTCTACGTGACACCGCTCCAGATCAATCCGAGGGAGCCCGTCATGCCGATATCTCAGCCGGAGGGATGGTCTGCCGAACTGGCCGATGAGCTCGGCTACTTCTACACTCAGGAGCTGGCTGAGGACACCAAGGCACTCTCCTCGGGCGTTTTTGATGCGAGCGAATTCTGGGTTCAAAGCCAGTCTGTTTTCGCAGAGCAGAAGAGAGCGTTCGAGCACCTGCTAGAAACCTTTGACGAAGGTTTTCTGTTCTACTACTTCTCCGGAGTAGATCAGATTTCCCATATGCTTTGGCGGTACATGGATCCCAAACATCCGGGCTACCAGACCGACTCGGATCTGGGAGATGGGATCCGCACCATGTATGAAAAGATGGATGGGGTGGTAGCGCAAATTCTGGAGAAGCTCGATCAGGATACGACGCTCATCATTCTTTCCGACCATGGGTTCGCACCCTTCTACCGTCAGGTCAATCTCAATTCCTGGCTGCATGAACGTGGATACGTGAAGTTCATTCGGTCCAAACCACGGGGGCCGCAGCCCTTCTTCCAGAATGTGGACTGGAAGGGAACTACTGCCTATGCTCTCGGCCTCAACGGAGTCTACGTCAATCTGGAGGGTCGGGAAGGGCAGGGAGTGGTGGCAGAGGGGGCGGACTATGCCGATCTCCTGGAACGGCTGGAAGACGATCTTCTGGCCATGACCGATCCCGCCACTGGACTCCATCCCATCAGTCGAGTGGTACGCAGCCAGCGAGATTTCAAGGGTCCGTTTCTGGATCGCGGTCCGGATCTGATCATCGGGTACAGCCGCGGCTATCGCAGCTCCTGGGAGAGCCCTCTAGGTGATTTTCCTCCCGATCTGTTCCTGGATAACACCGATCCCTGGAGCGGGGACCACAGCATCGATTCGCGACTCGTCCCCGGAGTCTTGATCAGTAATCGAGAGATCATAGTGGAGGAACCGTCTCTGGTAGACTTGACGGTAGCCGTGCTGGATGAATACGGGGTCGAAAAATTGCCTGAGATGATAGGGCAAGATTGCCTCGGATCCATGGAGTAGAAGATGTTTGGACCCAGAGTCAAGTTGGATCGGGCCTTATTCGAGAAGGTCAAGAAGTACTCCGAGTTGGCCGGATACTCGTCGGCGGAGGAGTTTGTGACCCATGCCCTGGAAAAGGAGTTGGCCAAACTGGAAGACTCCGCCTCCGAAGAGGAAATCAAGACTAGGCTCAAGGGGCTAGGCTACATTTCGTAGTCTGTTCCCGGGCGCTGTTCAGAAAACGTCCACCCATGGCGGAAACCTCGCTTCTCGTCGTCGAGTTCCTCAACCGTTGCCTGGTCTTCGTGTTCAGCCTTTTGCTGCGGCCCTTTCGAGGGGGCGACCCGATCTGGCCCCTGTTGTTGGTGTCCTTCCTGACAGGACTGGCGATGCTCTGGGTCTTCGGCAAGGTTTCCAATCAAAGTAGGATCCGGGGTGTCAAGAAGGTCATCCAGGGCAACTTGTTGGGGGTTAGACTTTTTCAACACAACGTCAGAGTCGTATTGGGGCTGCAGGGAAGAATCTTCCGAGAAACACTCACCTACCTTAGGTACTCGCTGCTGCCGATGTTGACCGTGATCCCTCCGCTACTGGTGATGGTGATCCAGCTGAACCTTTATTTCGAGCGGGCGCCGCTTCCTTTGGGTTCCTCGGCAATTGTCAAGGCGAGGTTGGCCTCGGGGTGGGATCTGGAGCAGAAGGTGGTGTTGGTGGTACCTGATGGGATCACAGTCGAAACGCCCCCAGTACGAATTCTGGCGACCAATGAGGTGTCTTGGCGGGTGCGGGCGGAGCGGGCTGGACGGTATCAGCTCAGGATTCAGGTAGGGGAAGACACGGTTGAAAAGGAACTCTACGCGGGAGAGAGGTGGGGAGCTGTTTCTCCCTTCCGGACTGGCTCCCTGTTGCACCTGATCCAGTTTCCGGGGGAAGCAGCAATCCCCTCTGGTAGCCAGGTCGAGGCCGTTGGAGTCAGCTATCCAGAGCTTCCTTTGGAGGTCATGGGCTTGGATTTCCACTGGTTGGTTTTGTTTTTTCTACTATCGATGACCTCCGCTTTCGTTTTTCGAGGTCCACTTGGAGTCGAGATTTGATCTTCGTCGGAACGTCGGTGAACTTTCAGTATGACGAGGCCCGGTCCGGCAGAGCCGCGAACGACTTGAGCAACCAGGAATATGAGGCCAAGATCCGAGGAGAGAGCTGGACAACAGCATCATCTCCCTATCCCGACGTCTGTTGAATGATCCAGCGCGGCTCGGGATGGAATCGGCCAGGAGGAAGGATTGTTCCAACGCTTCCAGAGAATCTACCTGAGGCGAAAGCTTGGGGAGCCCATTATCGTGGTTTCAGGCCTGCCGCGATCGGGGACTTCAGTGATGATGAGCATGCTGGCTGCGGGTGGCGTTGCGCTGCTGGAAGATCAGGTTCGGGAGCCCGATGTGGACAATCCTCAAGGCTACCATGAGCTCGAGTTAACGAAGCAGCTGCACGAGCAGCCGGATAGATCCTGGCTAGCCTCGGCACAGGGCAAGGCCGTCAAGGTCATTTCCGAACTGCTCGAGGATCTCCCCAATTCCTACTACTACAAGGTCATCTTCATGGATCGTGATCTTCGAGAGGTGGTGGCGTCCCAAAACAAGATGTTGAGAAGGAGGGAACAGGATCCTGTTATCAGCTCTGACGATCAGGTTGTGCCTGTCTTCGAAAGGCATCTGAGACTGACGCGAAGGTGGCTGCAGAATCGTCCCAACTTTGAGGTATTGGAGGTAGTCTACCGGAGCGTGATCGGCGACGCCGGAGGCGTTTCAGCGCGCATCAACGCGTTCCTGGGAGGTGGGCTTCGAGTCGACGCAATGTCTGATGTGGTGGACCCCTCCCTCTACCGTAACCAGGCTGGGCAGAATCGGTAGCGATCCGCTGCACAGGAACTTTCGGTAACCGGATAGCTCTATTCCGATAGCCGGTGGACGGTGACGGCGGAATCCGCCACATTTCCAGCCTTGTCCCTGGCCTGGATCTGGATCTCTGTGGTGCCCAGCTCCAGGGGAAGCTCGCAGGTGAAGATCACACTGGCCATTTGGGCCTCGATCCCGTTGCAGGTGACGGCACCCATGCCAGAGAGTGGATCGACAGAGGATCCAGTGATCGTCAGCGAAGGGGAGTTCAGCGTGACCCCGCTGTTGGGTCCCAGGATGCGCAGGATCGGCGGGTGGAGGTCTAGATTTAGGGACACCTCGAGGTCGGCGCGGTTCCCCGCCCGATCCGTGGCCAACCCTGTGACTCTTTGCTCTCTGCCTTCGCTGTCGACGATAACGGACGGGCTCGTGCTTGCCAGTCCAGAGATTCTGTCTGTGGCCTTGAAGGACACCGACACCTCGTCCTTGTGCCAGCCTAGTTCATTCGGTTGAGGAGTCAGCTCATATCTGAGGGAGGGCGGCGTTTTGTCGACCAGAATGGTGCCGTAGACGGGGAACGAAGATGGCCTGATCCGGAGCCTTTTTTCTTCGGCTTTCTTGCCTTTCTTTTTGTCCTTATTCTTGGCCGATCGAGGGCTGAGTAGCTGCCCATAGGCGATGTAGGAGTATCTTCCGTCGCGAACCAGCCGGCCGGCATCGTTTCTTCCATCCCAGGGGCTGTTGATCAGTTTGCGTACAGTGGCGCCACTCCTGGATTCCTGGATGATCTGGACGAACTCCAGGGAGAATCGGCCTTGTTCCAGGATTTCGAAAGTCAAGGAGAGGGTGTTAGGGCCACGACGGGGTGAGAACGGATCGGGGCCGTCCCGAAAGGCCGTCGTCAGGAGGCTCCTGAAGCGTACCACTCCCTGAGCAGTGTTCCAGGCCTTCTTGAAGCCGTCTGCGGCTTTGGCAGCTTCGGTTTCCTGGAGGGCCTTTTCGTATTGCTTACGTGCGCTCTTAGCTGTCTTTTCTCTTCCTAGATCGAGCTCTGCTAGCCGCTCAGCCGTCAGGATGCAGCGTTCCGCGATGGAGGCATCGGAGCGGAGCAGCATATCAACAACCTTTTTGTAGACGGTCTTGGCAGAGTCCCCGGTTGCCCCGTTTCTGACCCCTTTGAGCAAGCGCTGGACCGCCCGCTTCGAATTCTGAAAGACCCTTCTCCCATGAGGAGCCGAAAGAACCTGGGCTCCGGTCAAGAAATGATCTTGACCTTGACGAGAGAGGCTCTCGGTGATGTCCTCAATAGCTTCCCGAATCGTCTTCTGAACCAGGCGGTCGGTAGCGGGGATTTTTTCGAGATCTGAGATGGCGCGAAGCCGAAGCTGCTTCAGAGAAGTGGCCTTGTGATCGGGCTTCCAGGGGCCTGGGTGGACAAAAGAACTCCCCAGCGTGAACACAAAGAAGCCTAGAGTGAGTGCTGCAATACCCATAATGACCTGGCGTCATGGGAGAGCGGGAGCCCCAGAGTACGTTCCTACACCGGGGGCTGGGATGCAACCCTCGCTCTGACCAACCATTCGATTCAACTTGATCTCTCTCCGATATTCAAGTCAAAGGGACCAGGCAGACTGAGAATCAGGAGAAGACTGCTGATGTTGCCGCTGCTATTAGTCGTCTGTTTCCAAGGTCCTAAAGTCGAGGTCAATCCCAACGGGATTGCGTATGCTAGCCCAGGGTTTCCGAACCCTGGGTCAACGTCACCACCCCTTGGATTTCAACCCTGAATGGGTTGCGGACAGCTTCATCCAGGCCTTCTTGTGGAGTTTTTGAAGTGACATAACTCCTGACTACGCACGCGGGTAAGAGACAGGCGGGGTTCCCGCCTGCCCCTCCCCGTTGTCGCGATGAGGTCTATTCCTCATATTTACCGGCGTGAGGGTCTCTCACCGGGCGACCCCAAAGACGT
>JAKZYH010000644.1:0-3627 GCA_047514575.1 Acidobacteriota bacterium | reverse complement strand
GGAACCTACTGACTGGAGAGCCGTATGCGGGAGAACCGCACGTACGGTTCGGAGGGAGGGGAGCCGGGTAACCGTGCTTCCCTACCCCTATCTACTGCCAACCCCGGGCCACCGCTTCAGGCTTCTCTCGAGAAGTTTCTTGCCGGTACGATCCGGCGCAGCTAGGAACCCGCCGCACAACCGAAAGGGTGCGTGCCGGAAACTCTCCGCCTACGGCTGCGCGCGCCGTACTTCTACCTGACCAAGGGGCAAGGGGTAAGGGGTAGAATTGCCGTCTCGGGGCGCCTTTTCAATTCAACCGGACTCTCTCGCACTTTCTATAGATGTAATATATAGGCGATGCCGAGTCTCTTTCGATCTCCACTCCCAAAGACCTTCCTGTGTGGAATCCTTATGCTCGCGGTCGGCTCCTGGATCGGATGTCGGAGACCCGATTCTTCCAGTGATCCCGATCGTATTGATGGCTCTGTCACCTTCAACCGAGACATCGCTCCTATCGTGTTCAAGAACTGTTCGGGCTGCCATCGACCAGGGCAGTCGGGTCCGTTCGCTCTGCTGACCTACGAGGATGTCCGAAGACGGGCGCAACAGATCGCCACGGTCACCCAGAGCCGCTTCATGCCGCCCTGGCTCCCCGAGCCGGTTCGGACTGGGTTTGTGGGATCTCGAAGACTTAGCGTCCGCGACGTTGGCCTCTTCCAGCAATGGGTCGATGGGGGGGCTCTGGAGGGGAATCCCTCGGACCTGTCTAGTGCTCCGCAATGGAGTGAAGGTTGGCAGCTGGGCGAGCCCGACCTGGTCGTGGAGATGGTCGAGCCCTACACACTTCCCGCGGACCCGGGGGATATGTTTCGAAATTTTGTAATTCCCAGCCCGGTGTCCCAGACTCGCTATGTGCGGGGCTGGGAGTTCCGGCCCGGCAACGCTCGAATCGTACATCACACCGTGATTCTGGTTGATGAAACCCAGACCTCACGTCGTCTTGATCGTCAGGATCCCGAGCCGGGCTATGACGGGATGCTCTCTGCGGAGGCGAGTAGTCCCGGTGGAACCTTCGTCGGTTGGACTCCCGGTAAGTCCCCTTTTCTAGGCCCCGACGACATGGCTTGGCGATTGGATCCCGAGATGGATGTCGTCATCCAGCTCCACCTGCTGCCCAGTGGCAAGCCCGAGCCGATCCGGTCTTCCCTCGGACTCTACTTCGCCGACAAGCCTCCTACCAGGATCCCCACCATGGTCAGGATTGGATCCACCGTGATCGACATACCAGCTGGGAAGAGCGACTACAAGATCGCGCAAGAGTACCGACTCCCGGTGGATGTCGAGGTGATGGGTGTCTATCCGCATGCCCACTATTTGGCAAGGGAGATGAAGGGGTTTGCCACGCTTCCCGATGGAAGCAAGCAGTGGCTCGTTCACATCAAGAACTGGAACTTTGATTGGCAGGACGAATACCGCTACCGTAATCCGATCCTGTTGCCTCGGGGAACCACCCTGTCGATGGAATTCACCTATGACAACTCCTCGGAGAATGTCCGAAATCCCCACAACCCACCCCGCCGAGTCGTGTATGGCCCCCAGTCCTCGGACGAGATGGGAGATCTCTGGGTTCAGGTGCTGGCCAGCGATCTGGCGACGCTGGAGCGGGATTTCGCTAACGCGGATCTGCTTGAGATCATCGGAGGCTACGAGCAGATGCTCGAGGCCGACCCCGAAAATCCTGACCTTCACGACACCCTGGCTCAGCGGTACCTACGCCTGGGCAACCTGGAGAAGGCGATTGACCACTGGCAGAAGTCGGCCCAGCTTCAACCGAATCCGTGGGCGAGCTATTTCAATCTGGGCAATGTCTTTGATCAAAAAGGCGAAAAGGACCGAGCGATTGCTTTCTATCGCAAAGCGCTCGTACTTAAGGCGGATCACGTGAGGGCTCACAATAATCTCGGAGTTGTGCTGCAGTCCCAGGGTAAATCGCGTGAGGCGATTCGACACTTTCGCCAGGCCCTACGCTTCGATCCCGGTTCCCGCGAGGCCCATACCAACCTGGGCGGAGCCCTGGCGGACCAGGCTCAATTCGATGAGGCCGCCTCGCATTTTGGTCAGGCTCTGGAGTCCGACCCTGGTTCGGCCGAAATGCACAATAATCTGGGAAGCGTCCTGGCGCTGCGAGGGAGGCTGACTCAGGCTGTTACACACTTTCGACAGGCCGCCCAGCTTGATCCCAGGAGTGCCGAGGCCCAAACCAACCTGGGGAAGGCCCTGGCGTCACAGGGAAGGTTGGAGGAGGCGATCGTGCACTTTCGGGAAACTGTGGGGCTCCGGCCCGACTCCGCGGAAGCCCACCACAGTCTGGGCAAGGCACTGGCCATGACCCGGCAGAGCGAGGAGGCGCTTGGCCACTTCCGCGAAGCCGCAAGGCGTGAGCCAGATCGGCCTGCTCCCCTCCGGGAGATTGCCTGGATTCTGGCAACACATCCCGCTGCCAGGGTGCGGCAGGAAAGCGAAGCGATCCAGTTGGCTCAGAGAGCATCGGAGCTGACGCGGCATCAGAGTCCCTTGGTCCTGGACACGCTGGCGGCAGCCTATGCGTCAGCCGGCAGGTTTGAACAGGCCCAACAAGTCGCGCAGGCCGCACTCAAGCTGGCCTCCTCCGTCCGTCCGGGTCAATCCCTGGCACCAGGCATCCAGGCCAGGCTGGAGCTCTTCAGGAAGGGAATGCCGTATCGAGAGCCTGAAAAGGCCCAGGGAGCCACACCCTGAAGTCTGGCTTCCGGACGTCCATTTGGATTGTCACATTTAAAACAATTGGGCTCTCGGTCGAGACATCCAATTTCCTGGACTCCCAACCCTGAAGACTTCAATTTCTTGAACAGATTGTAGTTTATTAGACCAATCCCGAATTCTCTAATTCAAACCAAAACAGTGGTTTATCAACACCGCCCACATGGGTGGCACAGATGTTGCTACATATCTGGCGAGTCAACAACTGCCGTTTAGGGCAGGGGGTGCTACTGCCCCTACTCAGAAAGGGAAGGTTGGCTTGGCGAACTTTTCTCTTGACGATTCGCGTATGGTTGTGTACAAAACCCTTTTACGTCGAATTAGAGACAGATGGGTGTTTCAGTACACTCGGGTGACTGGAGTGGATCGCGTTCCTTCGAGCGTCACGCTCTGAAGTCACCGATGCGCTCGGACCGTTCCAACACCTTCTATAACTCGACCATCTATGAGTTGCCCTTCTTCCGCAACGCGCAGGGGATGACGAAGACGATGCTAGGCGGCTGGGAAGCCACTACCATCATCACCATAACCTCGGGCGCTCCCTTCGGGATCAGCGGCGGGAGCGACTTCTGGGATCAGGGACGCCGTTCCAGAAGGTATGCGGATCGAATCGGAGACGGCGATCTGGGCAACGCGGCTACGGTCGCGCGTTGGTTTGACACCGGCGCCTTTATCCTACCAGGTGTCGTCGATCCCGACACGGGTCTGCGGGTCCAGGACCTCAGCCTGTGTGCGGCCGGAGAAGCCTTCTGCCACGCCTCAGCGCAACGAGCGCTGGGCAACTCGGCACCGTACCCCCTGCGGTACGACGGGGTTCCCCTGTTTGACATCTCGCTGCACAAGGTG
>JAKZYH010000643.1:0-8890 GCA_047514575.1 Acidobacteriota bacterium | reverse complement strand
CGTCGTAGGTGGAGACCACTTCGGCACCCGTGCCACTCCATCTTCCCTCTCCCAGGCCGATCGTCGAGATCTGGGTCCAGGAGACGCCGGCGTCCTCGGTCTTGAATACGGCCTTCTCGTTACAGGAGATCATGAGTTGCGGATCCCCTCGATAGAAGGTGAGACACTCGGGAGCCACTCCAAAAAAACCCGAACCGGCCGACCAGGTTGTGTCGACCAGGTCTTCGGTCAGGTTGGTCCAGGATCCGTCATATTGGTAGAGACCTCCCTCGCCTCCGTCGGTTCTTAGATTCAAGAACAGACTAGAGGGAGTCCCTGGCTGAAGCCGGCCACCCAGGGGACGAATCAGCTCGTTGCTTTCGGGATCATTGATGGTAGGGTGCCCGCTGATCTCAGTCCAGGAGACTCCGTTCGAGGAGCGATAGATTCCCGCTGAACGGGTGCCCGGCTCGCCATCCTCGCCGAGTGTATAGAGAACGTACCAATAGGTTTTCTGGGCGCCGCTACCCTCGATCCCAATCCACTGTCCCTGATCGTGCCGGAAACTGAAACCGACCTTGTTGAACGAATCACCGTTGTTGGTCGATCGGAACAATCCTGCAGTCGTCGAAATGAACACGCTGCCGTCCCCGGGATCAAAGGCGATCGACGTGATCGTCGCCAGTTCGGGCATCCCCTCCAGGTCAATGAAGTTGAAGGTCTGCCCTCCGTCCAGACTGCGGTACAGAGCCAGGTCTTCTTCAACATCTGGCTCATGCCAGCTTCCTCCTCCTGCCAGTGCCAGACTGCTGTTGTTGGGCGAGAAGCTGATCCAGGAAACGGGGAGCTCGGCGTCGCTTGAGGTCGGTGAAGGAATTACAACGGACCAGCTTTCGCCGCTGTCTTCGGATCGAAAGAGTCCTGACTGGGTACAGGCAAAAAATTCGCTATCTCGCGTAGGGTGAGCCACGAGTTCATCTACGAAGAAGAGATCGAGGCCAATCTCGGGACGAGCGAAGCCCCGGGCATTGACATGGCGCCAGTGAAGTCCACCGTCACTGCTTTTGACCACACCGCCGATGTCCTGACCCAACAGGATCACGTTGGGATCTGAATTGTGAAAGACCGCGGCGAAAACGCCTCCCCCTCCTCCGGGTCCAATACTTGCCAGGTTGTGAATGGAAGCTGCCCAGGAGGGACAGAAGATCGAGAGGGAAAGGATTAAGACGGCAGCGCACCTCACTATCCTTTTATACAACAGCCGTTGGATGCCGCACAGTGACAAACCGCGCAGAAATTCCAGGGCGCACTCGTTCCAATAGCAAGGCCGAGTTCGGAGTGGGCTCAGCTGCTCAACTGTGGCACGACCTTCCAAGCCGTGAATGTGGAGCTTCTGGCTGGACAGGTCGGCCATCACGGTCAAGCAGATCCTTGTCACCGCGGGGTACTGAAGTTTCTTTCTGGGATGGAGCCAGTCTGGCCGATCCACTCTCCTTGTGATACAAGATAGTCCCGCAACCGAGAACCCAGGAGGAGGATTGACGTGAATCGGAGAAAGTTTCTCAAGCAAGCCGGCTACGTGGGCAGCAGTCTCGCGGCCGCCGATCTGGATCGTTTCGCGACCGCTGCACCCTCGCCAGAAACCGGGGCAGGCGTATCCGGAACGACGACGATCCGGGTTGGAATCATCACCGAACCGGGAGGCCAGCACTTGAGCAGTTTCACCGAGGCGTTGGGTGTTCTGGAAGGGGTCGAGATGGTGGCCGCTGCAGATCCCTCGGGAGACTTCCTGCCCAGGGGAAAAGAGTTGCTCGGAGCAAGAGCGTCCAGTTATCGAACCTTTTCCGACTACAAGGAGATGTTGGGCGAGATCAAGCCCCAGCTCGCACTTCTGGGTCTAGAACCACACCACACGCCGCCGGTCATGGAGGCGGTACTGGAGGCGGGGGGACATATCCTAGCCGACAAGCCGGGGTGTGTCAGATTGGAGGATTTCGAGAGGGTGGTCCGTCTGGCGCAATCCAAGCGCCTCCAGGTCATGCTGGGACTGACCAACCGCGTCAGCCGCCCGGCCAGAAAGGCCCGCGAACTGGTCGAATCCGGTTTGCTGGGAAAGCTGTATGGCACCTCTGTGCACCTGGTTGCAGATCAGACCCGATTGACGAAGCCCGCCTACTGGAAGACCTGGATGGCCTCTCAGGAGAGAGCTGGCGGTGGCAAACTGATCTATCACGGCCTCCACTATCTGGATCTCGTCCACTACATCGCAGGGGACAAGATCTCTGAGGTCACTGGCTTTGCCAGGAACGTTGGGGGACAGCCAATCGAAGTCGAGGACTCAGCTGTATTGGCCTTTCGTCTCGGAGGCGGTGCTCTTGGTACCTTGAACACAGGTTACTACCTGAACAGGGGCTACAGTACCCTGGTAGCAGTCTGGGGTTCCCAGGGTTGGCTCCGCTTTGACCTTGCGGCTGGTCCACCCATGACCTGGGCATCGACCCATCCAGAGGCTCCCAAGGGTGTCCAGTCGTACCACTACGAAGCTGAACCGAATACCTATTATTTGATGATCGAGGACGCTGTCAATGCAGCTCGGGGATTGGCAGAACCTCCCATCACCTCCGAGGAGAGTCTGCAGGTTCTACGGGTCGTTTTTGCTGCTTACCAGGCAGCGGCCGAAGGCACGACTCAAAAAATCTCATAGCCGGGCATGGCTTCTGAGAAGCTAAAGACATGGTTCCCAGCGATATTCCAATGGGTGTTTCTGGGCCGATAAAGCCGCTGGTTTCGGCTCTCTTCTTCGAAATAACCAAACAAGTCGATCAGGATGTTCTTGAAGACTATCTGAGCGAGTACCTGAAAGTGTCGTCTTTGGAATCTGCTAACCCCTCGCAGTTTCTCGGAAAGTCTGTGAGCGACTGATGGGCTCGGGATCGCCTGAACGTAAGGAATCAATTTGTCGGAGCTGATAACACCATGAAGCTTTCTCTCTCAGTCCGTGTTGCCGAATCTTTCAGCTCTAAGGAGAAGGCGGAGCTAAGTCTGCCCCAACTCATCGAACTGGCTCTGAATGATGAGTACGAGGCTCTCTGCATGCGTGCCTCCCAGATCGGTATTCAGACCGCATTGCCGAAGCTACAGGAGGCGCAAGAGCTGATCTCGAAGGTAGGTCTTCGAGTCTCCATGATAACCGGCGACTTCGCCGTTCCCAGAAATGATGAGCATGGTCCGGATTGCCTGAGAAACATTACTCCCTATCTAGATCTGGCCGAAATGCTGGAGTCCGACCTCATCCGTATTTGCATGAAGAGAGAAGAAGATCTTCCGTGGGCTCAAAGGGCCTCGGACGAGGCTGCTGAGCGGGAGATTCGGCTAGCCCACCAATCGCACTGCGCAAGCCTTTTTGAAACCCTGGATGGATCCCTGAGTGTTCTGGAGAGAGTAGGGCGGCCCAACTTTGGAATCGTCTACGAGCCGGCCAACTGGATGATCGCTGGAGAGGACTACGGAAGAGAAGCAATCCGACGGCTGGAACCATTCCTGTTCAATGTCTACGTCCAGAACCACCGCTTGGATCCCCAAGGGTCCGTGCTTCAGCACACCTGGAAACGGGGGAAGGTACCCTTGGAGCATATCGGTCTCTGGGAGGAAGGGGGCGTTGATTTCGAAGAGGTCTTTCTGGGTCTGGACGAGATCACATATGTCGGATTCGTTACGGTTCACCAGGCTTTCGCCGGTGTGATGCCGGTAGACGAGGCGGTTCGCAGGAGCGCTGAATTCCTGAAGACCTTTTGATAACCTACAAGGGTGTCCATGGAAAGCTTTGAATCGGGCTGGTCAGAGCAGGTTCTTGCACTCGGTTCGTAACGAATGAGCCCTATCCAGAACTAATCCATCAGAATGTCGTGAAAGGATATGGATTCGGAGAGATAATTCAGATGAGAAATGGAGGAGTTCGAATGAGATCCGCAGTCTTCGTCACTGCTTCTGTTCTTTTAATTGCTGTTGCTTTCCAGAGTTGGCCGACGCATTCGGCCTCGGCCGGGACTCCAGCAGTTGCTGATTCTGACAAGGCAGTAGCCACCTTCGCAGGCGGGTGCTTCTGGTGTGTCGAGGCGGATTTCGAAAAGGTTCCTGGGGTCTCTGAGGCGGTTTCAGGCTATACCGGAGGAGAAAAGGTCAACCCCACCTATAAGCAGGTTTCCTCGGGAAAGACGCAGCATCTGGAGGCAGTCCAGGTAATCTTCGACCCAAACAAGGTGAGCTATTCAGCGCTGCTCCATGTGTTCTGGAAGCACATCGATCCCACTGATGGTGGTGGGCAGTTCGTGGATCGTGGGGCACAGTATCGAAGTGGGATCTTCTATCATGATGAAATTCAAAAGCAGCTCGCCGAGAAGTCTAAGGAGCAACTGGTCGCTTCCGGTGTGTTTGACAAGTCGATCGTCACCGAAATCAGGCCCTTGACGAAGTTCCATCGGGCGGAAGAGTACCACCAGGACTATTACAAGAATCACTCGATTCGCTATCGATTGTATCGATACGGTTCCGGACGGGATCAGTTTCTTGAAAAGGCCTGGAAAAACAACGAGAATCGGTTCGAGGTATCCAAGATGAACCTAAACATTGAGACGCAAGTTGAATATCAGAAGCCGGACGACGCTGCCCTGCGCTCCAGCCTCACCCAGATTCAGTATCGGGTGACGCAGAAGGATGGGACCGAACCCGCCTTTGGCAACGAGTACTGGGACAACAAGGCGGAGGGAATCTACGTGGACGTGGTCAGTGGAGAGCCCCTCTTCAGTTCAGCCGACAAATTCAAATCTGGTACCGGTTGGCCCAGCTTTACGAAGCCCATCGATTCAAAGAGTATACTGGAAAAGAAGGACCGAACCTTTTTCATGGTTCGGACCGAGGTCCGGAGCAAGAAGGCAGACTCCCACCTGGGGCACGTCTTCCCCGATGGACCGGCGCCCACGGGCCTCAGGTATTGCATCAACTCTGCGTCTCTTCGATTTGTACCCAAGGAGCAGCTGCAAGCCGAAGGCTACGACGAAGAGGCCCGTCTCTTCGACTGAGCCCAGCCTCGCAGTCTTCCAACGTCGTGCGCCGAAGCCGAATCCGGCAGAGCCGCGAACGACTTGAACGGTCTGCAACCTGAGGCCAAGTTCCGAGGATAGAGCTGGACAACAGCGCAATCCTTCCTATTCCTGACGAAAGTTTCTCCCTGAGTGATCCAGCGCAGCCGGGAGCGGAACTGAGCTGTGATCCGCGACCCTCCCCTGGCGTTCCAGATCATCTCCAGGCGCGGCGGATCGTCGCCGACAGCATTCCGACGGCAAACGTTACTGATGATCCCAGCAGGACGTACCAGGGCCAGGCCACGGTGCCGCTGGCGTGAATCACGACCATAACCAACAGTCCCGAGACCATGCCGACCAGGCCTCCGGTCTGTCTTACCCTCGTGGACCAGGTGCCAAGGGCAAAGATCCCGAGAACGCTGCCGATAGTGACGCTGGTGATGGTTAGCCCCACTTCCAGCACAGATCCCCAGTTTCGGGCCAGCAGAGAGATTGCGATCAGCAGGGCGCACCAAGCCAGCGTCAAGATCCGCGACAGCTTCAGATCGCGCGATGCGCTGCCGGCATCGGCGGGAAGGTGTTCTGGTGAGAGCCCCCTTCGGACGTAGGGTTTGTACAAATCATGGATTGACGAGGAGGCCAGTGAGTTGAGGGAACTGCTGAGTGTCGACATGGCCGCGGCGAAGATGGCGGCGATGACCAGTCCAGAGACTCCGGGCGGCATTTCCTGAACGATGAAGGTCGGAAAGATCCGGTCTGTCTGCTCCAGCGTGCTCTCAAGTGGGAACAACTGGTAGAACCTGTAGAGCATCACTCCGATGACCAGAAAGAGGGAAAACTGCAGGAAGACGACCACGCCACCGGCTATCAACGCCATCTGGCTCCGACGCAACGAGCCGCTGGCCAGGTAACGCTGCACCATCATCTGGTCTGTTCCGTGAGTCGCAAGGGTCAGGAAAGCACCTCCGATAAGGCCCGACCAGAAGGTGTAGGGAGAGCTGAGTCTGAAACTGAAGTCGAGAACCTGCAGCTTGCCCGAGGTCTCTGCCCAAAGCAGGAAATCAGACCATCCTCCCGGAATCCTTTCCAGGAGGAGCTGGAAAGCGATGGCGGCACCAACTAGATAAATGCCGAGTTGGATAACGTCGTTCCAGACCACTGCCAGGAAGCCCCCGTAGAACGTGTAAAGCGCCGTAATTGCACCAATCAGCAGGACTGCCCACGTGTCGGGAATGCCTGTCGCTACGGAGAGAACCAGACCGGCGGAAAAGAGCCTGACACCATCGGCCAGAGAACGGTAAATCAGGAAAAGAAGCGCCGAAAAGCTTCTTACCCGATTCCCGAAGCGAGACAACAGGACCTGGTAGGCGGTTTGGATCTGGCCTCGAAAGTAGGCAGGTAGGAGCAGCATGCTGACTAGAACGCGTCCGATGATATATCCGAAGACGACCTGCAGGAACGTCAGGTTGCCTGCGTAGGAAAGGGCTGGAGCACCAATGAAGGTCAGGGTACTGGTCTCGGTGGCGACGATCGAAAAACAGATCATCCACCAGGGAACCGCTCTGCCGGCCAGGAAATAGTCGTTGATGTTCTTCTGGCCCCGGCCCACAAAGATCCCGAAGAGGGCGGTGCCTGCCAGATAGAGGAGAACGACGACGTAGTCGAGGGTCGTGAATCCCATAGATTCGAAATTCTCCAGCGGGAAAAAGCCAGTTCAATCAGGTCCGAGGGGATCGTTTGTGCCAGGAGATTCCGAGGGCCGGTTCATACCACCGTATGTATGCACTAGAGTACTTAGCGATCCGATTCCAGGATCTGATCGAGAGCAGTGCATGTCAACAAGTAAGATGTCCGGGTTCGTTTCCCGGGGCGAACGAAAAAATCGCTGGCGATGTAGCCACGTCCGAAATAGTGTAGACAAAGATTCCGGATCTTCGTTTGCCAGTCGAGGGCCAGGCTCAGATCCTGAGTTCGGATTTTGGCGAAATCCGCGGGAATCTCCAGAAGCAGGCTGGGTTCCGATCGGCCCAAATCGTACTCAGCTAAAGACAACAGCTCCGGGTCTGAGGTCGAGGCAGCTCCCACTTTCGTGACCGCCGGTGCGTCCGGATCTGAGGGAGGAGAAGGGGCTGAACTCAAACGTTCCCGGACTCGACGGGAGCGCACGTACCATGAGACCCAGACTCGATCGGAGGCCAGGCCAGCGGTGAACTGACTCTGCAGGTCTCCGTAGTAACTGGGGGCGTAGACGCTGATGATCGCTCCCAGCTTTCTCAGGTTCAGATTGGCATTGGTGCTCAATAGAGGATCGAAGGTCCACTTGACCAGATCCAGGCCCTCCTGAATTGCAAAGTCTCGTTGGTAAAGCTTGAGCTGAAACCCGATACCCAGGTGGCGATGTGTGCCAAGCACTCCGACCAACTGGCTGTGAAGATAACGCATTTTCGATTTCGGCTCGACGCCCTGCCAGGCCGCCGCAAAGGCCACGAGTTTGTCTCCGGAGAAGGCGCCGGCTACCAACCCTCCGCTCTCCGAGAAAGCGAACAAGGCACGGGCTGGATAGGGAGGGTCGGAGCCCGGACGACCATATCCCCAGATCTCCTCTTCCAAGCGAACGACCTCCTTCATTTCGGGCATTGACGTCAGCGCCTGAATCCGAAGGGGTCCGGAAGGCGTATCGACCGTTCGGCTGGGGAGTCCTTCTTGTGGTTGTATCAATGGATTCCTCCAAGCTAATAGGAGCGGCGGAAACTGGTGGATCTACATGGTTTGACATCAGCTGCCTACTCAGTCCCAGTGAGTCGGCTGGTGGCAAATCCCATGGATTATACCAAAGACGATTCCGATACTTTGGTGCCTATCAAAGACCCTGCGGTGTCGGCGGCACAGTTGTGCTCTTGACGGGTAGCAGGTCAGCCCCGACAATATGACGCATGATTCTGGCCGAACGGATGTCGCGACTGGGTACAGAGACAGCATTCGAGGTTCTGGCAAAGGCCAAGGCGCTGGAGGCGGAGGGAAGGGACATCGTTCATCTGGAGATCGGCGAGCCGGACTTCGATACGGTGGGACCGATTGTGGACGCCGCCGTAAGCGCTCTGCGCGAGGGGCAGCACCATTACACGCCCTCGGCTGGAATCCTGCCTCTGCGACAGGCGATTGCCAGGGAGATCTCCAGTTCCAGACGCATCGATGTGGATCCGGACGAGGTGGTGGTGACGCCAGGTGCCAAGCCGATCATGTTCTTTGTGCTGCTGGCGTTGGCCGAAGAGGGATCCGAGGTGATCTATCCGGATCCCGGGTTTCCCATCTACGAGTCGATGATTCGATACGTCGGGGCGCGGCCAGTACCGGTGCAGCTGCGGGAGTCCCTGGACTTTCGTATGGATGTCCAGGAGTTGATTCAGGCGGCCAACGATCGGACCCGGCTGATCATCTTGAACTCCCCCAACAACCCCACCGGATCAGTCCTTCTGAAAGAAGACTTGGAGCAGCTGGTCCAGAGGTTTGCCGGAAGTGACGTCATGTTTCTCTCGGATGAAGTGTACAACCGAATCATCTATGAAGGGGAACATCACAGCATCGCCTCTTTTCCCGGAATGAAGGATCAGACGATCATTCTCGATGGCTTTTCCAAGACCTATGCCATGACTGGTTGGAGGTTGGGATACGGTGTCATGAAGCGCCAGTTGGCAGAGCAGATAACCAAACTCATGGTGAATTCAAACTCCTGCACGGCCGCCTTCACGCAGTTTGCCGGGATCCAGGCCCTCAAGGGGAATCAGAGCCCGGTTGCCTCGATGGTCGATACTTTTCGCCAGCGGAGGGAC
>JAKZYH010000642.1:0-8396 GCA_047514575.1 Acidobacteriota bacterium | reverse complement strand
GTGC
The DNA here is from genome assembly GCA_047514575.1 of Acidobacteriota bacterium. Taxonomy (GTDB): domain Bacteria; phylum Acidobacteriota; class UBA6911; order RPQK01; family JAJDTT01; genus CAUZIZ01. The sequence goes on along the minus strand of JAKZYH010000642.1, from coordinate 8,392 downwards.
CAGCTTCGACATGTTCGATGACTTTGAACACAGGGGCCGCGCTTTCAAGGAAACCGTGGCACAGTTGAACCCGGAGAGTAGAGCGTGAGTCATAGGTTGCCCTACGATGAGGGCGTCTTGCTGATTGTCCTGGTCCTGGTGGGCTTTGGCCTCGTAATGGTAGGGAGTGCCTCCGGCCACATCTCTCAGGAACTCTACGGATCGAATACCGATATCTTCACACGGCAGCTGGTCGCAGTCCTGATCGGCCTCGTTATTCTCCACCTGGGGATGACGACCGACTACCGTCGCTACCAGCATCCAGTCGTTATCTTCAGTCTATTCGGTGGGGTCATGCTCCTCCTGACCATTCCCCTGGTTGTGCCCGGTAGTGGCGGGGTCCGCCGCTGGATCTCTCTGGGACTCGTGAACTTTCAGCCTTCAGAACTGGCCAAGCTCGTTCTGGTTTTGTTCTGCGCCTACTACCTGGTGCGCTACCGCGAGTCGATCCCGTCGATCAAAGGGGTGCTTCCCTTTCTTGGATTCATAGCTCTGCCACTGGTGTTGATTCTCTGGGGGCAAGATCTGGGTACCTCGGCCGCGATTGCTTTCACCGCCTGTTTGCTGCTCTATCTGGCAGGAGGTCCTCTGAAGTACCTGTTGGGCCTCCTGCTGGCAGTGCTTCCCATTCTCTACTTCCTGGTGTTTGACGTCGAATATCGGCGAAACCGGCTTCTTGCATTCTGGGATCCCTCAGCCGACCCATATGGGATCGGCTACCAGGTGCGACAGAGTCTGATTGCGGTGGGTTCTGGCGGATTGACAGGACAGGGCTTCGCCAACGGAAAACAGAAACTTTCGTACCTTCCAGAGTCCCATACCGACTTCATATTCGCCGTTGTTGGGGAGGAGCTGGGATTGCTCGGTTGTTCCTTTCTACTGGTCCTTTTCGCGCTTTTCTTCTGGCGAGGTGTACGCATCGCACTTCGAGCGGATACGTCCTTTGGATCCTATCTGGCCCTGGGTATCGTCTGCATGATCGTGCTCCAGGGGTTGATCAATATGAGCGTCGTTTTGAGCCTTGTTCCTACCAAGGGAATCCCGCTGCCCTTCATATCGGTCGGAGGCTCCTCGATGTTGGTGATGATGGCAGGTGTCGGAATTCTGTTGAACATCTCAAGACGCTGTCGTCAGGGCTCCTAAGGGGGCGGCGGGACTTTGCTGGATAGGAAAAAGGATAAACGCATCATCTTCGCGGGAGGGGGGACCGGCGGACACGTTTTCATGGCCGTAGCGATCACTCAATTCCTTAGAGATCGGGAGCCGGGGGTTGGCATCCGCTTCGTGGGGACTCCCGGAGGGCTGGAGAATCGGATCCTGCCCTCCCTGGGTATCGATCTGGACACCCTCGAGGTCGGAAAGCTGAAGAGAGTGGGCGTCTTGAAGAGCGTTTCGACGCTACTGCAGCTCCCAGGATCTCTGATGAAGGCGCGCAGGATCTTGAAATCTTTCTCCCCTTCAGTTGTGGTTGGACTGGGCGGATACTCCTCCGGTCCGGTTGTACTGGTGGCAGCCTTGATGGGGATTCCCTGTCTTCTGATCGAGCCAAACTCACACCCGGGATTGACCAATCGGCTGCTTTCCCGCTGGGCGGATCGGGCCGCAGTGGCATTCGAGGAAAGTCTCCGATGGTTTGGTTCGAAGGCGCGCCTCACCGGGATTCCCGTCCGAAAAGAGTTCTACCAGGTGACCGAGATCGGCTCAAACCCGGGACCACTGCAGGTGCTCGTGTTCGGAGGAAGTCAAGGAAGTCAGGCGATCAACAGCCTGGTCTGTGAGGCGCTTCCCTTCCTTTCTGCCGAATCGGTGAAGCTCGCTCATCAGACCGGGCCGGCTGACTATTCCCGAGTGAAACAATGTTACGATTCCCATGGTTTTCCCGCCGAAGTAGTGCCCTTTATCAATGCCATGCCAGGCTATTTCAGCCGTGCAGATCTGATCGTTTCCCGGTCTGGTGCCTCCACCGTTGCCGAGATCGCGGCGGCGGGGCGACCCTCGATCTTGATCCCGTTTCCCTACGCGGCGGATGACCACCAGAGAAAGAACGCCCTCGCCCTGGAAAGGCAGAAGGCGGCTCTGGTTATCGAACAGGAAAAAGCTAGCGGTCGGGATCTGGCCGCGATGCTGAGCTCCCTGGCCAAAGACAGGGAGCGCCTCCGCGCCATGGCGATTGCCAGTAGACGTCTTTCTCGACCTGATAGCGTCGATCGAATCGCCGAGGTGATGGACGAGCTGACGACAAAGGAGCACTGAAACGATTGACCATCATCCACGAGCATTGGCGATCCGACAGAGCCACGAACGACTTGACTCGTTAGCAACATGAACACAAGTTCCGAGGAGAGAGACGGACAACAGCACAATCTCCCCAGTCGCCAGAAGTTCCATTCTCGAATGGGCCAACTCAAGGGGGCAGGACTAAGGTGAAGGGCAATCCCCGGAAGGGCACGGGTACTAGGCTGGATGAGATTCGCAGCGTCCACTTCGTGGGAATTGGGGGGGCGGGTATGAGCGCCATCGCCCAGGTCTTGCTGCAGTCGAACTATGTGGTGTCCGGTTCCGACCTGCTCGAGAGTCCTACCCTTCAACGTCTCCGCTCTCTAGGGGGCAAAGTATTTCTCGGGCATCGCTCCTCGAACGTTGGCGGTGCCGAGGCCGTCGTGTTCAGCAGCGCGGTGTCGAAGGAGAATCCGGAGCTGGAGGCAGCGCGCCGAAGAAAACTTCCGATCCTGCACCGGGCCGACATGCTAGCCCATCTGATGCAATCAAAGGAAGCGATCTCGATTGCGGGCACTCACGGCAAGACAACCACGACCGCCATGACGGCGGCGCTACTGCTGGAAGGGGGACTCGACCCGACTGTCCTGGTGGGGGCGCAGGTGAAGCAGTTGGGAGGTAATGCCCGGGTGGGCCAGGGTCCCTATTTGGTCGCCGAGGCAGACGAAAGCGACGGTACCTTCCTGAAGCTGTCACCGCAACATGTGGTGGTCACCAATATCGACACCGATCATCTCGACCACTACGGTGACCTGGAACAGATCAAGAAAGCCTTTCTGGAACATATCGAGCGAGTCCCGGCGCAGGGAAACGTGATCGCCTGTCAGGATGATCTCAACCTGCGGCAGATCCTGAAAAAAGTTCACCGGCCCGTGATAACTTACGGCTTGGAGCCGGGGGCGAGTGTGTCAGCCCTGGATGTGGTCGGGAGTGGACGCGGATCGGAGTATAGCTGTCTGCACGACGGCCAGTCCCTGGGGCGGATTCAGTTGGGAGTTCCCGGGCGGCACAATGTGGTCAATTCCCTAGCCGCGGTCGCTGTTGGCCTTCTGCTCGATGTCCCTTTCTCGGCCTGCCAGCGAGGGCTCAGTTCCTTTGCTGGCGTCGAGCGGAGATTGGAATGGAAAGGGGAGAAGTCGGGAGTGTGTGTCCTGGACGACTACGGACACCACCCTTCCGAGATCCAAGCGACTCTTCGGGCCTGTGCAGGAATGCAAGAGAGACTGCTGGTCGTCTTTCAGCCCCATCGTTTCTCGAGAACTCACCACTTGATGTCAGATTTGGCGAAGTGTTTCGGAGACGCAGATCAGCTCTTTGTCACAGATATCTATGCGGCCGGGGAAGAACCGATCTCTGGCGTGTCGAGTAGACATCTGGTGGAGGAGATCAGCCGCTACCGCCAGGTGACGTATGCGGACGACCCCCGGAAGCTTGTCGAGGAATTGAGGCGAGCGGCAAGACCCGGAGATCTGCTGCTAACCCTGGGTGCAGGGGACGTGTGGCAGATTGGAGAAGCCTATCTTGAAGATTAGTAGATTCAAGCAGATTCTGCAGGTGTCTGTGGGCTTTCTCTGTCGGTTCCTGTTGCTGCTGCTCGTTTTCGGTGGCCTTTCCTGGACGCTGTACTACGCCTGGGATTCGCCCCAGGCCTTGAAGTACTTCCAGCTTCAGGAAATCCACTTCGAAGGAACCGCCCATGTGTCGGAGGAGAGTCTCCGATTGTTGATACAGAAATCCTCTCCACCCAACCTTCTCCAGATCGAGCTTGAACACGTCCGCGATATTGTCGAGACGGAGGCCTGGGTGAGGTCCGCGGTGGTTCGACGGAAGCTTCCCGACGCGCTCTATATCCAGATCGAGGAGCGGAAGCCCGCTGCGATCGCAGCGATCGATAGGGAGCTTTACATTGTGGACGAAGAGGGAACCATCCTCGATCGTCAGAAATCCGACAACCTCTTGGACCGGCCTGTCGTCAAGGGGCTTAGAAATTTGACCCCCGAGGATGCCCAAACCCACAACAGTTCGAGAATGCGGGCCTATACCAGACTGCTCGAAGAGCTGTCTTCCGGAGAGCAGGACTATGCGGCTTCAGTCTCGGAAGTGAACGTGGAGGATCCGAAGCGGCTCGGGATCGTTTTGGACCATGATCCAGTGCCGATCTACCTGGGTGGAGACAGGTTTCTGGAACGATATCAGCGCTTCCTCTCGCAGCAGAGCCTGTACCGTGAAATCAAGGAGGAACACGGGCTGATCGAATATATCGATTTATCCTACGACAACAAGATCATATTTCACACTCCTGATGAGCAGACGGAGCGCATCACGGGTAGAGCCGACGACCATCCTCTGTAGCGATTGTCATGGCGAGGAAAAAGCACCTTCTAGCAGGAATCGACGTCGGTACGACGAAGATCTGCAGCGTGATCGCAGCGATCGATGAGGGGAAAGTTCGAATCCCCGGCATCGGGTGGAGTAACTCGAAAGGACTGAAGAAGGGAATCGTAGTCAACTTGACCGAGACCATAGACAGCGTCAGGGAATCTCTAGACCAGGCGGAGACCGAGGCGCGTGCCGTGGTCGATTCAGCTTTCGTCAGCGTGGGTGGGGTCCATATCCAGGGGTTGAACGCGTCGGGTCAAACCGATCTGCGAGACCAGAACAGCGAAATTACAGAAGAAGATATCGCTCGGGTCATTGACGAAGCGAAGTCGTTAGAGCTACCCGAACACTACGAGGTGATTCACGCCTTGACCCAGGATTTCACCGTAGACGGACAGGGAGACATTCTCAATCCTCTTGGTCTGACGGGGCAGAGCCTCTCCGTCAACCTGCATCTGGTTCTGAACGCAGCGGCCGCGGTCCAGAACATCGTGAACGCCGTCAACAAAGCAGGAGTCGTTGTAAACGGGGTCGTCATGCAGCAGTTGGCTTCTGCGGAAGCCGTGCTGACCGACGACGAGAAGGAGTTGGGAGTCATCGTTGTCGACATCGGTGGAGGAACGACTGATGTGGCTTTTTACCGTCGCTCCAGCATCTGGCACTCGGCGGTGTTGCCGATCGGTGGTGATCTTATCACCAAGGACATTGCTATCGGACTGAAGGTTCCTCTGAAGGAAGCAGAGCAGCTGAAGAAGGACGTGGGGAACATGTTTCCGGAGAGCACCGCGGCCGACGAGCTACTGGAGATCAGCGAGGTCGGCACCGGTCGACGCAGCACCATCTCTCGCCGGCTGCTGTGCAAGATCATCCAGGCCCGCTGTGAGGAGATCCTCAACGCAGTCGGGGAGATCGTGGAAGAAGTGCGGATGAGAAAGGACCTCATGACCGGCGTGGTTGTCACCGGAGGCGGCTCCCAACTCGACGGGCTGCTGGAGCGGGCCGAGCAGATGCTGGGGATGCCAGTGCGGATGGGCTACCCCATCAATCCGGACTTGGCTGAAGAGCGACCGTTCGATCCTGCGTATGCCACGGCGATTGGTTTGTTGAGGTACGGCAAGGAGATCCAGAATGGAATGGGATCCAACGGCTCCAAGAGTGTCTTGGCTCGTCGGCCCAAAGCGGCGACCGAACGCTTAAAGGATTGGGTGCTGGGAAGGATCGGATAATTGTGTCTCTGAAATTAAGGGCAAGAGTTGGAGCATGTGATGAGTCAGTTGATTTTTGAGGAAGAGCAAAGGGCTAGTTGGGCGTTGGAAGAGGGCACGAGAGAAGGTGCCCGAATCAAAGTAGTAGGCGTTGGCGGCGGAGGTTGCAACGCGATCAACCGGATGATTGAGGCCGGGATCGAGGGCGTTGATTTCATCGCTGGTAACACAGATCTGCAAGCACTTCGCCACTCGCATGCGCCCGTCAAGCTGCAGCTCGGCACTCAGCTGACAAAAGGGCTGGGGGCGGGCTCAGATCCCGAGGTTGGCCGCAAGGCAGCCTTGGAAGATACTGAGAGGATTATCGAGTTGCTGGAAGGGGCCGACATGGTCTTCGTGACCGGTGGCCTGGGAGGCGGCACCGGCACCGGAGGTGCCCCCATCGCCGCCAGTCTGGCCGCAGAACTGGGAGCTCTGACGGTCGCTGTGGTCACCAAGCCTTTCAGTTTTGAGGGCAAGAGACGGATGCAACAGGCCGAGCAGGGGTTGTCGGAGCTCAAGGATAGCGCCGACACGGTCATTACGATTCCGAATGAAAAACTCCTTAGCGCACTGCCTCCAGGGACCTCTCTCATGAATGCATTCAAGTTTGCTGATGAGGTTCTGTGTCAGGCGGTCCAGGGCATTAGCGATCTGATCAATGTCCCCGGGGTGATCAATCTCGATTTTGCTGACATCAAGACCGTCATGTCAGGCATGGGAATGGCGCTGATGGGGACCGGTACGGCAGAAGGGGAGGATAGGGCGGTGTCGGCGGCGCGCAAAGCAGTTCACAGCCCGCTTCTCGAAGACGCGACCATCAAGGGAGCTCAGGGTGTGTTGATCAACGTCACCGGGAGCCATAATCTCACGCTTCACGAGGTCAGTGAGGCAAACTATGTGATTCAGGATTCAGCCGACTCGCAAGCCAATATCATATTCGGATCCGTTTTCGATGAGGCTATGGGCGAAAAGGTCAAGATCACCGTCATAGCTACCGGATTTGGCGATCCACCACAACCTCGTCTCGAGGGCCAGCCAGGTACTTCCGAGAGCCAGGAGGTGCCGCGTCCCAGACCGCTCCCAGGCCGCGAAGGGGCGGCAACGGTAGCCTACGCTTCAAAGATCGAGCGCGAGGCCGAGATCCCTGCCTTCCTCCGGCGCGGGCAGGATAGCTGAAAGAATTCGTCACACCTCGGAACGTCTGAGGGTCGCACGTCGGAACGTCCGAGGGTCGCGGGTCTCTACTCTCCAAACAGCGCGGTGAAACCGGGACCTGTCCTACGCCGAAGTCTCTTTTAGCCTCCCCGAGGTCGCCACCTTGAACCTACCCACCAGGTTCGAACGGGGGTGAATTTCACAGGGTGTGTGGAAAGGGTGTGGACGGGCCTGAGGAGGGATAGAGAGTAGGGGGCCTTCAGCACTTTGCACAACCCGAGTGCGTCGATTGAGACTGAGAGGAACATGCCCGAGAGAAGCGCTACCTCGGGTGCGTTACCCAGGTTATCTTGAGGTCTGATTTTACGAGAACCGGACAGAGCAAACTTGTCCCGAGAAGGCTCACCGCAAACCGGATTGTACTATTTCCCCAGGTCGCGCCACTCCAGCTGGAGGAATTTGAAGGGCGAATCACCCAGAACCTTGTATCCATGTTTTACGTTTCTGGGGCAGAAGATGACGTCGCCGGGCCCCACCTCTCGTTCGAATTCTCCCACCTCCCAGATTGCTCTTCCTGCCAGGACGACCTCGGCTTGCTCCATCTGGGAATGATAGTGGACAGGCGTGAATCCTCCGGGCTCATACTCCACCAAGGCGATGATGGCTGCCTCCGAATTAGTAGTAGGGCTGACAAACACCACCTGGGAGATGCCGAAGTGCCCACCGGCGGCTCCCGTATCCAACTTGATCGCAGGCGTCTCCTTCTCGGAGAGAATGAAGCCTACCGGACGAGCCAGTGCCAAGTCTTTGGCCGCAGCGCCGTCCAGTCCGATACCTTCTCTGGGGACGCCTCTCCAGGAAGTAAAGCCGTCCAGAACAAATTCGTAGCGCAGAATCCCGTAGGATCCCTTCTCCCGATTGGCGACGAACAGCTGCCCGTCCATACTGAACGCCAGTCTGCCGGGGGAGGCCAGGTGTTCACCGGTCAATGAGCCGCTTGTTTCCAGACGCCCTCTGCTCAACCTGAGGCGCCGGATGGAGTTGGTCGCCGCATCAGAAAGAAACACCTCCATCCAGGGACTCACGGCAGCGGCGGTGAGGTCGCTTCCTGCCAGCATGAGGGCCTCTTCCGCAACGACATCTATCTGAGGGCCCTTTTCCGCGTGGAGACGATCGATGCGGTCTCCAGCGATACCAAAGATCTGATTCTCCAGCGCGAAGATATCCTGATACCTTCCAGCGGTGGCCTTCTTGAAGGTGTCGAGAAGCTGGCGCTTGGGGTAACTGTCCTGGAC
>JAKZYH010000641.1:0-5245 GCA_047514575.1 Acidobacteriota bacterium | reverse complement strand
GAAAAAAGGCCGGGTTCTCGCACCGGGGTCCGCCGGTCCTCTCTCAAGCAACCGGCTTTCCGCCCCGTCGGTCGTGAGGTTGAAGGACGGCCGACTCCGGCTGTACTTTTGGACAGGCGACAAGGAGGGCTACCACTACCTCTTCGCGGCCGAGGCGTCGCCGGACAATCCCCATGATTGGAAACTGGTGAGTGAAGAACCGATTCTTCGCCCTTCCCCAACCGGTAACCTCAGCGACAAGGGCCCCAGCTTTCCCTGGGTGCTGCCAAGGGAGGACGGTCCCTGGTTGATGTACTACGTGGTTTGGGGATCCTGGGCAGCTCCGAACGAACTCTCCAACCGTACCTCCCTGGCGGTGAGCCATGATGAAGGAATCACCTGGGAGATCAAGAAGGAGCCGCTCTTGCCCCTGGGCAAGCCCGGGGACTACGACGCGGGCTTGACGGGCTCGGTGTGCGTGCTGCGGACGGCTCCCGCGGAGTATCGAATGTGGTACACCGCCGGAGAGCGATACGTTAGATTTGGAGAGGTAAATCGCGGGATCGTTCACCTCGGGTATGGGACCTCCGAGGACGGCATTGATTGGGAGAAAAGCGAGCAGGCGGCTCTCTCGCCTCGTCTCGACACCGTGCAGCCCTTTGAAGCAGTCGTTTCGAAGCCATCCGTGATCCTGCTGGGCAAAACCTATCATATGTGGTTCAGCGTCTACAGCATGGCAGTAGAGGCGGATGCCGGTGGGCGAGGAGGTTACCGCCTCGCCTATGCGAGGTCTCAGGATGGGTTGACCTGGGAGAGGTTCGACGATACGGAGATTCTGCCGCTGTCCCCGGAGGGTTTTGACTCGCGGAACCAGTCCTATCCCAACCTGGTCGAGATGGAAGACGAGCTCTGGATGTTCTACGTCGGGAACGACTTCGGGTCAACGGGAATCGGACTGGCGACGCTGAAGAAGTCGGATCTGCGCTAGATCACCGGGGATCAGGTGGCGGAGACCTTCTCCCCGGGCGATGGAATGCACGCATATTTCGGTCCCAAGCCGAACGTGCGCACGGAGTGAACCCCCTCGCCTCCAGGCGGTGGAGAAGTGATCTCAGGCTGTCTCAGTAGCTTGGATCAGGGCGCGAATGTAGCCGAAGGCGAACAGCCTGCCCAACATGGTGTAGCCGGGTTCGCCTTCTTCTTCGCCTTCGAGTTGAGGGACGTGATCGGGTCGAATGGGAACATCCAGGCCGGCCTGGCGGTAGGCGCGCATGGTTGCGAGCATATCGGTGGGACCGTTGTCGTGGAAGGTCTCGACGAAGGATTCGGCAGTCCCTCGCAAATCTCGAAAGTGTACGTATCGGACGCCGGGTCCCAGACGCCGAATAGCATCCAGTAGATCGACACCCATGGCGGCAAAGGTGCCCTGGCAAAAGCAGATTCCGTTGTGAGGGCTAGGCACAAGGTTCAACTGCCGTTGAAAGCTCTCAACCGAACCCATGATCCGGGCTTTTCCCTGGAACTCGCTCAACGGTGGGTCGTCAGGATGCAGCGCGAGATAGACTCCGCTTTCCTCGGCTACCGGGACCAGCTCCCGGAGCATTGTTTCCAGGTTGTCCCAGAGAGCGTCTGAATCGATTGTCTCTTCCGGGATTATCTTTGTGGTTTCGCTCAGCGAAACGGCAGATTCGACTTGGTTCAGGTCGAACCCGGTGACCAGGGCGCCGCCCCGCTCTCGGAGGTCCAACCGGGTGCGTACCCAGTCGGTTCCGGGCATGAAGTTGTAACAGAGGATGGGGATTTCCGCTCGGCCCATGTTTCGAATCAATTGCTTCAGCGCTGCCATTTCCTTCCCGTCGCGATCTGCGCCGAACTTGACTCTCTCGATCGGCAGGTGACCCTCTATGACAGAAAGCCGCAGTCCTTGGGATTCCGCCTTCTCCTTGACGCGCAGAAGGTCGTCCAATCGGGGTCCGGGGTATCGAGTGACGATATCGGTAACGCCGCACTGGGAGGCTAGCCGGAGGTTTTCGTTGGACAATGGTGAAAGTACCGTGGTCAGGCGCATGAAACGCGTCGATGTTAAAGAAACCCAGAAGGGAAGGCAATGCTGCTCTTACTGTTTGCAGCCGTCGGAACGACGAAGTACATTGGGTATAGGTCGAAGCTGGAACGTTCTTGACCGCGGTAACAGGAGGAGAAATGAGTACTGTGAATGGGATGAATGGGAAGGTAGTAACTGTCCTGGTCCTGGTCCTGGTTCTGTCTGGAGGTTGGGTCCCATTCGGTGCAAGAGCGTCTTCGCACAAGAGCTCCACTCCAGTCGTGGTAGTCAGTAAAAACGGCCAGCCACCAAGTGACGCCGTGATTCTCTTTGACGGCAATAACGCTTCTGCGTTTACACAGCTGGACGGTACCCCGGCTAGCTGGCTGGTTGAGGATGGAGTGCTGATCACCGGCGAGCAGGACATCGTCAGCAAATACCGCTTCTCGGATGCCCAGTTTCACGTCGAGTTCAACCTTCCTGCGAACGATCCGAAACATGGAAACAGCGGACTCTACTTCCATCATCTCTACGAGTTGCAGATTCTGGATTCCCACAGCCCCAATCGATTCGCTCCCAACCAGCAGTGTGCCTCTTTCTTTTCAACCTACGCTCCGCTGGCGAACGTCAGCCGACCGCCGGGAGAGTGGCAGTCCTACGACATCATTTTCATCGGAGCGAGACTCGACGATGCGGGCAAGGTAGTAAATCCGGCCCGCTTCACCGTTTTCCACAACGGAGTTCTAGTCCAGCACGAGCGTCGGCTGTCACAAGGAACGGGTCAGGGTAGGAAGAACCCCATGGTTTCGGAGGGTCCCGTCAAGCTGCAAGCCCACGGCAGCCCCGTCCGTTTCCGGAACATCTGGGCCCGTTCTCTGAAATAAACCCGTGGTCCGGCTAGTTCCTTTTCGTCGCATTGGCCTCCAGGCGGAAGTCATCTCGGCGGCGCAGTAGACCAGTTTCTACCGCCGCGGGCTCCTAGCGTCGGAGTTTCCAGAGGGGGATCTCACGATTGATTTCTCCTGCCGGGCTTCCCGCCTGGGCCAGGAAGGTTGGGGGATCCGTTTCGGTGTAGACACCTGCTCGGACTGTTCCCGCAGGAACCAGGGTCGTCTTGGCGGGTAACAGCTCTCCGTGGCAGTCGACGAATGTCCAGTCTCCCTCCACGCTTTTGAGAATCGATATATCTGCTTCCCTGCCCGCCACCAGAGAGCCCAGGGTCTGTTCCATGCCCAGAGCCCGGGCAGGATTGATCGTGGTTCGTGCGATGACTTCCTTGAGATCGAGTCCAAGTGCCAGGAATTTCGCCATCGTGGTGGGCAAGTCGAAGAGGACCTTGTGGCGGTTTCCAACGTGAATATCGGTGCTGATGATGTCGGGGGCAACCCCTTCGGCCAACAGGCGCTTGGCTGAGTCGAAGCTGAACATGTAGAGCCCGTGGGCGAGGTCGAAAAGGACTCCTCGATCGATCGCCGAGCGTATCTGGGGCAGGAGGCTGCCGTCGGTCTCCAGTAGGTTGCCGGCGAGTCCCGAAGCGCTGTGGATGATGACATCCCCTCTCTCCATCAGGTCTAGAATTTCCGGCGTCAGTGTGCGCAGTCCGTGGGCGGCAAGCTGGAATCCGACGTGGGTGATGTGACAGACCAGGGGGAGCCCCGCCATTACCGCACACTCCTTACCCAATCCGAGAGCTTGGACTCCCGTCGATCCTTCATCGGGACCGTAGGCGTAGACCTTGATTCCCTTCACCAGATGACGATGATCCTTCGCCAGCCTGGCCACGCCCTCCGGATCGATCAGTCGCTGAAGCGTCGCTCGCGACAGATCGCCTCCCAGTCCAAACTTGAGCAGGTTGAACCACCAAAGCGTCGAGATCCTCAGGAAGGACAGGACACGGGTTTCTGCATGACGGGCTACGTAGTGCTCAAAGGCGGTCAAGGTATCGGGGGCGGCACTGCAGTCGACAATAGTGGTGACGCTGCTGCGCACTCCCACCTCGTCGGGGTCGATGCCTATCGGGAAGATGCGCGGATAGACATGGGCGTGAAGATCGATCAAGCCTGGCGTCACGAGGCAATTGGAAGCATCGATGATTCGGGTCGAGGGTCCTGCCTCCAGGTCCTGGCCCAGCTCCGAGATTTTCTCGTCCGTGATTGCGATGTCCAGCTGCGTATCGATATCTTCCGAGGGGTCAATGACTCGGCCGCCTCTGATGATCAGTGTCGGGTCCTGGGACAATGTTTCTTGATTCATGGAAGTTCGCGCTCCCTGTTCGTTTCGACGGACTTTGAGAAGTGGCACTCCAACCTAGTACCCTGTAACACAGATTATGACGGATTTGCGGATGTGTTACAGGGTACTAGCATCTCTGGGCAGACGGAGCCAGCTCATCCTGAGTTGCAGTGGGCGTTCTGGCGGGAGACATGTGCTAGAATTTTCTTCAGACCCATGCGCACCTCAGCTGGCCTGAGCCCCTTTGGGAATTCGCCCTCGCCGAAGATCTCGCAGTGGATTGTCCTCCCCTTGCTTACTGGCTGCTTGCTGACTCCTGTTGAGAGTCGGGAAGGGAAAGAGAATTCCAGATTGGACCCCGAATTGGTTGCTGCTTCGCCCCTCGGAGGACAGCGCGGCTCCGAGTTTGAGGTCTGGTTGCAGGGTCGTGACCTGGATGGAGTGTATGCCGTTTGGTTTGAATGTGACGACCTGGAAGGGAGCATCGAACAGGTCGAAAGATCAGAGCCATCGGCCTCTGATGGAGGCTCCAAGAAGGATCGATACGGCAAAGTCACCAAAGAGAATCAGCGTGAATATCGAGCCCTGCTGCAGGTATCGGTAGGCCCGAAGGCTGTTTTAGGACTTCACGGATTCAGGCTGGTGTCGCCCCATGGGGTCTCCAACGCCCTACCCCTACAAATCGTACCTGAGGCCGTGACTGAAGAAACCGAGAGTCCTCACCAACTCGCCTCCTCGGCGCAGGCTTTGAGCCTTCCGGCGGTTGTCACTGGCAGTATCGATCAAAAAGGGGAGGTGGACTTCTACTCATTCGAAGTATCGAAGGGGCAGGAGCTGACTTTTCAGGTCCACACCGATTTCAAGATGGATGTCGGCTATCGAGCCAAGGCCGAGCTGACGCTTTATCAGGAAGTCGAGAGTTGGTTCCAGCAAGGGCGGGTGCAGCGCCTGATGACCCAGGGTCCGGTGGTCTCCTGGGAGCCGATAGAG
>JAKZYH010000640.1:0-8608 GCA_047514575.1 Acidobacteriota bacterium | reverse complement strand
GCTCAGATCCCTTCTTGATCGAGGGCATGCTTGCTGACTTCGGAAGTCACTAGGATCAGTGCTTCCACCATGAGCATCACATCTACACTTGTTGCCAGCCACTGAATTCCCCTGTCCACCCAGGCACAGAGTTCGTCCACGTTCGATCCGGTGGAAATCCCGACTGGGATGCCTGCCAGTTGCGCCCTCCCGATCACCTTCTTCATGGTCTCCACCACATCTGGGTGGCCCGGTTGGCCTCGATGGCCCATTGAGTTGGCTAGATCATTGGGTCCGAACGCAATGCTGGACAGGCCCGGAACGGCAAGTATTTCGTCGATGTTGCGGACCGCATCGACATTTTCTATCTGAACGATCGTGATGATGTTTTCGTTGGATTGCTCACAGAATTCCTGCGACCCGATTCTTCCGTAATCCGAAGGTCGGAGAGGGCCAAAACCACGAATCCCTTCGGGCGGATAGCGGCAGGCGGAGACTGCTTGGCGCACGTCCTCTGCGGTCTGGATCATGGGAACGATGATCCCATCAGCTCCAATGTCCAGTACCTTCTTTATCGGGACTAGCTCGTTCCAGGGTACTCGGACGAGCGCAGCGCAGTCACCGCCCTTGAGGGCCATCAGATGGCACTTCACGGATTCGAGCTCCAAGGCGGAGTGCTCCAGATCGATCCAGAGAAAGTCAACCTTAGAGCCAAGCGCTTCGGCCACTTGAGGGTCGGAAAGCCCGATACAGGTGCCCAGGCAGGTTTGCCCTGCCCGGAGCTTGGCAGTGAACTTGTGAGCGTTGACCATCCAGACTCCTTACGACGCCTGGGATCCGATTCCCATCTTCTTCTTGAGCTGTGCCAGCGACTCACTTCCCTGGGCCGCCGAAGGAGCCAGAGCCTTTTCGATTTGATCATCCAGATCGGAGGTGTTGTCGGACATTTCACCGTAGGCCTGAGCCAGTGATTCTTCCTCCATGACCTTGTCTTTCATGCGTTCCAGGGTGGCGATGGTACCCGAGGAGTCCACGCTGGAAAGTTGCTGGTTGATCTTGCGCATCGACTTGGCGGTCCTGGCGCGGGCACGGAGCGTCACCAGCTCGTTGTCATAGCGGGTAATTGTCTGTTTCAATTTCTCTACCTTTACCTGAAGCTGGTCAGCCATCTTTTGTTGCTGTTTGTGGTCTTCGAGCAGCGTGGCAGCCCGGCGCACTTCATCCTCTTTTTTGGACAGGAGCTCGGTGGCGAGACTTTCTGCTTCGGCCTGGGCCAGATCACCAGACTCCATTTTCTGGAGGAGCAACATGGCCTTCCGCTCGTGATCCTGTGCCGCCTTCTTCTGATCATCGGAATCCTTCTTGAGCCGAATCGCGATCGCTTTGACCTGTGCCAGACTCTGCATGGCACCGTGCAGATCTTTCTTCAAGTCTCGAATTGCCTGCTCGGTGGTTTTGATCGGATCCTCCATCTGATCTACCAGCGAATGTGCCTGCGACTGGGCCGTTTTGAAGATTCTCTGAAAAACACCCATTACGGTTACCTCCTAAGACAAGTTGATTTGATGAGTTCGTCGTAAAGTTCTCACTCCAGAACCGACCAATGGTTCATCGAATCATCGGTGGCTGTACTCAATCAGCTCCGAGCCGTACTCGGCCAGAGCCAACGAAAGGGCATCGATGGACCCTTCGAGTTCGTTCTGATCCAGATTTGCCAGTTGCAACGTGTCTCGAAAAAAGACACGAGCTCCCTCCTCATCCAGGACAAAGGCCCCGTGGACCAGCGTACGATTGATCTGAAGCAGCCTCTTGAAGAAATCCCCGGGTTCCTTGGGCGTCTCCATGATGAGTTGTTCCAGAATGACGATGGGAGCCTCGCAGTCGATGACCAGATTGGTAATGCCGTTGTCTTGATCGTCCACGACGACCAGTTCCTCTCCCTCATTCTCGTCAACGATCTTAAGGTCAAGGTTGAGTAGGTACTCCTTGACCAGATCTAGATTCTCCGACATGGTTCTCACCTCCTCTTGGTGGAAAAGTAGCAAGCAGTCAGCACGCCTGCGGTCTTCGAGCCGATACCACTATCAAATGATCGCCAGATGCTACGCGATGGTCGGCGGGTGGATTCGAGACGACCTCGCCCTCGCCTCCCTTCAGCACCGCCAGCACAGTGCTGTCGTGCTCCTGTTTCATTTGGGTAAAAACATCCATGAAGGTCCGTCCCGCCATCGGTTCGGGAACAGGGACCTTGAAAAGGTTATTGCCATAGCGCGAGCTCAAAAGTTCCGAGACGACCTTGGATATCCCGTGATCCATCGTGGCTCGGGAGATCAGTTTGCTGGAAAATTCGCTCCCAACGATGATTTCGTTGGCCTGAGCCCGCTCGCAGTGGGGCACGTTGGTCCCATCCACCAGTTCCACGATCGTGTAGACGTCAGGATTAAGGCTCTCGACCGTCAACGTGGAAAGAACCACCTTTGCATCTCTTGCCCGTGGCTCCAGGCGATCGTCACCCAGGATGATGGTGGATTTGGCCTTCGCCAGATTCGCTCGGCTGAGGGTTTCTTCGTTGAGGTCGCCCTGGATGAAGTACAGATTGTCGCTGTCGATAGGTTTGAGTTCGATCTCAGCGATTAGCACTATGGGTACTTCGTGCCCCTGCTGATCGGCGTGAAGCTCGTGAAGGATCTCCTTGGCGCGATAGTTCCACTCGCACAGGATGATGTGATCGGAAAAATCGTAGGAATGCATGCCGCGATCTTCCTTCAGCTTGCGCTCTACCAGAACACTGGCCACCGTTGCACTGAAAATACCCAATAAACCGATACCACAGAACATGATCAGGATTCCAATCAGGCGGCCTCCGAGGGTAGTCGGAGATATGTCTCCGTAGCCCACGGTGGTTAGTGTTACGACACTCCACCAGATGGCGCTGGAAAAGGAAGTTTCCGGCTCGAAAACAGACATCCCGATTGCACCCAGCAGTATCATCGAGGCCAGAATCAGAAACAGCCGGAGAAGGTTCTCACGGCGGAGAAAGAGGAAGAAGCTTCGGAATTTGGCTTTTAGTCCTGTCTCGCGTTGATTACGATTCATCTGTAATCCCGCTGGGTCGGTTCGAGTCAATAGTCAGTCGGGGATAGGGAGATTGTGCGTCACTCCGTGGGGAAGAGTTGTCCGACTCTCTCCTCGGAACCTGGGCTCATATTGCAGACAAGGCGCTTGCAGACAAGGCGAGTCGTTCGCGGCTCTGTCGGACTTGGCTTCATATTTCTGACAGCTCAACCTGTTCCTGGCACTGTTTTGGTATTTCACCGTCCCGAGATGCCTTCCTCAGCGACCTGTGACCTCTTGTTCAAGCTACAGGTCATGCTACAGTAAACTGTCTTCACCTCGGGCTAGTCAATAAAGATCCCAAGCCCCTTCTCGATAATAACGGTGGACGGCGAGGTCTAGTTCCTCGCTGACCGATATTTCCTCCAGCTGATCCATGACGCCCTTACCAAAGTTGAGCATGCTCAACATGGCATCCTGGTTGAGAAATCGGGTTGACAACCCATCAAAGGTCAGTCGGGATAGTCTTCGCTTCAGCTGTGCAGCGTCTACACTCGGGGCCTTGATACCCACGACCCAGCCCCACTCTCCCATTGTGGGGATATGATTGTGATAGGCCACTGCGACAAGCTCCGCAGCTCGCACGCTTTTGAGAATGGAGAGGAACGCCGTTTTGCTGAAGAAGGGACTGGTTGCCTGGGTGACCAGGACTCCCCCGGGTCCCAGGTGTCGAGCCGCAGTCCGATAGAACTGCAGAGTGTAGAGGCGAGCTAGATTGGCACTCTTGGGGTCGGGAAGGTCTATGATGATGACATCGTAGTGGGACGCGTCATCCTTCAAGAAGGCATAGGCGTCTCGATTGATAATCTCGACTCGGCTGTCGTCGAGGGTTCCTTGGTTCAGTCGCAGGAATATCGGGTGGCTACGGGCCAGCGCCGTAACGGCAGGGTCGATGTCGACTACGACGACCCGCTCCACCTCGGGATATTTGAGGACCTCACGTACGGCCAGCCCGTCTCCACCGCCTAGCACCAGGATCTGTCTGAGGGAGGCCGCGATTCCCATAGAGGGGTGGACCAGGGGCTCATGATAGCGCTCCTCGTCGTAGCTGCTGAACTGTTCATTTCCATCCAGGAAGAACCAGAAATCGTCCTTCCACTGAGTGATCACGATGCGCTGGTAGGGAGTCTGCTCCTGATAGATGACGCGGTCCCGATACTTCTGCTGCTCTCCGTAGAGAATGATGGGCTGGGCCATCAAGGTCACCAGCACAAGTAGAATCGGGACGGTGACGAAACCGAGTGTCAGACCCCTGCGAAACTTCAAGAGGTGTCGGTAGCGAACAAACAGAATCGAGGCCACCAGGAAATTGATGACGCCCAGCGCAATAGGCGTGTAGGTCAGTCCCAGCTGAGGAAGTGCGAAGAAAGCGAACAATAGGCCTCCAACTAGAGCCCCGTAGTAGTCTTTTTCCATGACCGAGCTGACGTTGATGCGGAGTTCCTCGAAAAAGTTGTTGAGGCGAAGCGCCAGAGGGATCTCCAGACCGATCAAGGCTCCTATGATGAAGGCTAGAGTGTAGATGACGGGAGCAATATTCTGGATGTAGGCCGAGAGCAAATAGGCCAGACAGACGCTAACCGCGCAGAGCAGAGACAGCGCGAACTCAATGAGTAGGAATGCGTCAAGCAGAGCGGCGCGAATATGCTTGCTCAGTCGACTCCCCAGGCCCATGGCAAACAGCATCAGGGAGATCGTCAGCGTCCACTGGAGGACGGCGTTGCCCAGAAGATAGGTCGCCAGAGTCGACATAACGTACTCGGCTACGATGCCAGCAACGCCCGTGGCAAAAATGCAGGCTTTCAGCACCAGTCTGAGGCTGAAGCGGGAGGCTGATCCCTCGCTTTGATCTGCGGCAGGACTCTGCTCGATCTGCATGCTCAAGACTCGACTCGCTTCGAGCGAGCACAGAGGTGGCCGGACTCAATTGGAAGCATCAGTGCGGAGTACTATGCAACCCAGCCGAGCAGGAAAGAGGCTGCGACATAGGAGAATGCCTCGACTGCCCCTGCGCCTACATTTGGCTTTTCCTGATTCACCAACTCGTCGCTAAGTCGGTGACCGGGCAGCAGCACCTTGTCTGTGATCCATCGAACAATCGGCAGCAGCAGCAGCCCGAAGAGGACGAAACCTCCAAATTCAAAAAGATTCTGACTCCAGGATACGAAGTCACCTTCCACGCTAACGCGGATGATGTTTCCCACTGCTATCAGGGCGCCTGAGAAAGCAACTCCAACCGCAACGTTGTCATTTTCGATCTGTTCGTGGATGTCAAAAGGTGTGATGAGATTGTAGATCAGACCCGTCAGAATCAGAACTCCTTGACCAAGAATCCAGAAAGCTGCTGCGGTCAACAGGTCTCCCCCTTCGCCGGAGATGGCGCCATAGACGATCAGGCCGACAGCAATATGATTTCCGGCCTCGATGACACCGGTGCCCACATTCTGGTCGTCGATGATTTCCTTTTGATTGTCGAACTTGCGAAGGATGATCTTGTCGTTGATGACGGATGAGATGTTGAGCAGGATGACGGCAATCAGACCGTAGAAGAAGATGTCGAGAAGTCCTTCCAACAACCCATAGGAAGGCCCTTCCAGCGCGCCGCCAATGGCGATTACCAGACCCAGATAGTATCCAACGATCGCCAGTGCGAGTGCCAGATTGTCGCGGACCAGCAGCTCTTCGCGAAGGACGAATCTGGGATGGAGCTTGTCGTAGGTCCACTTGCCGACCAGAAAGACGACGAACGCACACAACAAATAGACGAGGGCACTCGCGATTTGATCAATCGTCACTGGGACCTCCATTCGAGACGGACACGGAACCTAACCCGGCTTGGTGTGACGCCTGATGGTCTTACGTGAGCTATTTGCCGAAGCCTCCCGAGCGACCACGGAACCCGCTCATCCTACTTCGATTGGCCCGCCGTCGAACCCGGTCGGAGAAACTGGACTTGCGAGCCCTCTCCCTTTGCACTCTGCGATCGAAGAATGACTTGTTGGTGTGTTTCGTAAGGCTGCCGTTAGTCCCATATTCGCCACCTCGTCCAAAGTAGGGAGCTCCTCGGCTACGGCTCTGTCGGTAAGAATTCCAATCGTTGCGGTAGATGGGGCGGCTGAACATTCCGAACATGTGGCTCATGAATGCAAACTTCCCGTAGAACTCCCAGAAGGAATTGCCACTGCTGTCAGTGCGCCAGTTGCCGTAGCGAGGATTCCCCACTTGTTGATAGCCCGGGGGATACCTGGCGTCAGAAAGCCCACTCTCTGCTGACTTGGAAAAAAGTACCATCCCAAGGTTGTTCCGATACTTGTCAAATTCAGTTTGTGAGACCTTGTGCCAGTCGCTGGTCTGGGTGTCGTAGACGGGATCTTCGGAGGTTCCAGTTTTCTGACTGGAGACAAGCTTGTACTGATGGTAGTACTCCCTGAAGAAGTTGCCCTCCACCCTCATGTCCTTCAGGATGATCGAGTACTCGGGATACTGTGAGAGTTGCTCCCGCAGTCGATTAAGTGGTGACTGCGATCCACAGGAAACAAACAGGAGAGCAACGACCGGCAGCATCCAACGGGACTTGTTGTTCAAATGTGAATCCTCCTGATGGACAGAGTTCTCCTCAGTCGCCGCCACCTGGGAGGATGTCGCTGAACTGGTACTCCTCCACATAGTGGCCACTGGTGAGCTCGAACTCTGTTTCGCTCCACTGTTCAATCGTCAGGCAGTTCTCATCTTCCTCGTCGACAAAGCCCCAGTAGACAAACTCTTGTCGAGGTTCCTTTCCCCCCGGACTCATGTGGCCGGCTCCTGATTCGTCTAGATAGTAAACTTTTTCTTTGAGCACAACCTGTTCGGGTGGGTCATCGTGATCGATGATGTACTGGCGAATCCCACCGGAAAGCGAGCCTATGGGAATCTTCTTTCCCAGGACCCATTCGACTTCGTCATCGTCGGATCGCTCCAGATAGCATTTCTCTCGACCCGAAGTGAGCTCCCACTCATCGCCAGAGTCGCCGTCTCCATAGTCGTAGTGATTGTAGGCAGTCACCTCCCAGGTCTTGAGATCGTAGTCCAGGAAGTAACCAACCTTCAGCTTCGAAAGGACCAGATCCTGAAGAGGATCAATATCCGGTTCTTCTTTCTTCTGGCGGAAAAGGTCTCTCAAACCCATGGTAATCTTTATGTTTGGAAGGGCACCCTTATCAACTTCATCGGTGAATCCCCAGTCTCGTCAAGCATTATGTTAGATCCTCCGCACAAAGACAAATCGAGCCCTGAGAATCCCATCGGCAGAATCAGGCCGGTCTGGTTCCACGCCATCAGCGAATCGCCACAGGATTACCGGGCGATCCCGCGAACCCTTTGAGCCTGAGGGGCGCAAAGAAGAAGGCGAACTCGTACACCCTGTCCCGCACCAGGGAAGAGGTGTCGAGGTTTTCGAGGTTGTAGATGCCGTTCAGCGGAATCAGAATTTGATGGACTGGAAATGCTAGATCGGGGTTCGGATTCGGGATTACCTCGGTAGCCCAGCTGTCGCTCCCAACCATGCAGATCTCCTGGCTGACCAGAAAGTTGGCCGCCTCCACTCCGATCCCCGGCTCGCCGCTGTTGAAGAGGTCATTGTCCACCTTCCAGAGGGATCCCCAACCCGTGTGAATCAATACCGCGTCTCCTTTGTGGATCTTTACCTTCTCCCGATCCATGGCATCGCGCAGGTCTTGAGCAGTGATCTCGTACCCCTTCTTGAGACGTGTGGTCCCTTTTAGCCCAGCGATATCGAGCAACACGCCCCGAGTCAAGAAGGCCCCCGCGTTTTCGATTCCCAGTTTGGTTAGCCCCTTGGCCGTCTGGAACTCGCGACGATCGTAGCCGTTGTAGAAGATATCGCCGATACCGACGTGACCCATTCCGTCAAACTGGGTCCCGACCTGCCCGATCTCAGCGATAAGCAACGCCTCAGTGCCCCTGATCTGGTTCTTGCCTGCAGGTGCATCGGGAACCGGCATAATGACCGAAAAATGGCGGTGGGGCACGAGAGGCATCGACTCCTCGTAGACCCTGCCCAGCTGGTAGACCTGGCCCTTTTTTACCAAGCTCACTGCTTCCAGAACCTTTTCCGAGGTGAGAAGATTCGCAGCGCCACGCTGATCCTCTGCACCCCACTTGGAAGAGCCACGCTGAGGCGGATCCGGAGGCTGCTGCGCAGCCGCCATCCCGATCCACGGAAGAATAAGTAGTAAGAGTCGACTGACCGATTTCCTCATCTTTGCTCCCTTTGTTCTTGTGATTGTCCGAGATCGACTCTAACTCGACCGGGCGGAGAATTCTAGCGTGCCAGTCTCGGCCGCCAGCTGCCGTTGGATTATTCAGCGGGAAACTTCGACGAAGTAAGATTGTGCTGCTGACCGGTCGCTCCTCGGAAATCGGTCTCATATTGCCGACGAGTCGATTACAGACAAGGCGAGTCGCTCGCGGCCCTGCCGGATTCGTTCCATGCTGTCGGCAAGCGGGTCCCGTT
>JAKZYH010000639.1:0-9838 GCA_047514575.1 Acidobacteriota bacterium | reverse complement strand
GAACCCACGTCGGCAAGACCCAGGTCGATCTGAGCCGTGTCCCAGGCCAGGCGGTGGTTGGCTTTGAAGCCCGGGTCGTGGACCGACTCCAGGGCTCGCCACTTCCGGATCTGGGGGCGGAGGGTGCGCAGCAGCTCTCTCCTCTTGGCGCGATCCTCTTCCTGGGACAGTCTCTGGAGTGCCCACTCCTTCATGCTCTGTGAATAGAACCCCCAGAGATGAACCGGATGGGATCCCCCGTAGAGGTCACAGACGATCGAGTCGCGGTGCAATCTCAGGCCGTGCTCCAGCTGACTCGCGGTAGGCCGCAGCTCTGCCAGGATCGCTTCTCTGGCGACCCCGATGTGCTTTCTGAATCGGCGGGTCGTAACCTCCTCAAATCCTTTCGTCAGGCCGGCCCAGAGGGGCTCGCTGGCTGCCGCAGGGAGAAGACTGGCGGCGCCCATCCGTCCTAGAAATCTACGCCGATTGTGGAGTGAAGTGTTCATGTCCAAACCTCCGATCGAGTGGGGTCTCAGTGAATCCGACTGTAGTCGCCATCAGGTGGGTGGTCAAGGGGGGCCGGGGATGATCGGGGTATGCTAACCTGACAACCTGGTAAGGAGGCTAATGGCAATGAATCAATGCCGAGGGGATCGGATCAGGGCCGTCAGACGGTCGCGCGTCCTACCTTTGGGATTCGTGTCGTGGCTCCTCGATGCGGACCACACGCATCGCAGTCATATCCATCAAACCTATTTGAATCAATAGGTTATACCCTTTACCACCCCAGTATAAAAACGGAGTCTTACTCTAGTCCCGCCCCAGCTCACTTCCCTACAGCCAGGGACGAAGAGCCTTGGTGCGATAGACTAGCTGCAATAGGTTACCCTCCGGATCGGGGAAGAACACCAGTTTGGTCCCATCGGGCAACTCCCGCTCAGCTCCGAGCTCCAGTCCCTTTTCCCGAAGGGACTGGCAAGACGCTTCGAAGTCTTCGACCAGAAAAGCCAGATGCCGAATGCCGGCGTCATCGGGGGCCTTCTTGGAGCGGGATTTCTGATTCGAAGGAAGGATCTCGAGCAGGGCTCCTCCTGGCAAGCCCAGGAAATGGTAGGTGAGCGGATTACCATCGAGAACCAGGTCACCCTTGGCGATCAACTCGAAGCCGAGGGTGGTGCAGTACCAGTCAACCAGAGCTTCCGGGTCGTCTGCGATAATCGCTGCATGTTCTAGCGCCTTCATGAGTCTACCTCCAGTAAACGGGCCCGCGATCCGTGGATGCTCGTGTGCCCGAAAATTGACGATCCTCAGAAAAACCAACCATAAACTGTACCACCTGGTCGAAGCAAACGGGAAAGCTCCCAGCTATCAACATCCCGGGAGCACTGTGACCTATCTGGATAGGAGCCCTGCCCGGGGACCACAACACTTGAATCGCTAGCGCCGACGAGACGTCCGGCCCAGCCCCTGAGTAGAGCCGGTTCGCTTGAGCAGCATTCGATGGGCAATGCGCTTGATTTGTCGGGAACCTTCAATCTCTTCGCTGGTCTCCGGATCGACGCCGTAGACGTAGAACTCCAGGTCCAGTTCCATCAACCTTCGTTTTTCCAAAGGTTTCCAGTGAACTGAAACAGGCGCATAAAAGGGCACAAGATTGACCCCACGCTTCTCCAGAATGGACGCTCCCTCACTTTCGTTGACGGGCCCAAACGCCGTTGCCCTGTCAATCTTGTAGTCTCGCGACCAGTTGATCTGAAAGGGAGCAAACCCCGCGGTTTCATCCAGGTCTGGAACGACAAGCTCCTCGATACCCGTTGCGAATCTGAGGACCAACGCTTTCGACTGCAGAGCGATCGGGAAATCCCTTTGATTGGTGAATGTGCACCCGCCTCGCATGAGGAGATCGTGCCGTAGGCTCGGTTCAGAACCTGACTGTCCAGCCGGTCGGTCCAGTCGCTCGAACTTGATCGTGCCCATCTTCACCGCGAGGTCGGTCCTCTTTTGGGCTTTCCGTAGAAAATCCTGGTGCGACTCTCTTGGAAAGATCGAAACGTTCCACTCGAAGAGCGTCCAAAGAGCCGCCCCCAGAAGAGCAACGATCTTGGCTACGTTGTAGCATCCAGCGGTCCACTCTCCGAATCTCGCCGCCCTTTCACCATTATTCGGCTCCATTGATAGCCTCCGTTTCTGAGCAGTTGCTCAAGCCCAGTCCCGTACCAAGACGGTTTTGGCTGATCGTACCAAAACCGCATGACTCAGTGGTCTGTGCTAAAAGGAAACCTGGACCTGCCACGGGTTTCCGCTCTCGACCGATGCAGCGTCGAATCCGGACCGCCGACCCTTGCCTTTAGGTGTTACCCTGGCGGCTGGCGCCAAATTCAGTAACGGAGAGATCTCTTGCAGTATCGAAAAGAGATTGATGGCCTTCGCGCCGTAGCCGTCTTACCCGTGATCCTCTTTCATGCGGGTATTGAGGCCTTCAGTGGAGGGTATATCGGCGTTGATGTTTTCTTTGTTATCAGCGGTTACTTGATCACTTCCATCATCCTGGAAGAGAAGAAGAAAGATAAGTTCTCCATCATCGCCTTCTACGAACGCCGTGCCAGAAGAATACTTCCCGCACTGTCTTTTGTCCTGCTCTCTACGACCCTTGCGGCGTACATCCTTCTTCCCGTCCATTCACTGAAGACCTACTCCCAAAGCCTGGTCTCCGTCGTGACGTTCTCTTCGAATCTATACTTCTATTTGACGAGTGGATACTTCGCCGCGGCATCCCATGAAAAACCGCTACTTCACACCTGGAGCTTGGCCGTAGAAGAGCAGTATTACCTGTTCTTTCCACTCATGATTGTCCTGGTCTGGTCTCGGGGCCAGAAATGGTTGATATCCAGTATCGCGCTTCTGGCAAGCCTATCTCTGCTACTGGCACACGCGATGTCTTCCCTGCGCTCGGTTGATGCAAACTTTTATCTCATATTCAGCCGGGCGTGGGAGCTACTCCTCGGATCTCTCCTTGCCTTTAGAGGATTCCAGGTTGGTCGCTGGCAAAAGGAAGTACTCGGCATCCTCGGGTTTCTCATGATTACTTCATCCGTAGCCTTTTTCGACAGCTACACGCCTTTCCCCAGCCTCCTCACGCTGATCCCTGTGTTGGGTAGCTCCCTGATCATTGCCTTCGTCGACTCCGCATCCCTCGTCGGCCGTCTCCTATCCAATACGCTACTCGTGTTCATCGGCTTGCTCTCTTACTCCCTGTACCTGTGGCACCAACCGGTATTTGCGCTCCTACGACTCAAGTCGATCGGTGAACCCTCGAACAACATGTTTCTAGGGGCAACGCTAGTGATCTTTGCCCTGGCAGCTTTCAGCTGGCACTATGTGGAAAGGCCCTTTCGAGATAAGTCGCGGTTCTCCAGAAAGTCCATTTTTCAGTACTCCCTGGCCTCCATTGCCGTGTTCCTGTTGATCGGCTTGGCCGGCCACTCCTTTCGGGGGTTTTCGGGGCGTTTCAACCTGATGGTCGACGCCGATTCCACCCAACATAGCCCGAAAAGGGATGAATGCCATACGGGAGGCGAGAATTACTCGGGGGCAGACGATGCTTGTAGGTATTTTGGCAAGAATGTCACCTGGGCTGTTTTCGGTGATAGCCACACAGTAGAGCTGGGTTACTCTCTGGCCAAAAGACTAGAACGCTATGATCTTGGCTTACTACACTTGAGTTTCAGTGCCTGCTCCCCCTCCCTGTTGAACGAAGCGACACAATCTGGTTGCACGAGATGGCTGAACGAATCTCTTGCCTACCTGGAGGAACGCAAGGACATCGAAAATGTCTTATTGGGTTTTCGGCATAGTTTCTATTTGTACCGTGAGGCCCCTGCCTCATCTAGAACCGCATCTGCTATCGACCCCAAGGAACATCTCCCAGAATCGCCTGGCGATTCAGTGTCAGTAGAGGTTGGGGGGAAATATTGGCAGAGTCTACATGCAATCATATCGAGGCTCCTGGGAGCGGGGAAAAACGTGCATGTCCTGTATCCCATTCCGGAGCTACCCGTTCACATCAACGTCGCGATAACCCCATTTTCGGTGTTCGAAAGCCATACCAGTATTGATCTCGAGAGGGCGATCAGCGCCAAGGACTATTTCGATCGGAACGCATTCCTCATCGACAGGCTCGATTCTCTTCCATATGGTGACAATCTATTTCCTCTTAGACCCTTCCAGATTCTAGGCGATGGGGACTACTCTCCAGCGGCGAAAGAAAGGCAAGCTCTCTACTTCGATTCCCATCATCTGAGCGTTTTCGGTTCCGGGTTGATCGTCGAGACCATCAATCTGGATCGAGATTAGGAGCCCTTCCTGGATGAGCCAGCATCGCTCACGCGTCACCAGGCCAACGCGGTGCTGCCCTCCATGCGGGCGTTGGTAGCCGCCACCAGCGTGCCCGTCCGGGGATCGATCATCACTACCATGGTGTTGTCGCCACTCCAGGGATTCGCCACCGTGATTTTATGGCCCCTTTGGCGAAGGTCTTCGGCAATCTCTTCCAGGTTGGCGAGCCGCCCCTCGAGGTAGGCTCGTCCTGGCTGCGCTCTGTGGGGATAGAAGAGACCCGGGAAGTGCTTGGTCCAGACCTTGGGAGCGTCCAGCGCATCCTGTAATCCCATGTCGAAGTCCACTACGTTCAGAAAGAACTGCAGCGTTCCCTGGTCCTGTTGATCTCCTCCCGGCATACCGAAACCCATCCAGGGGCGACCGTCCTTCATGACCAGGCTAGGCGTCAGGCTGGTGGAGGGCTGTTTGCCGGGGGCCAGAGACTTGGCCAGTCCCTCCTCCAGATAGAACATCTGGACGCGGCTGCCCAGGCAGAAGCCCAGTCCTGGAACGATGGGAGAGGAAGCTGGCCAACCACCGCTGGGTGTCGAGGAGAAGATGGTCCCGTGAGAGTCCACCGCGCGGACGCCAGTAGTGCCGTCGTCTTTCAGCCCGGGCTCGACCGGCGCCAGACTCAGGTTTGAGGGCCTTTTCTCGGGATGGGCATCAAAGGGGAAGGGATCTCCCGGAAGCAGCTCCAGGGAGGCCTTGCTCCAATCGAGAAGCTTCCTCCTCAGCTTGGCATATCCCTTCGAAAGTAGACCCTGACGGGGGACGTACACGAAATCGGGATCACCATAGTACTTTTCCTTATCTGCGTGAGCCAACTTGGCCGTCTCCAGCCAGAGATGCAGATAGTCGGCGCTATTGTGCTTCAGGGACGCCAGATCGTAACCCTCCAATAAGGCCAGCTGCTGAAGGAATACCGGGCCCTGGGTCCAGGGACCGCATTTGTAGACTTGATAGCCCCGATAATCGATGCTCCAGGGCTCCTCGATCCGGGCCTCATAGTCGGCGAAATCCTCGGTTGTCAGAAGGCCGCTATGGTAGCCACCCTCACCGTCGCGAACCTTGAACCCCTGAGAAAACTCGACCAATTGCTGAGCGATGGGTCCTTTGTAGAAGTAGTCGTGAACGGCCCTGAGCCCCGATTTGCGGTCGCCGCCTTTCTTCAAAGCGTCTTTCTCAGCCTGTGCCATACGTTGAAAGGTACGGGCCAGGTCCGGGTTGCGAGTGACCTCTCCCACTCCCGGCAGGCGGCCGTCGTGGAGAAGCACCGCTGCCGAACTGGGCCACGCGGTGCGAAAGGTTTCAGGTCCCCGATACTTCTCCGTTTCCTTCCTCCCGACGTACTTTCGCCAGTTTGCGGTCACGGGGAACCCTTCGGCCAGACGTATGGCACCCCGGACGATCTCAGAGAAAGAAAGCGTGCCATAGCGCTCCAGGCTGAGCACGATAGCCGCCGGCACGGCACAGACACCCGCCGGCATGAATCCATCAGCCGGGATCAGCTTGTATCCCTGCTCCCGGAACCAGCCGATGTTGGCAGCCTTTGGCGCCCGAGTGTTGCCGTTGACGGCCACCACACGCCGCTCTTGGGGAGAGTAGATGAGGGTCGGCATCTCACCCCCGAATCCGTAGGAGTTGAACTCCACCACAGATGCCGCCAGCAGCATGGCCACGCCAGAGTCCACGGCGTTTCCACCCTGCTTGAAGATCTCCATTCCCACGTCTGCCACCAGGGGATGTCCGGCCGTCACGGCTCCACGCAGACCCCGGACCTCGGTGCGGGTTCCCTTCCCGCCCCAAAGCAGGTCCCCAGGAGAGCCTATTCCCACCAGGAGGACCGCCACCAACACTAGAGTTCTCAGCACTCTTCCCTCTCTCATGTTCCTTCTCCCGAGGCGTCACAGCTCTCGTCACAAGAGGCAACAAGAACCGCTCACACGATTAAGCGCGACACACTGGCAACAGATGATTCTTTTCCGGAGTCTACTGGGACTCCCGGGTGCTTGCAAGGACACGGGCAAACGGTGCTCCGCCAGGTCGTGGTTTCCCCGGAGCCCGCCTGCGGCCCTACCCCGGTCTTGTTTCTGGATCCACTAATACGTACCCTGGACCAAATGAAAAGATCCACGTCTTACAACTACCCCGTGCCCGGTCGAGCTCTTTCTCGTCGGGATTACCTGGTCTCGTTGGGAACCGCAGCAGCCTCCACTCTCGCTGCACGAGCTCAGCCGCATGGCCGAAACGTTCCTTGGTTATCCGAGGTGCAGAGTCCGAGCATGAAAGGGCAAACGCCGCTTCCTTCCGCTTTGAAAAGGAAAGACGGAACCCAGACTGGATCTCTCGACGAATGGCGCAAGCGCCGCGAGGAGATACGGCGCTACTGGCTAGACTATCTCGGCCCCCTGCCCCGGAATCCCGACCCTCCTCGGCTGCAGTTCATCACCGAAAAGCCGGCCAGCAATGGCACGGGTCCGGTCCAGTCACCCCCTGGGGTCATTCGTCAGCTGGTAAAGTACGAGGGCGAGCCTGGAATCAGTGTCCTGGGCTACCTGATCAAACCCAGAAAGCTATCCGGAAAAGCCCCGGGCATCGTGGTTCTCCACGCGACCAGCCACAACACCATCCGTCAGCCGGCGGGAGTGGAAGGCAAGAACCAACTGGCCGTCGGGCTCAAGCTGGCCCAACAGGGTTTCGTGACTTTCTCTCCGGCCTGCTTCCTGTGGGAGGATGTCGACGGCGGCCCCTTGCCCTCCTCCTGCCAGGAGCAAAATCATGGAAGTCAAACCGACCCCCATTGGTTCAAGCCACCGAGTAGCTGGGTTCGGCATGCCTGGGAAGTCCGAGTCCACCAATTTCAACTGCGGCATCCCGGATCCAAGGGGATGGCCAAGATGCTTTTCGACGCCCAGCGCGGCTTGGACGTCCTGGAGCAGGTGCGAGAGGTGGACAGCAGCCGTTTGGGGGCCTTTGGACACTCTCTAGGCGCCAAAGAATCCTTTTATCTGGCCGCCTTCGATGAGCGGGTCCGAGCTGCCATAGCGAGCGAGCCCGGGATTGGAGCGCATTTTTCCAACTGGTACGCGTCCTGGTACATGGGCCCTGAGATCAAACGGTTCGGTCACGACCACCAGGAGGTGATGGCCCTGATCGCCCCTCGCCCCTTTCTGCTGCTAGCCGGTGAAGGCACAGACGGCGTCAAGAGCTCCCCTTTCATCCACGCTGCGATGCCGGCCTATCGGCTCTACGGCGATCCGGCCAGGCTGGGACTTCTTAATCACGGTCATGGCCACAGTATCCCAGCGTCCGTCGAACTCAGAATCAATGAGTGGTTCAAGACCTATCTATAGAAGCGCGCAGACTCCTAGAGATGATAGCGGATGTCCTGGGCACCTCTATCGTGCTCTTCTCGGAGTTTCTGCACCTCCGCGTTGCTCGAAACTTCGGGCGGCGCGATGTCCCACCAGGCGTACTTACCAGGGATGGACGTTGTGTGCCGGTCCACCGTGATCGTGACAACCGTTGGGCCTTTGTGCTGGCGCGCTGACCGCATGGCTTCGCGCAGACCCGACGCGTCGTTCGCCGGAAACACCCTGGCGCCGAGACTCTCAACGTTTTTCACGTAGTCGATCTGAAGGTATCCACCACTCTGATCACGGCCGCCGTTTCGCTCCCGGAACTCTGTCCCGAAACCGTCGCCGGCAGTCGCTACCTGTAAGTCGCGGATAATCTGGTAACCGTCGTTGATGAAAATGACAACCGTCAGATCGAGGTTCTCCCGGATGGCGGTCAATAGCGGGCTCATGTTCATAAGGTAGGTTCCGTCTCCGATGCACACGCAGACTTCCGAGTACTCCTGGGAAATTGCGATGCCGATGCCGGCGGGGATCTCGTAGGTCATGCAGGAGAATCCGAACTCGTTCTGGACGTATTTACCTCCCGCCGTGTCCCAGAGTTTATGCACGTCCCCTGGGAGGCTCCCGGCCGCCGCCGTGACGATCGAGTTCTCGCCGACCTCCGTGTTGACGATTGCTAGCGCCTGACTCTGCGTCAGAGTCCCGTTCTGAGGTTCGGCAATTGACGGAGCTACTTCCGCTGCCCAGGCGGCCTTCGCCTGAGATGCCCTTTCCACCCATGCAGGGTTCGCCTTCGCCCCAGCTTCGCGCACTGCGGCCGAAAGGGCCAGAAGAGCCTCCTTGGCATCCGCCAGCACCGGCAGAGCTGCTTGCTTTACGGTATCTCGACCGCTGACGTTGATCGACGCAAATCGCACTTCGGGGTTACGAAAGATCGACTGGGAACAGGTCAACGTGTCCGCGAGGCGCGTCCCTATGGCGAGAACCAGGTCTGCCTGGGCGACGATCGAGTTCGCACCAGAGGTTCCACACATCCCCATCCCACCGAGAGCGAGCTCCGAGTCACCTGAAATAGTGCCCTTGCCGGCGAATGTCTCCACCACCGGGACACCGAACTCTTCGGCGAACGATTGAAGCTCGGCCTCCGCCTCAGAATAGTAAACGCCGCCGCCCGATACGATCACGGGTTGCTGGGCGTTCTTCAGCAATGTGACGACATCGCCGATCGCTTGGGGCTCCGGCGGCCGGCGCTCAACGCGCCAGGTCCTTGGATTGAAGAAGTCCTCGGGGTAGTCAAACGCTTCGGCCTGCACACCCTGACAGATTGAGAGGGTGACGGCACCGGCATCCGCCGGGCTCGTGAGTGTCCTCATGGCATCAAGAAGTGACGGAATGATCTGCTCAGGACGAGTAATCTTGTCGAAGTAGGTGCTTACCGTGCGCAGACCGTCGGCTACCCCGATGTCCGCGCTCACCGGGTGCTCGAGCTGCTGGAGAACGACGCCCTGGCGACGCGTCGCATAGTGGTCAGACGGGAGAAGCAAGACAGGGACCCGATTGATTGTCGCCCCTGCGGCTCCGGTGTAGAGATTGGCCGTACCTGGACCAATCGAGGACGTGCAGGCAAAGGTCGACAGTCGCCGCTTCGCGCGAGCGTAGGCGACCGCGGCATGCACCATGCTCTGCTCGTGGAAGGGCTGGTAGAATTTGATCTCGCTGCCGTATTCCATGAGACCCTGGCCGATCCCAGAGAGGTTCCCATGGCCGAAGATACCAAACATAGCGGGAATCAACCGCTGCCGCTTTCCGTCTCGCTGACTGTACTGGTTCTGCAGAAATCTAGCGGGCGCCTGGCCCGTCGTCGATCGGATGGTCTTGCGCATGTTCCGCCTCCTTGATTGGATCTGTCTCTACGGACGACTCCAGTCTAGGGCCCGCTGAGGCCGACATCAATACGAGTTTCGGGCGTCACGGCGGAGGTGGCGTCGGCTTGGCAAACCGGAGGAGCCGCAAGGAAATCACAGAGCTCAGATAAATGAGTCCTGCCGTGACCGCGAAGGTCATTCCTCCGAGCCTTTCGTACAGAAGACCTCCAACTGCGCCGAATCGTACAGAAA
>JAKZYH010000638.1:0-13763 GCA_047514575.1 Acidobacteriota bacterium | reverse complement strand
CCTCCAGAGTCAGGCCGGTGTCTGAAGCAGCCGGTCGGCTCTGGGCAATGCTGCCGGACCTAGCCAGGATGAGGAAGATTGTGAGAGCGCTCAGACGTATCATGGTTTTCCCTGCTAGTAGTTTGATGACAAATCTCCTTGGGAGGATCACTAGTACGCTTGATACTATCGAGCGGGTCCGCTCTCCCTCTGGAGAGAAACAGTCGGGTAGGTTTTGAGAGGAACCCCGGCCTGTGTCTTTTCGGAGTCGCGATCTCGTTCTTCCATCTTCTCAGGCTCTTTCGTTCGGGAGAAGAGTGAGCCATTGAAGACGTCCGCTGGGGTGAAGAAGATAAAGGCCAGGATCAAAGCGCAGAGGACATCGTACTGCCAGCTACCCCTGCTGTAGCGCCAAAAGATGATCTGGCCGACTGCGCCCATCCACTTCATCCTGGTCCCGGTGCTTTACTGTAATTCGGCTTAGCCGTGTAATAGACATTCTCAACCGGATTAAGAATGTGTCCGTCCTGCATATCGATAGTTCGGTTGGCCTTAGCTGCGGCATCAGGGTTGTGGGTAATCATCACGATGGTTTGATTGTACCGGACGTTGAGATCCTCCAGGATCTTGAGAACGATCTCGGAGTTCTCCGAATCCAAATTACCGGTGGGCTCGTCCGCCAGGAGAAGGGCGGGGCGATTGATGATTGCCCGAGCTACAGACACCCTCTGTTGCTCGCCTCCTGAAAGCTCTGACGGCCTATGATGCATCTTGTCCTGCAGTCCCAAGAATTGGAGAATCTCTTGTGTCCACTCTTCCTCGAAGTGGCCGTTTCCATGAATACGGCTCGCAAGCTCGATGTTGCCTTGCGCGGACAGGGTAGGGAGCAGGTTGAATCGCTGGAAGACGAAGCCCATCTTCTTCTTTCGTATCTCGGTGCGCTCCCTGTCGGCGACCTCGGTGATTTCCTGGCCGTCGACCCAGACACGCCCGCAAGTCGGTTTCAGCAGTCCCCCCAGGATGTGCAGCAGAGTTGATTTGCCGCACCCGCTAGGGCCCATGATAGCTACAAACTCGCCCTCCCTCAGGGTCATGTCGATTCCTCTGAGCGCGGGTACTTCGACCTTACCCACCCGGTACACCATCTGCAGATCTTCGACTACTACCAGGTTCTTTCTCTGCCCCATTTCAACCGTCGTACTCATATGTTGTAGGTCCTACCTCGATCCACCCAACGATCGGTCCCCTGGGGAAGATCTTCGAGGGAGCACAATCCAAGAGTCTTTTTATGAAGTCAAAACAAAAATACGGACATCGAAGCTGCCTCCCCGAAAGAGGCACCGACTGCGATCCTCACCTCCGCTCGCCTATTCTATATTGATAAGGTCACAGCCTTCAACCGCTCCCAGGCTTGCCTGATCCAATTAATTGATTCAGATAACCAAGGAGGTCGGATCCGGTGCAGTAGCACCGACCCGATCACAACCGTCAGGTCGGGAAGGCCGGGGTCATCCGATAGCAGCTTACTTAACTATTTCTCGCTGAGCTCCTGGAGGGAAGGGGATCCGGAAAATTCCTGTTTTCAGCTGCCGGTCTATCGCGATTGTGTCGTGCTGATGTCGCAGCCGGATGGTGTAGCGTTCTTCAAGGCGTTCCACTTCGACGCCCGAGGGGACTATGCTCGACCCAACTTGAGCCAGGTCCGAATAGCGTATGGTGCTGACGAGATGGCCCGCATCGTAGTAACGCTGGCGGACAAGTCCAAGTCGGCTTCGTTCTATCCACAGTTTGCGTTTCAACGAAGTCGACTGGGACCCCTCTGCCGGAGCCTCGAGGACGTTGATGACGTAGTATTTGGAGCTGGCATCGAGATCTTCCTCCAGGGCGTAGAGGACGGTCGGGTCCTCTGTAGGAATCGGCTCGATGAGGAGGGCGTTGAGTAGATGTTCCGGTCTCACGTTATATAGGGGTCTCTTGTCGTTACGCTTCAGGTTGGTCCTTCCCGTCAGATACTTGTTCTCGCCGGGGACCCAGATCTCGAAGTTTCCTCCGTCGGCCGCCATCGCGATCACGGTTGAACGAGTCAAAGGGTTTTGAATACTGACATAGATGGAATCAGGCCGCTGTGTAATCAAGTAACCCCTGGCTTGGCGATAGCGCTCGAAGTAGCCCTCTTCGATCGAACCTTCCTGAAATACGACCTCCATATCCTTGACAGAGATATTGCGGGGACGCGCGTAGTACTCATTAATGATCTGGATCAGCTCTTCCAGCGTGGCTTCCCTGACTTGCTGATAACCCTCGGGCATTTCGATCTGGGTCCTTTTCTTCACCGCGGATCCGCAGCCTAGAAGGCAAAGTAGGAACAACACCGAGAAGACAGTTCGGGAGTGGGAACGATCACGGAAAATCAGTCGGCCGGCCCTCATGCTGCCTCCTGAGAAAGGGCCTTTTTTCGGGTTTTCCGCCTGAGGAGAAAGTAGCTTGCCAGGATCCCCAAGAGCAGGACGAGAAGAGTCACGCCAACCGTCTGGATATGGTTCTGCAGGAAAAGCTTGGCGTCCTGCCCATAGAGAACTCCCAGGATTCCCCACATGAAGTAACGAATGCTTCTCCCCACGAAAACGAGAGCCAGAAACTTGGGAAAGGGTAGCTGAAAGACTCCTGAAGAAAGCACGAAAATCTTGAAGGGAGTAGGAGGAGGCAGGATGGAAGGTACCATGACAGTCCAGATTCCCCAGCGAGCGTAGAGGGTCCTCATCTCTTCCAGTCGATGGGGGGGCAACCTCCTCTCTACGAATCCTCCACCGTGTCGCCCCACGGTATAGAGCAGGCTGCAGCCAATCACAGATCCGGTAATCGTCATGAGGACGTAGTAGGTCATGACTCCCCAGCTCTGCCCGGTGGAAAGGACTATGATCAGGATATCGTTTCCTTCCGGAATGGAGAGAAACGAGGAGTCAGCTAGCGCCACCAGCAGCAGAGCTGGCCCCCCTATGCTCTGTACCAGGTCATAGAGGTAGACCCACAGGGCTTGCATCCAATTCCCAACAGCCAGCGCTGGGGCAAAGAACGTCCACATTCGCGTAACATACTATCAGAAAGCGGCTACGGCTCAGGAAGGTAGGGCATGTTACTACGTCTAGACGGGATCGATCCCAGTGGGAGTATCGAAAAGGAGATCGAGAGGATCGAAGCCATCTATCGACATCGGATCCTAGGACAGAGAGTTCGACAGGTCGCTCTGCTAGGCCGAAAGTGTCAGCCGAGAATGATGTATACGTTCCTGGGCTATGAACTCAAGTTGGGTCGGAAACGTCTCACTTGCCCCGACGTCAGTACGGCACGATATCTCATGATCTTTGCAGAAATCGGCCTGGAGCGAGTTCAGATCCCCTACGATCCCAGCCAGACGGCCCGACTTCTGCCCGAACTGGAATCCTGTTTTGCCGAGATCAAGGCCCTACTCCTCAAGGTGAGCCCAGACTCAAAGCGACACCAGATTCTGGCAAGAAGGGTGTATGCAGTATTGCGTAAGCAACTTCAAGGCGGGGAGCAGAGAGGGCCCAACGGCTAGCTGCTCGAGGTGTCTCTCGGATTCTCGGGATGGAGGCTGGCGAATTCCCGCAGCAGCTCTTTGGAACGCTCGTCGTGAATCTTTGGCAGTACCACCGCAACCTCGACCAATTGATCCCCTCGTTGCTTTCGCTTGAGTGAAGGGGCTCCTCTCCCCCGGAGCCGAAATTTCTGGCCGCTCTGGGTGCCTGGCGGAATCGTGAGTCGAGCTTTCCCCTTGACGGTCGGCACCACTATTTCTGTCCCCAGGGCTGCTTCTGTGATGGTCAGCGGTACTCGAGTTAGGATGTCGTTACCACGGCGTCGGAAATAGGAGTGTGATTCGACGTTCACGATCAGGTAGAGATCGCCGCTGGCGCCTCCGAACCTCCCCGCATTGCCCTTTTCCGAAATACGGACACGGGAACCCGAATCGACTCCAGCCGGGATCCCAACCGTGACGGTTCCTTGATCCCGCACTGTGCCCTCTCCGCTGCAGCGGGGACAGTTGCCACTGCGAACTCGTCCTCTTGAATCACAGGCCTGACAGGCCACTTTGAAGCGGAGACCTCCGCGAGCCTCGTAGACTTGACCGCTGCCTTGACAGCGAGAGCAGGTACGCCAACCTTCCTTGTCTCCACCTCGACCCTGGCAGCTGGAACAGCTGTTTTTACGGTGATACGTGACTCGGGTTTTCGTGCCTTCGATGGCGTCGAGGAAGGGAATCGTGAGATCGTGTTCCAGATCTCGACCCCGCTCGGGACGGGTGCGAGTCCCCTGAGATCGGCGGGCCGAAAAAAGCTCTGAAAAGAGATCGCTGATGCCGCTCTGTCCGGTTGCTGATCCGTTACCTCCGGCATCGAAGCCAGGGAAGCCCCCGGCTCCGCCGAAAATATCTCCTGGGTCTGCGCTGACGCCATCACGGTAGAACCCGTGGCGATCGTAGAATCTCCGCTTATCGGGATCGCTCAAGACCTGATAAGCCTCTTGTACCTCCTTGAACCTCTCGGCGGCGGATTGGTCGCTGGGGTTTACATCGGGGTGCAGCTTACGAGCCAGCTGGCGATAGGAGCGCTTGATTTCAGACGGCGTAGCACCCCGACCGACACTCAGGGTCCTGTAGTAGTCCTTCTGATTCATCCGATTCGCCTATCTCCCCTGGTAGACTCACTTCTTGTCATCGACGTCGACGTACTCCGCGTCAATGACCTCATCGTCTTCCTTCTTATCCTTCGCCGTCTCGCCACTGGGACCCTCGGGAGGAGGTTCGGGGGCTCCTGGCTGATCAGGTTGCTGCTGCTGAGCCTGCTGGTACATCACCTCGGTAAGGCGGCGCGAGGCCTGAGTGAGTTTGTCAACGCTCTCATTGATTCGATCAGTTCCGCCTTCTTCTATTGCCTTTTTCACTTCGGCAATGGCTTCTTCGACAGCTTTGGCCTCGGTCTCGCCGATCTTTTCCCGGTTCTCATTCAGCATCTTTTCAGTGCTGTAGACCATGTTGTCGGCCTTGTTGCGGGCTTCGATCTCCTCCTTCTTTCGCTGGTCCTCTTCACCGTGTTCTTCAGCCTGCTTCACCATTTCCTCGATCTCCTCGTCCTTCAGTCCGCCTGATCCAGTTATGGTGATCTTTTGTTCCGTCCCGGTTCCAAGGTCCTTGGCATTGACATTGAGTATCCCATTGGCGTCGATATCGAAAGTCACTTCGATCTGGGGGACTCCTCTTGGAGCCGGTGGAATGCCCTGCAAGTTGAATTTCCCTAGTGACTTGTTGTGGTGTGCCATCGGGCGCTCACCCTGCTGGACGTGAATCTCAACCGAGGTCTGACTGTCGGCCGCTGTTGAAAAGACCTCACTCTTGCGAGTCGGAATGGTCGTGTTTCGCGGAATCAGTACGGTCGATACCTGGCCCAGGGTCTCGATACCCAGGGAGAGCGGAGTCACATCCAGGAGGAGAAGGTCTTTGACGTCCCCGCCGAGGACTCCGGCTTGAACGGCCGCTCCCACTCCTACCACTTCATCGGGGTTCACCCCGCGGTGAGGTTCTCGCCTGAAAAACTCCTGTACGATTTCCTGGACTCTGGGAATCCGCGTGGAGCCTCCCACCAGAACGACCTCATTGACGTTTTCCGGCTTGAGGTTTGCGTCTTCCAGTGCCTGCCTACAGGGCTCGATTGTGCGCCGCAGGAGCTCCTCGGCGAGCTGCTCGAACCTGGCCCTTGTCAGCTTCAGGTTCAGGTGCTTCGGACCGCTGGCATCGGCGGTTATAAAGGGGAGGTTGATATCGGTCTCTTGAGTCGTCGAGAGTTCAGTCTTGGCCTTCTCGGCCCCCTCTTTCAGGCGCTGAAGGGCCATTTTGTCCTGCGATAAGTCGATCCCCTGATCCTTCTTGAACTCAGTCAGGATCCACTCGATCAGAAGCTGATCGATATTGTCTCCACCGAGATGGGTGTCGCCGTTGGTCGATTTTACTTCGACGATCCCTTCTCCAACCTCGAGAATTGAGATATCGAAAGTTCCTCCTCCGAAATCGAAAACCGCAATGACCTCATCTTTCTTCTGGTCCAGGCCGTAGGCCAGTGCCGCCGCCGTCGGTTCGTTGACCAGGCGTTGAACCTCGAGGCCGGCAATCTTCCCCGCGTCCTTGGTTGCCTGACGCTGGGAGTCATTGAAGTAGGCGGGCACCGTAATCACTGCCTGGGCCACTGTTTCACCCAAATACTCTTCGGCAGCAGTCTTCAGCTTTTGAAGGATCATTGCAGCGATCTCGGGAGGAGAATACTCCTTGCCTTCGATCTGCACGCGTGCATCGCCGTTGGAGGCCCGGCTGACGTCATAGGGGATCATCTTCATCTCTTCCGAGACCTCTTCAAACTTCCTGCCCATGAACCGTTTGATTGAGTAGACGGTGTTCTCGGGATTGGTGATCGCTTGGCGTTTGGCCACCTGACCCACTAGCCGTTCATCGTTCTTGGTGATGGCCATGATCGAGGGAGTAGTCCGACTTCCCTCCTGGTTGGCGATAACGGTAGGTTTGCCGCCCTCCATGACGGCAACAACCGAGTTAGTAGTTCCCAAGTCAATTCCTATTATCTTTGGCATTTGCAGCTCCCCTCGAACTCAGAACAGATCACGAACATTCGTGTCGTCGTCGTTCGCACCATTTTTAGTGTCTGTTGGAAGATAAGATTTGAGTCTGGGCCTGTCAAGAAACGCTTCTGACACAGCTATTTGGAAGAACGACACGATCTGTGGGAGGGTCGCAGTGGTCTCCAAGCCGCCGTTCATCGAGCCAGCAGCCCGGAGGAAGAAAACTTTACCGACTGAAGTTTCAGCTGCTGATCCGGGCTCCGATCACGGAGTACCCTGGTCTGCATCGACTGCTTTCTGGCCCTGGTCCAAGAGGGCCTTCAAGTCTTCTCCGATCCGACGTTGCCGCCGGCTCAAGGAGACGAGAAAAAGAAAGAGAGCCGTCCAGACCAGCAGGTACGCGGCGAAGAGGTAGAGATTCAAGATCGTGTTCTCCCAGGTGTCCTAACCCTGCGACAGCTCATCCATCACCCTCGCCTGCAGTCTCATCGAGGTTCTCAGAAGGGTCAGGGTGACATAACAGAGGGTAAAGGCCGCGACCGCTATCCACAGCGCGTCCTTCATGCTGGGCTCCAGATTGGCACCGCTGGAGGTGATAACCAAGGGGTGGATGGTTCTCCACCATCGTATGGACATCCAGACGATGGGAACGTCGATGAAGCCGATGATGCCGAAGACGGCGCAGAATCGATACTTCTTGTCACCTTCGGGAAGGCTTGTCCTGAGAATCAGGTAGGCCACATAGATGAGCCACAGGACCAGTGTCGTCATGACCCGTGGATCTCCCCAGGGCCACCAGGTGCCCCAGGCAGGCTTCGCCCAGATTGGTCCCGTGACCAGAACGATGGTTGTGAACAGCACCCCAACCTCAGCTGAGGCCACGGCCAACTGATCCCAGAACGAATGTCGTTTAATCAGATAGAAGATACTTCCCAGGAACACGACGAAGAAAGCCAGAAAGGCGTTCCACGCTGCCCCAACATGGAAGTAGAAGATCCGCTGGACCTCTCCCATCGTCCTTTCGGCAGGCGCGTGCACAAAGGCCGCGTAGAGGGCAAGTGTCATTAGAACGTACAGAGGAGGCAGCAGCCAACGGACTGCTTTCAACTCGGATTCGGCGGTCCTCGCGTTCTGAAGGCTAGTCTCCGATAACATGATCGATCACCAGGAAGGATGCGGCCAAAAAGATGATGTCAAAAGCAGCGAGCATCTTGATCCACTGCCCCAAGAAGCGAAACTCCTCATGCAGGAGAACCTCTTGAGTCCCATTGACTGCAGCAAGAATAAGCGGAATCAGAATGGGAAACAACAGAATCGGAAGCAGGACCTCTCGGGTTGCGACACTTGAGACCATGGCGGCGAACAGGGTTCCGACTGCGGTGAAACCGGCACTCGCGAGGAAAATCAAGAGCACCATCCAGAGCAGGGTCAGCTTGAAAGGGAAGTTGAATGAGATGATGAACAAGACCAGGATCAGCAGGTCTATCGTGATCAGGAAGGACCAGTTCGCCAGGAACTTGCCCAGGAAGAAGGTGCCGTGGCTGATCGGCGAAAGAATAATCCCGTAAAGTGTCCCCTCCTCCATTTCCGACTGAAACGATCGGTTAAGCTGAATGATCCCTGGAAACAGGAGCGCGACCCAGAGAATCCCTGGTGCGGCCTGCTGAGTGGCGCGACTTCCAGGATCGAAGGCAAACTGAAACACGATCAGGACGAGCAAGGCGAAGAAGAGAGTGCTCAGAAAGGCCTGTCGGGTCCGGAACTCTATCCGGAGATCCTTCTCAGCCAAGACCCAGATCAGTTTTATACTCTCCATTACATTCCACCGAATGGAAACTCGCCGCCTAATACCTTAACTCTAAGCGAAAAGACGGGAAAGTTCCGAATTCGTCGAGGACTTTAAACCTCCAGGCGTCCGGACATCGTGCCCGCAGGGCACCTCTCACGTCTCGTATTCGCCCTGATAGGAAACCTGGAGAGCGTTGTTGAAGAGATTCAGGAGGTTGATGTAGCCGATGAGAAAGGTCAGCTCTACGATCTCCTCGTCCGAGAACGCTTCTCTCAGGAGAGCGAAGAACGTGTCCTCGATTCGGTTGGAGTCCTGGATCATCTCCCGGGTGTACTGAAGGGCCATCTCCTCACGCCTGTCTAGATTTTCGAGTGCCTCCAGATCATCGATCTGAGGCTCGGGGATCCCGATCATTCGCATGACGGCCCGGTGAGAATCTGCACAGAACTGACAGCCGTTCAGGATCGACGCCTTGAGGATCACCTTTTCCTTGAGGGAGCGTTCCAGCATCCCACCCGGATAGACGCCCTCACCCATTTGCCCCAGAACCTGGAGTATCTCCGGGCGCAGTGAGAGCGCCTGGAGCATCTCGACGGGCAGCCTACCTCGATCCATCAGCGCGCGACTCTCCTGGAAGGCAGCAGACCCACTGAATCTCAAGAACACTTGCTTCACCCGTCCCGGGTCGACCTCTATCCGCACTATCTACCTCCTCTGAAAGAACGCTTGGGCCTCAGAAGCAGGAATCTGTAGCCCATGTCGCTGCAACCACCCATCCGAAGAGCAGCCCGGTTGGAAGGACTTTTCCAACCAGAACCAACAGGATCCGAGAGAGACGTGATGATGATCTGTGATAGTCGGCCCGCAGTAGGCCAAGTCAACTTCGAGAGAAACAATGTCAGCTGGGTGACATTCGGTAAAAACCTATGTGACCGCCGGATCCTCTTTGTACACTTCAAAGTGTTTTGTGTAATCACTTCGGTAGTAAGCCTGCAAGCAAATCACAGCCAATAACTGAAGATACAAGCACTGGGCGATAGGCTGGAGATGACGCAGATCCAAGGCAGCAAGGATCACATTTAATGCTATAAACAGGGTCCCCGCAATACTTGTAAATACCACTATTTTCACCATGAGCTCTATATGCTTCGTTCGATCCTGGTATGCCTGGAGTGGATTTAGCTTTTTCCCATACATGTACCAGAGAATTATTCCTGCGAAAAAAAGGTTGGCCGCCGTCACTACAACTATATTCCAATATCCACCAAACCAAGGAAATTCGAATTGTCTGATATAGAGGACGAGCAAGACGAAGGCGACATACGTGATGATCGCCATTCCGATAATTGAGGGTGAAATAAAATCGAACAAGCGGCGAGGATGCAGTTCTGCCTTTCGAGTGGTGCGTGAATGAGCGTTTCTCATAAGTTTAAATTCTTTGAGCGAGGATAATTCCAAGAGCATCACAGGTAGCATCTGGAGAAAAAAATACCAGGTCGCAATAGCATGGTCCCATTTACCACTACGTGAAATGCCTAACAGCACTGCCAGTATCAACAAACCAGCCAGGAGTATAAATAAATTCATAGTCCGGTAGTTGCGCTGCGCTTTCGTGTAATATTCGATCGGTTTCGGGTAGAGCTTAGGGTAGGTCGATGGCGGATATGTTTCGAATACATACCTCATCCGGCTGAGTATTTTTCTTGGATAATAAAATGAAATCAGGAGAATCTGGCTCAAAAATACAAGGTGAAAAAAATGTGCTCTGGCATGTCTGTCTCCTTACTTGTCGCGATTATTCATCACATCCGCGAAGGCGATCCGAATTTCTGAGTCCGTTACGCCTGACTCTCTAAATGCCGCTATGGTTTCGCCCAGTTTCGTCATCACCCACGGATTCAAATCGACCGTGCTGTTGACCTTGGCATCCGGATGAACGAAAGTGCCGCGATAACCTTTGGTTTGAATGACTGAATCACGCTCCAATAAGCGATAAGCTTTGGCCACCGTTTTGTTGTTAAGCTCCAGGTCGTTTGCAAGCTGTCGAATCGAAGGCAAGGCATCCCCCGGAAATATCTTGTCGGAGAGCACGGCCTTTTTTATCTGCCCAATCAACTGAGCAAACAAGGGGACTGAATCGTCGATGTCGATGACTATTTCCATGGAATGTGCTGTTCCGTATGTACCATGTGAAGTAATGGTACAACAGGATCTAGGGGAATGCAAGTCAAGAGCACAGAAAACTTTCACTCATTGAAAAGTGGGCTTTTCTATTCCCTGTAAAGCACGACTGGCGGATAGCTGGGGAGCCGACGGCTAGTCGGATCAGTCAGCCCGCCATGAGGACGGGACGCACCGTCAGGTTCATCTTGTTGTTGGACCGCCCTCTCGCGCAAGGCCTGGGGGATGTCACTCGCAACGACAAACCAGCGTCTTGGTGACACCAGGGCGTTCCCGCTGGTTACGCGCACGGCGCTACTGCGGGGCCGCATCCTGAATCACTTCAATACTGATGGCGCGCCATATCAGTGAATAGATCCGCCGCCGCAGGCTCACGCGAATGGTTTTTGCTTCATTCAGAATATCGAAGTCAACGCTACTCTTGGATCCGAAGATCTTGGCGGAACCATGAAGTCCGCCGAGCCTGAGCTGGTCGGCTGGCCACCCCTGTTCAACGCAGGCTGCCCTTGCAGCTGTGACCGGCTTGAAGCGATCTAGTCGACGGAACAAAATGAGAATAAGCTGCCAGCCGAGGAGCAGCGCAAGGATACCAATCATCCATGCGAAGCGACGCAGTTGCAGACGTATGAGCAACTCGGAGGCGCCTCTAATTCGTGGATCGATGTCCAGGGCCCTTCGGACGTGGGCCAGTGCCTCCGACGGTTCGTCGGTGCCGTGCAGAACTCGGGCGAGGTTGTAATGGGCCCGCGAAGATTCGGGAAACTTGTCGGCAGCTTGCCTCACCCAGGTCACTGCGGCCTCGAGGTTGCCTTGCTTTACTGCGGCCGCAGCTTCCAGGTAGCACAATTGCTCGGCCCAGATCTTGCTCACCCGCCCGTCCGCGGCGAGTTCGAAAAGGACCGGATCCTCGGAGTCCTCGGCAATGAATCGGGTGTGACTCTCCGGCCAAAGGCGAAAGGTTCCGTATCCATACTCGATGGTCAATTCGTCGTCAGAGACAGTCACGGCTACCTTTCGACCACTGTCCATCTCGATCTCTCACGCGTAGCTGGCAAATTGCTTGGCGGACAGTGTGTGAGAGGGCCTTTTGTTTCCTTCGATCGAAGGAGCACGCACCAGACGCGGAGCATCGGCGCGCTTGCCCTGGCCGGCCTTGGCGACCCTGTCGAACAGCCGCATGCAAGCGCGTGTGGACACGGACCGGTCGTGGTAGGTGTCGGCCCGGATGACCATCACCAGGTCGCGAGCAGGATACACGGCGAGCATATGCCCGCCCGATCCACGGGCGCTGTACCCTTGCATCCCTTCGATCCACCACATGTAGCCGTACCCGGATCCGTACTTC
This sequence comes from Acidobacteriota bacterium, assembly GCA_047514575.1. GTDB lineage: Bacteria > Acidobacteriota > UBA6911 > RPQK01 > JAJDTT01 > CAUZIZ01. The sequence goes on along the minus strand of JAKZYH010000638.1, from coordinate 1,827 downwards.
GATCCCATGTCGATCTTGCTGTGAGGCCGGGTGCTTTCATCCACCCACGTCTCGGGGATGACCTGCTTGCCTTTCCATCGCCCGCCGCGCGCGAACAACAAGCCGAAGCGAGCCAGATCACGAGTCGACATCCGAAACATATAGCCTGGATGGATCGACTTATCGCGCTCGTAGTGGTAGAAGCCGTCCGACACCCGGTAGTCCTGCATACCGATCGGTTCGGCGATCGCTTTGTCAAATGCCTCGAAGATGCGTTCGCCAGTCTGCTGCTCGAACACCACCCCTGCGGTATTGAAGTCCCAGTTGTTGTACCACCAGTGACTGCCCGGCGCGTGGCTGTCGCGCACAGGACGGTTCTTCGACATCGCTTCCGGCTCGGCCGCGGCCTCGTGGTATACGCCGGATCGCGAGCGAATCAGATCCACGATCCGCGCCTGCTTCTCCTGGTCCGTGAGTGGTGGCTGGTCGTCGATGTTCAGCTCTGAGAGCGTCAGCTCCAGGTCGATGTCGTCCTCGTAGACGCCGTACAGCGCGCTCAGAAAGCTCTTGCGCAGGGAATGGCACATGAAACGGCGGTCGACCTCACCCAAGGACGCAACCACCGCACCAGCGGACAGGACTAGAAACGCGGATGAGTCGCGACGCTCCCAGAATCTTCGTGCCTGGGCGAGGCGCTCTGGCGAGAAGCCAGCGTCGGCAACATCGGCGTACTGCATCCAGTTTTCGCCGGGAAACCGGTCCGCGACCCTCTCGACCCGCTCGGCGTCTCGCGTAGAAGTCTTCTGTCCGACGGCCGCGACGGGGAGTCCGACAGCGAGTGCGAGAAAGATGGTTGAGAGTCGCACGGCAGTCACGAACCGCTTCGCTTGTCGGTCCAACTTCTGGTCAGATAGGCCGATTGCCTGGTTGGATTTTCAGATAACACGCGGTATTTACTTCTTTTGAAAAGCGGCGACTCCCATGGCCGCCGAAGAAGACGCATCCTGAAATCTTATGTGCTGTAATCCAAGAGAGATGAGCTGAGCAGCCAACACTTGACCCAGCGACTCTACAGAACGCTCTTCTGCGCATAATGGATCATAGTGGTTCGAATGTCCTAAATGGCCCAGAGTTCCTGGACCGTCCGGATGTCATATCCCTGCTCAAGCAAATGCGCGGCAAATGAGTGCCGCAGCGTATGGCAGGTCGCGTATTTGACCAAGCCTGCCTTCCGAACAGCTTGCTGAACGCCTCCTGGAGGATGAATTCATCTACTAGAATCTAGCCAAAAATATTGGAAGTTTTGATTTCCACCGATCGGACGCGAAACGGTCGGCATAGTGGTCCTTTCTAGGAGGCCGCTTCAGCGGCCTGGCGCGAAGCGTATTAGACCCGGTGTTTACGCCGGGGTCAGCAGCTTCTCCCACCTCCCTTGAGGGCCGTTTACGGTCCTTCTCGAGCGGCGGCTTTAGCCCTCGTGTACCCGGAGCCGTGCTGAAGTCTTTAACCGAGAAGCCCGCTGAAGCAGGCTCCAGCAGCCGCTTGCCCGCCCACCCGGCCGAGCTGCTGGTCCATACGTAGACGAGCAAATACTGGTATGATTAATCTGGTAGGAATTCTTGGCTGAGAAAGTAGGACTGTTGATATGAAGGTAACTCAGAAGGGTCAGGTTACCGTACCCAAGAAGCTTCGCGAGCGCTTTGGCATCACTTCCAAGACAGAGGTAGAGTTCCTCGAGAGCAACGGACAGATCATCCTCGTGAAGAAGGGTGCGCTCAGCCCTTTCTCCCGGTTTCGCGGGATAGCACGGCACGAGGCAGCCCCGCAAAGCACCGATGAGTTCTTGCG
>JAKZYH010000637.1:0-2532 GCA_047514575.1 Acidobacteriota bacterium | reverse complement strand
TTTCCGGAGCTCTGCCAATAAAGTTTTTGGCGGTTCTGAGCCGGTAATCGCGACCGCGGTCGGGTCCCTTAGTACACACCAGCCAACCCACAACAGGATCGAATCCGCTGGGCTCGTCGGGAGTGGGTACGATGCGTCGGGTGGCTGCACCGGATCCTCCACCCTGGGGTGGATTGGGTTGAGGAGGAGGTGGAGTCGGTCCGGGAGCGCCCTGCATGTTCCTGGTCTTGTCCTGGCCTCCGCCAGCGGTGCGATCCGGGTCCGCTCCAACCCCGCACCAGGGACAGAATGTGTGCTTCGATGAATCAAAGAAGTGTCCTTCTGAGCACTGCTCCATGTTTGCCATAGGTCTTCCTTTCTCTGCATTCCCTGCAGCAAGGCTCAGGGAATGAAAAACGTCTCCCCTAAGGGTTCGGTCAAGAATAACTTCACATTCTCGCGCTCATCTTTACCACCATCTTCGGCCGCTCCTCAACCGCGAAATCCTCAACGTAGACCTGGCTACGCCTGCGGTTTCGCTCAATCGTTCGCGACCAAATCTGGTGCAAATCTGAGCACGAACTCTGCGAACTTGTTCTTGACCGAACCCTAAGGTTTCTTCTGCTTGCGCTCTTTCTGCAGCTCCAGGAATCGTTGCTGGATCTCGGGCGTCGCTCCCTGGAAGCTGAGATTACGATCCTCCTTCATGATGAGCGTCCCTACCTGGACTGCTTTCTTTTCCTGGGACAGCTTCATTTCTGGCATCGCGAAGATCTCGCTGCCGAAAATGACGAAGGGATTGACCCGGCCTCTTGCATGCCTGTGTCGGTGACTCGAAGGGATCCAGCCAGATTAGTAAAGATAGTCAAGAATCCGGTTCGAATCAAGGTTTCAGGGGAGGAGTGTGTCTACTCTATCCTACAGGGGCTTAGAGCTCTCTGAAAAACTGCGCCGCGAGACTCGAGCTACGTGATAATCTTGACTGGTGAGGACTCGATCGGCGTCCAGGATTCAGGCCCGGATCGACTCGTATGTGTAGCGAGAAGGAGGAGAAAGTATGGCGGGGATCTCGAGAAGGGAACTGAGAACAGGGGACGGAGCCGCAGGGACGGCATCCACCGGAGACATGGGACGCCGGTCTTTCATGGCGGCGACTGTCGCCGCCATGGGACTCGCGGCTCGCCAGCGTGACTACGGTCCGGGTGCGGCACCCGTGCGTTATCCGGACCCCGACATAGTGACCTTGGACAAGCGTTTTGCGAAGTACAAGCTGGGTAATACACCCATCCAGCGCTTACACCTGGGAACGCTGTGGGCAGAGGGACCGGCTTGGAATGGTGTGGGACGGTTTCTGGTATGGAGCGACATTCCCAACAACGTGCAGATGCGTTGGCTGGAGGAGGATGGGCACGTCAGCACCTTCCGCCATCCTTCAGGTAACAGCAACGGGAACACCTTCGACTTCCAGGGACGCCAGATCTCCTGTGAGCACGGAAACCGTCGGGTGGTCCGCTATGAACACGATGGCAGTATCACGGTGCTAGCCGACCAGTGGCAGGGAAAGCCGCTCAATGCCCCCAACGACGCTGTAGTGCACCCCGATGATGGGGGCATCTGGTTTACCGATCCCGGCTACGGCAGCCTCATGAACTACGAGGGTCACAAGGGCAAGCTCCACATCAAGGAAGCTGTCTACCGAATCGATGCCCAAACCGGGAAGATGGATCTGGTTACTGACGAGATCTTCAAGCCGAACGGGCTCTGCTTCTCACCCGACTACAAGAAACTCTACATCGCGGACACGGGTGCGTCGCACTATGAGGAAGCTCCCAAGAACATCAAGGTCTGGGAGGTCAGCGACGGAATCAGGCTCGAGGGAGGACGAGAATTCACCTCGATGGAACTCGACGGAAAGGCGGGTTTCGCGGATGGCATTCGGGCCGATGTCGACGGCAACGTCTGGGCCAGCGCCGGCTGGGTGGGCGAGGGCTACGACGGGGTCCATATCTTCGCGCCCAACGGAGATCGGATCGGTCAGATTCTGCTGCCCGAGATCTGCGGCAATGTCTGCTTCGGCGGTACCAAGCGGAATAGACTCTTCATGACCGCCAGCCAGTCCCTCTACTCTGTCTACGTGGAGACCCAGGGGGCGCACATCAGCTGATCTATTTCACAGCGGCTGGTCTTCCACCTCGATGAAAATGGGGCCGCTATAGGGGTGCTCTGCCGCCACGGTTTCGTCCAACTCGATGCCGAGGCCCGGCTTGGTCGGAGGGATGATGTACCCGTTCTCCCACTGAATGGGCTCTTTGACGATCTCGGTGTGAAAGCCCCCGAAAGTTTCGATGCTCTCCTGGATCAGGAAGTTGGGGCTACAAGTAGCGATCTGGATGTTGGCGGCGGCCTCGATCGGTCCGCAGTAAAGGTGGGGGGCCAGTTGGGCGTAGTGGGCTTCGGCCATACCGGCGATTTTCTTCGCCTCCAGGATACCTCCGACTCGTCCCAGAGCCGGCTGGATAATGGCCGCTGGCTGTTTCTGTAGCAACTCAGCGA
>JAKZYH010000636.1:0-12424 GCA_047514575.1 Acidobacteriota bacterium | reverse complement strand
GAGTCGCTCCGGCGAACGATCGGGGATTGTGAGGCTTCTCACGAGGCAGTTTTTTGAGGGAATAGCGACAGGTGTCGCGATGTCGCTATTTGTCGTGACGCGGTGTCGTTATAGAGGAAAACCGCCTTCCGAGAGAAGGCGGTTGGGTCTAGGCTTTGGCGAGGTCGTAGAGGGGGGTTTGCACGTTCCGAGTGGGGTGCCCCTTTTCGATGAGCCGATCGATCTTCTGTAGGGTCTTTTCCTCAATCCAAATCTCACCACAGGCAGAACACACCTGGGCTGGAACATTGTGGAACAAGTAGAACTTGGCTCCCCGCTGCTCCTGGTGGGTGATGGTGGTATAGCGAAGATTCCCGCCGCAAACGGAGCAGAGCTCCTTGGTCTGAGTCTTGGTAGTCATGGTCTCTTATCCTTTCCTCAGCTTAGTTTTTTTAGGCTTTCTTGTCCATGGATCCTCCCATTTCTCCGGGTCGAGCCAGTGGACAGTGATGATGTGTAGGTAGTGGCGGTCGGGGTTATAGCCGAGGGCAACATAAAGCGGTTTATCAGGACGGACTAGAGTCATCATCAGGCACTTGGGATGGGGTTTGGCTCGAGGGTATTGTTCGAGGATTTCTCCCTCGTGCAGAACCTGGAGTGCTTGCTGTCGGGTGATGCCTCGCGCGCGAGCGCGGAGAAGTGCGTGGTAGTGCCATTTGATACGATCGGCACGCGCCGCTTGCCGGATTTTCTGGAGAGAGAGGGTCATGGAAGGGGGAATCGACTAGATGGAAACCGCCAGGCGTTCTTTGGTGGGTTCGGCGTCTTCGGGGATAGACTCACCGTTTTTGATAGCACTCTCCAAATAGCAGCGGAGGGCATCTTGAGCCATCTCCCTGGCTTCCTTGAGAGTCTCGCCAAAGGTGCAGACTTCCGGGATCGCCGGGACGATCACGTTGTACCCACCACCTGGTTCTGGTTCAAAGAAAACGGTGTAGTGGTACTTCTTCAAGGATCCTCCTTGGTAGTTGACGTATTGGAGCTCTTGCATGGTCGTGACAGGTTAAGGGTCATCTGTTCGTAGCATAGCAAACCCACGGGATCCGTCAATTTGAGGGGGTGCTAGGAGTCGCTCCGGCGAACGATCGGGGATTGTGAGGCTTCTCACGAGGCGGTTTTTCGAGGGAATAGCGACAGGTGTCGCGATGTCGCGATTTGTCGTGACGCGATGTCGCTATCGCTTCTTGTAAGCGTGCTCAACGTGCCCATAGTAGGAGTTGGGCTTGTGGGCGAAGTGGTCGGCGCCGCATGTCTGGCAGCCTTGACGGCTTGAGTGGCGGCGGCTTCGGCGGAAGCGGGTGGTCTTGCGGAAGCGAGCGACTCGAGCCTTCATGGATCGAGGATGGTTATAGGCTCCGTGGGGTAGCGAGGCTTGCACCAGATATTGGAGACGATGACGTCCGGCTGACGAACAAACAACGGAATGGTGCGATCGCCAACGAACTGATTTTCGGCAAACAGGTCAGAGTGGGTGAGCCGAAAGAGGGGAGAGGCGTTCCGGCGGCGCTGCTCGAGCGCCTGGTGAGAGTCCAGACCCTGCTCGTCTAAGGTAATGCCACGGATGGAGGGATGGATTGTGGCAGGGAAGAGCAAGTTGGCTGCCTCGAGGTCAGAAGTCTCGATCAAGACAGCGTGGACGCGGGCGGCTCCCCAGGCGTCGCGGTGTTGCTTTTGTTTGATGACAAACTGATGGTACGCGCGGAGTTTTTTGACAACGAAAGTGTGGGTGTTGGTGCCGCGCTCGGCTTCATACGGGTAGACCAGGTCGAGGTTCTGATCGGGCAGGTGGAGGGTGAAGAGCAGGTCGGGTTTGACGACAACTTCGTCCTGGAAGTTGCGATCGGTGATGCGCTGGGCAGGGGGTTCGCGCCGCAAGCTCTTGAGCTGTACTCGACCCTTGGAATTTCGGCAGCCCAGCTCGAGGGCGGCGCAAAATCGATTGACCATCAAGGTGTGTTCGACTTTCTCGAGTTGGCTGTATGCCCTGTGTTGCGAAAAGGTATTGCACTATCGTTTCGATTGGCGATACCTTTGCGCAATGTTGATCGGTTACGCCCGCGTCTCCACAGACGACCAGGACACCGCTACTCAAATGGCAGCGCTGAAGGCTGCCGGATGCGAGCGCATCTTTCGCGAGAAAGCTTCCGGCGGACGTTGGGACCGGCCCCAACTCCAGCGGCTCCTCGATCAACTTCGCAAGGGTGACGTGCTCGTCGTTTGGAAGTTGGATCGGCTGTCGCGCGCGCTCCGCGACGTGCTCACAATCATGGAGCAGCTCGGGGAAGCCGGAGCGGGATTCCGCAGCCTGACCGAGGCGATCGACACGACCACTCCGGCAGGACGGACGATGATGCAGATGCTGGGGGCCTTCGCGGAGTTCGAGCGCGCCATGCTTCGCGAACGCACCAAGGCCGGACTGGACGCCGCCCGTCTGGAAGGACGAATCGGGGGCCGCCGCCCGAAGCTCTCACCGCAACAGCAGGCCGAGATTCGAAAGATGGTTTCCGAAGGCGATAAGACAGCCTCCGCCGCGGCGCGTCTGTTTCAGGTCCACCCCGCCACCGTCTCGCGGCTACTGGCGCGAGACCGCCGGGCGGGCGTCGTTCGCTTAGAGGAAATGGAGGGCGGGAGGCTCTGATGAGAAGCTACTCAACTTTGACTGGAGAATTGACATGGAATCCACAAGTCCTCCGGCGCAGACGCCTCCACCCGAGGCAATCGTCATGCAGATGGTCATGGGAGGTTGGGTCGCGCGAGCGATCTCAGATGTATCCCGTCTTAACATTCCGGACGCGTTAAAGGAACACGGTCCAATGAGCGCCGCGGAACTCGCCGCTGGCGGCATCCGAGCCAACGCGGACGCTCTGGAACGCGTGATGCGAGCGTGCGCCAGCGTGGGCCTGTTCACCGAGGGCGCGAATGGAAAGTTCGGGCGTACCGGGCTTTCCGACGTGCTGGCTAGCGACTCGCCTGTGTCCGTCAAAGTCCTGGCGCAGGAGATCGGAGGCACTTGGTTAAAGATCTGGACGCATCTTATGGACGGAATCCGGACCGGCGAGCCGCAAGCACGACAGGTGTTCGGCATGGAGTGGTGGGATTACCTGAAAGCTAATCCGAAAGAGATGGAGACTTTCGGGGAGGCGATGAAATCGAACAGCCTCAATTCACTGCGTGGCGTGCTGGAGCACTGCGATTTTGCCGGAGTTAGGAAGGCCGTTGACGTCGGTGGCGGCTTTGGCCACCTTGTGGTGGCGCTGCTGGAAAAATATCCGGATCTCCGCGGAGTGTTGCTGGACGCGCCCGAGCTGATCCCTCTGGCGCGGAAAAGCTTTCCGGTTTCCGATCCCAAGATCGCCTCGCGGCTCGAATATGCCGGTGGAGACATGTTCGCGTCGGTGCCCCCAGCCGACGCGTACATACTCAAACACATCATCCATGACTGGGATGACGCGCACTGCCTTCAACTTCTGCGGAACTGTCATAAGAGCATGGAAGGCAACGGACGGCTAATCTGCGTGGATTCCGTCCTTCCCCCAATGGGCGATACCGGCGCGACTCCGGCCAAGTTTCTGGACGTGCTGATGATGATGGGCATCCGGGGAAAAGAGCGAACCAGGAAACAAGTGGGAGGAGTTGTACGCCGCCACCGGGTTCCAGGTCACGCGTGTGATTCCTCTTCGGGACAACTTCGGCACGAGCATCGTAGAAGGCGTGAAGCGCTAACCCTCGGCTCCAAGCCACCCGCTCCGGGGCGACTACCCGGTATGGGGGGTGTAACTACTTGTCGGGAGTGAGGCGAAACATGAAATCCGCGGGGAATCGATCGATGTTTCTTCGGACCTGCTGATTCAGGACCCGGGTTTCGACTCCATAAAGCTCAGCCAGGTCACTATCCAGCATCACCTTATGGCCGCGAATCAAATAGATCCGCTGTTGGATGGACTCCACCGGAATGATTTACTGATCTGATTTCGTAGGTGGTTTGGGCATAGGTTTCGTTGGTAGCGTACCAGACCCAGAGAATCCGTCAATTCGTGAATGGTCTGGGTTCTGTGGATTCACGATCGCCCGTCCTGAGCCTTCTCACGAAGTTGTTTTATGGGTGCTTCCGCTCAATCCGGGCCGGATCCGGCACTGACCCGGCTCGGCTTGGTCGCCATCGCTCGTCCTCGAGGAACTGAGAGCGGCGACGTCGGCCTGGAGGAGGACCTCCTCCGCTTCGGAAACGGGATCTCTTCCCGGTACCCCACAATCTGCAGCATGGGCTGGACAATGTTTCGGACTCCACACCCAAAGCAAGGGATGAAGTACTCACCCTGGTCGCGCCAGAGCGCTTCGGTCAGCTGCTGGTTACACTTTTTGCAATGCAGAGTCATGAGGGAGAGTTAAAGGATTGCTACCTGCATCGTAGCAAATCTGTGTAGGGCGTCAGTAGTCTACCTGCTCCGATGTGAAACCGATAGGACTAGTCCACCAAACTCAGCACCTGGTCTGGTCGCGTCGGTTCGGTGGGGACCAGAATTCCGAAGGTTCACGAACGGCTCCAGTTGGCCAAAAGACAGTTGCCGCTTTCGGCTGGGGCGGCGTGGCCCCCTGGGGTAGGTTGAGGGGTGGCCTTTGAAGAGGCCGCTTTAGCGGTCTGGCGCGAAGCGTAATAGACCGGTGGCTCAAACCTAGGCTCGAGAATGCTCTCAGGGCAGACGGAAGCGGCAGATCTCCCTTCTTTCTTCCAGGGGAACAGGTGAGCTAGTGAAAGAAGCAGACCTCGCCTTTTGATAGCCAGCCCGGACGCCTGAGTATGCACCCCTCAAGATCTTCCAGTACAACCGGGAGCTCACCTTCCGGGACAGAAACCATCGGGTGAACTCGAGAAGACGACTCCGAGAGATAACCGCTAAGTCCCTGCAGGAAAGCAAGCGCCTCCACTTTCGTGCCGATTCGTCCCTCAGCGCAAAATAGACCGTGTTCTTCAAAATCGTATGCCAGTCTACGTCGAACCGGCTCGGTCGGTTTGGCCCCGGCGCCGACAAGTGAACGACTGTTGCCCGAGGATTATGAGCAATCCGCCAACCCCCACCTATCAGACGCCGGCAGATGTCGGCCTCATCATGGTAGTAGTCGAACTCCTCGTCGAATAGGCCGATTTGAAAGAGCGCCGAACGCCGAAATCCACAGTTCGTTCCCATGACGCTATTGAATCTAGAGCCATCGGGATCGTTGTAATCCCCGTACTTGGGTCGGACGGGGTCCACCCGACCATAGCGGTCGACGATCCCGTAAGAGAAGTCCACCCTCCTGGGACACCCCCCGTAGACGAGTCCGCCAACCCCACCAACTAGGGCGCTGTCGAAGCTCCCCGCCAGCTCCCTAAGCCAGTCCCTCGAGGCCAGAGCATCGTCGTCAATGAAGGACACGAAATCCCCCCCCGCGGCGTGAAGTCCGAGGTTACGAGATCTGGATATATTCCTATCCTCGGTCGCGCAGACTCGGGCTCTTGGAAATAGCTCCAAAACCCTCTCCGTATCGTCGGTCGAGGGACCATTAACTACCACTACTTCGAAATCGGAGTAGGCGAGCAATTGCAGGCGGCGGAGACAACTCTCCAAGTAGCGAGCCCGATTGTAGGTGATGACAATGATCGAGAACGAAGGCTCGTATCCCATTTCGCAGTTCAATCTCGCAGATAGTGTATTCTACAGCTCTGGGTCAGTCGCCCGTGCAAGCACGGACGCAGCCTTGGTCTCTCTGCGGATGTCTTATTCTCTCGAGCCTTTGACTCGACAGACGGCAGCTTGGGGACCAGCGCTACGACCCGAGCGATTCGGAGCAAACTGGGGCCGTTTCTGATCACACACTGACCGTCAGCCAAGCGCTCTGGTGCCAGGACACGCTTCGCAATCTGAGAAAAAACTTGCCACAATCTCTGCCAAATTCCTTCCCCAGGGCCCTGTTTCTCGAGACACTTCTTCCTCGCGAAACCTACGCACGAATTTTTCTCTTTCTGGTCGCTCTAAAAGCGCTCAGTTACTGGCTCATTTCCAGACTGCAGCATCCACAGGAGCCTCTGTCAGTCCTCGCCATGTATCGCGTGGGCGATATTCAGGTCTATCCAGCGATATCAGCGCTTTCGCAACTGAATCTCGGTGAAAACATTGTCGTCGAGCACTTGCAAGAAAGTCTATCGCTGCCCTTTCCTCCCCTGTTTCCCCATGCTCTATTTTTCGCTAGCTTTGGCGAACTGGGTTTCGTTGTTGCCGACGTAATCATCGCCTTGAGTTACTACCTCGCGTTATCTTTACTTCTGCGACTGTTCGGAATCTCCAAATCGTGGTCTGCCTGTGCGAGTCTGCTCGCTGTTTCAGGAGGGCTGGCATTTATTGCCAACTTGGTTGAGTACGCTCAGGCAAATCCAACCTTTGGCGCCTTGATCAAGTCTCTCTTCGGGTTGCTCTGTGCGGTCTGTTTCTGTTCCGTCCTGCTCTCGTCCTGGAGCTCCTTTGCATCCCACCGGACCAGATTGATTCAGTTGGGATGGGTTGCTGCGGTCACCGCCGGGCTCCTTTATCTGATGAGTACGGACTCGTCTCTCTGGGCCTGGCGCATACCCAGACCATTCTTCACCGAAGTACTCTTTCTTATCTGCGTGTTCCGCATCTCCGTCGTCTTGTCTGAGTACCGCAGTCAAGGTAGATCCTGGATCACCTGGTTCTGGTCGGCGATCGCCTTCTCCTTCCTCTTTCAGAGTCACCTCTATGCTGGCTTTTCAACCAGTCTCGTCATTGCTTCGGTAATGCTCTATGTACTCTTGCTTTCGTTCAAAGCGGGGCAAGGTTTGAAGTCCGATGTCAAGAGTCTCTCAGTCTTTTTCGTAGCGGTTTCAGTTTGTTCCCTCCCCTTTCTCCTGTCCCGACTTCTAGAGCATCCTGATTATCCGATCCGACTTGGAGTTTTCTCGGTTGAGCGCGGCAATATCCTCCTTGTCCCAAGTTTGAATCTCTACTTCTTGACGGGAGCGGCGCTCATTCTGGGCTGGTTTCTGATCGTGGCCCTCCGGTCGGAATCCAACGACCAGAACGCGACTAAGAAACAGGACATCTGGCTGCTCTGTGGTTTCTGTCTGGCTTCCCTTCTCGCGCTTCCGGTATCGGCATTTGTCCTGGGGAAATCGGTTCAGGTCTACCACTTTTCGGAGCACCTCGAAAAAGTGCTCTACCTGACTATTCTGGTTTTCCTCCTTTCCACCCTCAGGCTGAGATCTCTGCTGTTTTCAGGTCGAAGTGAAAAGGGCGTTGGGAAGGGGGTCAGGACTTTCGGGGTCTGGATGGTAATCCTGTTGAGCTTGGTCGCTACTGTGTCCTCAGCCCTTCAATACTCCCAGGTAAGCGGTCATATGCGGCCTGACTTTGAGGAGTACCATTCTCTGACAAACTATAGAGCCGACTTCCTTGAAGTTGCGAATGAACTCTCAGTCCACAGAAGCCAGGGAGCCAAGGTAGTCGGCACCCTTGACGCCCAGCTATTTTCTTGGTGGCTCTCTTTTCAGAACGGATACTCCTTCATTCTGGATCCAGCTCTGACCCCTTTACCGGATAGCGTGATCGAGTACAGACTGGCAGCGTTCTGCCACATTCTGGGGCTGGAATCTGAGGAGTTCATAGCACTGGTCAACCGCCCCTACGTGATCAACTTCTGGCTGAGCCACGACAAATATCAGGCTTCCCAAGCCCATACCTTTTCTCCCCTCTCGGACTATGATCCTGCGGTGCGAGAGGAGATTCGGCGCACGGATATCAACAGCTCCTGGAATCTCGCGATTCCAAACGAAGAACAGAAACGGCTTCTCCGATTATACGAGTCTGTGGATCTGCAGAAGGTATATGCGAAGCTGAAGCTCGACCTGATCGTCCTTACCAAGGACGCAAGTTCAAGAGACTTTGTCCCTCCGCCCGAATTGTTCGAGTTGAGCTTTGAAAACGGGACCTTCAGACTCTGGAGAAGACTTCCGCGCGAAGCGTACTAGACTGGTCCTTCAGGGTCGGGTGGGCGGGCAAGCGGCTGCTGGAGCCTGCTTCAGCGGGCTTCTCGGGGAAAGGCTTCAGCCAGGCTCCGGGTCCACGAGGGCTAAAGCCGCCGCTCGAGAAGGACCGTAAACGGCCCTCAGGGGAGGGAGGAGAAGCTGCTGCCCCCCGGCGTAAACACCGGGTCTAATACGCTTCGCGCCAAGCCGCTGAAGCGGCCTCCTGGAAAGGGCCACTCTGCCGACAGTTTCGCGTCCGATCGGTGGAAATCAAAACTTCAAATATTCTTGGCCAGCCTTAGCGAAAACCCTGCCGGACGAGGTTGTAAAGGAACTTCACTGATCTCCAAATACCGTAGCGCGAGCGACCGACTCGGCTGCTCTCGTGACGAACGTCGACATTGACGATCTGCTCTAGCGGTACCATCTTGTAGATCTCGGCGGGGAGATAGAGGTTGGTAGGCGCTTTCCTCGCCAGACGACGTGCAACCCCTCCATCCAACGCCAGGAATCCTGAGATGTACAAACGGCCCGGGGTTCGATAGATCCAGTGTTCGACCGTCCTCTTGATACGGCTGGTGACCCTCCGATAGAGAGGATGCCTCTTGACCTGGAAACGACCGATCGAAACCGAGTGTCCCTGCTCGAGGGCTTCAATCAGTCTGGGTATCTCTTCCGGAGGATGCTGCAAATCGTCGTCCAGGACAATCACGCGAGCACCCCGACTCCCGTTGAACCCTTGCACGATCGCGCGGTGCTGCCCGCCGTTGCGTTCCAGTTGCAGCGGGCGGGTTCGTCGGTCTTCTTCGCCAAGAGAAGAGGCAATTGTCGGACTATCGTCCGAACTCGCATCATCGACCAGGAGCACTTCGTAGTGCTCCGTAATACCGACGAATACCTGCCTGATTCGATGGACCAGTTCGCGGATTGTCTCCCGGCCGTTGTAGACGGGGACGACGACCGAATAGTCGATGCCGTGCGGCCTCACGGTTTCAGTCTAGGAGCCCTTGCGGATTACTCGGTATCCAAAACTGTGGCGGTAGGTGTCGGAATAGACAGCGTGCCAGAGCGGTAGCTCAGGACTGATCTGAAACAACCGAAGGTTCCAGATATCGTCCACACTCGTCACGATCCGGTCGGTTTCGGGATCACGATAACGGAAAAACGACTTTCCCGGCTGCTCAGCAAAGTTGACATAGACTCTCCAGCCGGGGTTGCGATGGTTGGTATGCCATCCCATATACCCGCCCGGCGGATACATGAAGTGTCCGGTGACACCGATCGAAAACTCATCTTCAAACAGGGAGCCTAGCCACGACTCCACGGCGCGATCGACACGGCGACGTAGCGAAAGCACCTGATCGTCGACCACAGATCCAGGAAGATTCCTGGTATGAAAGACCAGGCAATTGCTGAGCCCTTCTTCCGTACGAATATCGCTGACGTCCTTTCCCTCATGCAAGACACGCCGCAAAGCCTTCCCCGACACTTCCCAGGTTGCTTTGGGGTTGGGTCGAAACCAAGTTTTCGAGGGTCGACTCTCCTGCTTTCCGCGACGCCTGTGCACACTCCTGGATCAGCTGCTGCAGCTCCAGGTTCTCGCCCAGGATGCCAGACTCTTGGAAAATCAGGTCTCTGTCAATTCGCATTGGAAATCAATTATGGGCACCGTTGGCGATCAGATACTCTCGGCGGGAACACCAGCCACTCGGACACCTGGACCAACATCCCGTAGCACCACAGAACCCGCGGCAATCACGGAATCAGCTCCGACCTCGAGGTGCTCGAGAATGGTGCTACCAGCTCCGACGAAAGCACCTTGCCGAATCGTCACATGACCGCTCAGGGTCACCCCAGGCCCAACGAAGACACAGTCTTCAAGGACATTGTCATGGTTGATTATGCTGTTGTAGCGAACCGCGCAGTGATTCCCTACTTTAACATTCGCTCCCAAGGCAACCCCTCTGTTGATAATGGTCCCCTCGCCGATCCGAGCATATTCCAGTCCCACGGAGGGATCCACCAGGGTAGCCAACCTACACTCCGCCTCCGTAAGTCGAGCCACTATTTTCCCACGTGCCGAGGTGGTTCTGCAAACGTTGTTGAAGAGCCATGTACCGGTCGTCACGAGCTGCCCAATTAGCTCGGAGGTTCCCAGGACAGGATATCCCATGAACGTGGAGTCTTGATTCTCGGGTAGGTCGTCAATAAAGCCCTTGATCTCCCATTGCTTGTCGACGGCATTGATGCGGTCCACCAGTTTGACCACATCAGGATATCCCGCTCCGTAGATAACCAAACTTTTAACCATCGTCATTGCCTACCTGATCGGGCTGAACCGGAAACCCGACGACAAGCCTCCCTATAGGTGTACTATACCTTTGAACCGGGACAGAGGCTTCTTGATTCCATCGAAGATTCTTTGATCTTTGCTTAGATTTTTCCTAGGTTCTCGTGAGATTCCGTCCGGCATCTACGACAGCTCAGATCACCACTCTAGCGCGGGCAGCTTTGACCTCGCGATTGGGGCCGGTCCAGGATCCCTATGCCCGGCTGTTTCTGCAGGCAGGGTGGCGCAGTCTACTCCCACTGCTAGGTACAGATGCCGTCAGGTGGCCCTGGTTCCGCGAGCTTCTGGTCAACGTCGGCGGTCGCACCTGCTTCTTCGACGAGCAGATCCTTCAGGCAACCAGCAAACAGGTGGACCAGGTCGTCATCCTCGGAGCCGGCTACGATTCACGTGCCCTTCGCTTGGGGAAACCGGGCCTGCAATACTTTGAGGTCGACCAGGCCGCGACACAGTCACGCAAAAGGACTCGGTTGACCCGCACGGGACACACCTCCACAGTCAACTTCGTCACCGTCGATTTCAGGAAGGACTCACTCGCCGCCAGTCTGTTGGACTCAGGCTTCAAGTCGAGTAGACCGGCGTTCTTTCTGTGCGAGGGCGTCTTGGAGTACCTAGATGAGAAGACCGTCCGCGAGATGCTCCGAGAGCTCAGAAAGGTCGCGAGCCAGGGGAGTCTTCTGGCCGTGGATCCACTCTACCAGACTGGTACCAATCGGCCGCTGGCCTTGAGAGCAGCTGGCATCGTCGCGACGCGACTGTTGGGTGAGCCCAGACGCTTCAGCATCGATCCAGCCGATCTGAGCACTTTCCTACAAGGGGAAGGTTGGGAACTGCAACACACGATGGGAGCAGAGCAACTCTATGAAAAGTATCTCGAGAGTCACTTGCCGGCACCCCGATTCCGCCATAACTACGTTGCAGTCGCTTCCCGAAGCACCGGATTGGTGGCCGCCATTCCAACCATCTCGACAACTGCCCGGGCCCGGCCCTCGGAGTGACCGACGATGACATGGCAACAGCCGAATCTAGAGAGTCGCATCGAGTCGCTGGAGGCACAGTCGCGCGGATATTGGCTCTTGATGTTGGCTTTCTCAATCTTGTCATGGTGCTGGCTTCCTTCGGAACGGAAGCGTCTGATCACTCGACTTCGCTTACGTCCAGGTGACCGAGTCCTCGATCACTGCATCGGGACGGGCGATAACTTGAAGCCGATCCTGAGCAATATTGGACCTACCGGTGAGCTCCACGGCTTCGATTTGTCACCGACCATGATCAGAAAGGTCCGACGACGAGCTGCCCAGCTTGGCACCGAAGTCCGGCTTCTACAGGGCGACGCCTTCCAGCTTCCTTATGGAGACGAGTCTTTCGATGCTGTCATCCACTACGGCGCGATCAACCAGTTTGGCGACCAGATAGCGAACACCATCTTGGAGATGATCCGCGTCACTCGAGCCGGTGGAATCATCTCCATCTTCGATGAAGGTATCGAGCCCACCAAACGCGATCGTCTGTGGGCACGTTTCATGATCTGGCGCAACGATCTCTTCACCTCTCTGCCTCCGCTGGACCAGCTTCCAGCCGAGATCACACCTCGCTGCGAATGGGTCATGAATGGGCGATTTTGGGAAATCTCTTTTTCCAAGCCGACGGCCGACGAGAGAGCGAGATCGGGATCTGAGAATCCCGTACCGCGTCCTGACCGGGCGCGGGATCCAATGTATTAGTACACTGGAACACTACTGTCCGGTTAGCAGTCGAATGATATCAAGTGGTTAGCGATGTGCCGTTCGTGACCATGCAAGTCCCAATTTCTAAGTGGTTGAAGAATCAGGACTTGCTCGGACAGAGTAATTCTGGCATTTGGCGTCAGCTGCTGCTGTGATGGGGCCTGAGCGCACAGGAGCGAGGTGAATCCTGAAGGGATTCCGTATTTCAGCCCAGGGTTTCCCAACCCTGGGTCAGAGGCGCTTGCCCTGGATTTCAACCCAGAATGGGTTGCGTACAAGAAGAGCAACAAA
>JAKZYH010000635.1:0-2891 GCA_047514575.1 Acidobacteriota bacterium | reverse complement strand
CCTCCATTACCCTTCTTACTCATTGATGACAATCCTGTTGTCACCATATCTGAATACTCCAACCGGACAGTCGTGATTCTAAATGTCAAACCTTGAAAGTCTCACTGGTCAAACCAGTGGCTTACCTGTCTTCGAGTTATTAGAATAGAAGAGCTTTTGGGGGAGTCTACCCGCAGACAAGCGCGATGGGATTGCAAGCCGTTCAAGGGTTCTCCATCACCCGTCGATAGCTGTACAGGATACCTGTGACGCTGCGGGATTTCTCGAATGCCTGGATAAGCTTCTCTCGCACCTCGGCATCCTGCGAGCCTTTGCCATAGCTGGGGTGGGCGAAGCTGAGATTGAAGTTGCGGGGCTGTAGATAGAGACCAACTCCATACCGCTGGCAGAGAGGTCCATAGTCGTCCCGCACGGCCTCTTCAATCGGTGGAAGTCCTACCCCTTCTTCCTGATTGTGGATGTAGCCCATCGCTCTTTGGGCACGCCTGGGATAGCGGGCTCTTTCATTCGTGATGTGACCGATGACCAGGCCGTCGATGATCCCTTCGGAAACCCAGTAGCGCCACTGCAGCTTCATATTGCCGAAGGGAGGACCGATATAGTCTCCTTGGGCCACGCCGATGGAAAGGGTCTGTCCCTTGCTCTGGACGTGCTTCTTGACCTCGCTCAGAAAGCTGGTGAAATACTCGCCTCTGAGGTCTCTCCACTTCTCGAGATCGAAACTGGTCTGAAGGATGTTCCTTCCATATCTCCGCTGAAACTCCTCTACCACCGGTCGATTGAACCCGAACTGGTCGGCATGCTCTGCCGGAGGGGCATGGGAACGGACGCTCAGGAAGACCCCATCGAAATCAAAAGGGTCGGAAAAGGCACGGATCACGTCCAGCATGTAGCGCCTCACCTCGGGATAGGCCCACTCCAGTACGCCCCAATGGTACTGCCGCTGGTTCGGAGTGAGGGATCGATCGCAGGAGAGGTATTGAGGGTTGTCCCGAGTAAAACGGGACTGCCAGGAAAAGAAGTGGTTGTCCCCATAGAGGACCTCGTGAGGACATCCCTCGTCGAAGATGGTGATCCACATGTCGACTTTCATGCCCTGCTGGTGAATCGCCTCGACGGCGACCTTCAGCAGTCCCTCATCCCAGGCTCGCTTTGAGACCTTCGACCATTCCTGGGCGTAGCGGTTGTTGTAAGCGGGCTTGGTCTCGTGGAAGAGGACGATGCGAAAGTCATCGACCCGGAACAAGACCTTGGTGACTCCTCGGGACTTCCAGATCAGGGCAGCCTCGCGGACCTTCTGCGGAGTGTCCAGCTGGGCGGTTCCCTCTCCTCGGTGCTGCCAAATGACATCACCCCAACTCAGGATCATGACCTTTTCCTTGGCGTGGGACGGGAGCACGAGAAGGGCACACACGGAGACTAGAAACAGGCTACGGTAAACCATTTCCGAACTCTAGCCGGCGGCTGAGCCCCCGTCAACCTCGGGACTCACCGTTGTCGCTAGTGGATGAGCGAGCCATTCGGGCCCGAGGTCAAGGCGCGCTGACGCAGGCATAGCTTGGACTATGGCGAGAAAGCGCAACGCAGAGATCGGGCTCGAGGGCCGCTCAGGCGCTAGCGATTCAGGTGTTACGGTCCACTAGGATGCTTCCACCCTCATTTCCCAACCCTTTCGCATGGTATTTTGTTAGAGAATGTTAGAAACTGATCGTGTAGCTACACCCATCCGTGCCGAACATGGGCCCCTTTGGCGCTTCTATGATCGTGCTTGAATCGCAATCTAGTGCGGACAACACTGAAGGCGTTCCGGCCTCCAGCCCAGGGTTACGTGGCGAGCAGGGCACCATCGATGGGTGGAACAGCCGAATTCCGATCGGCAGGCTCCAGCAGCCAGAAGAGGTCGCTGAGGTGATCCTGTTTCTAGCCAGCGATCGTGCATCAGCAGTAACGGGTGTGACCTACCCTGTCGACGGGGGAATCATGACCGCCCAGCCGATGTGGGGAGGAGAGTGACCGGTGCTTCGTCAGGGAAGTGGTGTTGACTCTGCCCAGCAGCCCCAGAAAGCATGGTAACAGCCCATTGGGACAGGACACATGAGCAAACTGGAACTCATTGACAGCGATGTCATCTACATGAATCCCGATCCGGCGCATTATCATGTGTCCGCCTTCTATCCCCGTCCGCTGCAGCTCTCCCAGAAAGAGTTTATCTGTACCTACTCGCGTGGCGCCGGCATGTGCGCCCCAGATATGAACATCGCCCTGACGCGCTCACTGGACGGCGGAGTGACTTGGAAGCACGAGAAGTTCCTGCACGACCACACTGGGGATGATCGGCCCTACTCGTACTGCGACGGCATGATCTCCATGATGGGCGACGGGCGAATTGTCGTGATCGCGATGCGGGCTGACCGATCAGACCCGCACATGCCGTTCGTGAGCGAAACCGGGGGCCTACTTGCAAATGAACCCGTTCTCTTTTTCTCATGGGATAAGGGCCACACATGGACGGCTCCGCTTGCGGTCACATTGCCGAAAAACCTGGTAGCGACGCCGGCGAATCCTGTCCTTGAACTTGAAGACGGGCGGTGGTTTGCTTCATTTGATCGGTGGCATGGGTATGATGAGCCGAGGCCTGCGGGGCTCTACAAGGATCGTATGATCGGGCTATTTTC
The DNA here is from genome assembly GCA_047514575.1 of Acidobacteriota bacterium. Lineage (GTDB taxonomy): Bacteria > Acidobacteriota > UBA6911 > RPQK01 > JAJDTT01 > CAUZIZ01. The sequence goes on along the minus strand of JAKZYH010000635.1, from coordinate 216 downwards.
AAGCGATCGTGGGCAGACGTGGGGAGATCTGGTCGTGATGGCGGACGGAGAACCTGACGGTCAGGATTTCTGGCACGGCAAGACCATTCGGCTCTCGGACGGACGCCTCTACACTCTGTACCAGGCTGCCGACATGAACAACGAGAACGGTGAACGCGTTTTCCTTCCGCTGCATTGTGCCTTTGCCGATAGCACCGGGCGCAATTGGTCAAAACC
>JAKZYH010000634.1:0-4948 GCA_047514575.1 Acidobacteriota bacterium | reverse complement strand
AGCCATGACGGAAGATTCCGCAATCGAGAAATCGTTCAACCGTTTTCTCGACCACCGGTCGCAGCCGTCCATAATCTTTCTCGTAGAGGTAGGGGTAAACCTCCTTGAACTCGTCCCAGTAGTGTTCCAAACAACGGTAGAAAGTCGTGTTTTCGGGATGCCGTTGCCGGTAGGTGCCCCGTAGAGCCATCACCTACCAACAACGAGCGAGGATCAAGAAACTGCGAACCCGGGGGCTCCAGCCCAGGCAGCATGACATGAGAAGAACGTCAGCTAATGCGGACGTCTGCTGTGGGTTCTGCGTCCGCCTGAAGTGGGAAGGATTATATGAATGTCGGACGCATGAATGAAGGTAAACTCATCTGTAACCGGCACAGGCATCAGGGGAAAGTCGATCTGTGTGACTCTCGACTCTGCTGAAATTTTCCGCCAGAAGGATCCTACCGGGCGATAATTCTGCGGCACACTGATGAACGCGAGGCCATAGCCGTGTGCGTTATCGGCTGTGTTGTTCTCATTGACCTAAACTTAACCGGGCAAAGGTTCGGGCTAGGAAGCCGACGCGAGAAAATGGAACACCCTTTCCCACCCGGCCAGGGCCGTGAGTTAGAGACCAGAAGTTTTGCGGAGCAAGGAAAGCGCCAACGCTTGCTGGGGACGCCCCGATGTCTTTACGCTCGTAGATGTCGCCAACGAACAAGTGCTGGAGGAGACTGTATTAGCGAAGATTCAGGGCATCGACGGGGTGGAGTCCACCGACACCCATCTCGTGATCGAATAGCTGAATCTCTTCTCTCCAGCCTTCCAAGTGGATACCGTCAAGGGCGTGTTGCTCAAACAGCGGGAGCAGCTCTGTTGTCTTCCTTGGAAGGTGGGAGCCGCCTCAGCGCGGCGAATGGCTTGCCAGAGAAAGTGGGAGGCGACTCAGTGCGCCGAAGGAGCTCACCGACGGGCTTGTTCGGGGCGCTGAGGCCCACCTTCTCGTTCTCCAAGCTTCGGCAAACCGGCAGATCGAATGGACCTGGAAATGATTTGGGCAACACGCCCCGTCAAACTAGCAAACAGCGGCCTTCCCACCTATTGCCTCGATCATTTCCTCCCACTTGCCGGACGCCTTTAGCAAAAGGTCGACGACTTCACGGACGGCTCCGTCGCCGCCTTTCGCGCGAGTCACATAGTGAGAGAGAGTATGCAAACAGGCGGCAATGGACCACCAGGTGACCGTCACATAATAGCTCAATCGGGTTCCAAGCCAGTCCGCCAGTTTGCCGCCAAGCGCATAAGAGAACGTATAGGCAACCAAAAAGACACTCACGGTCAGAGCGTACTCACTGGCGCTCAGACCAAACTCATCCCGCATTATGGGAGCGACTATCGACACGGCGATGCGGTCTAGATAGTTCACCAGACTCCCGACGAACAACATCCCGACAATCCACCAGCGGATATTGGGCAACCGCCAGCCGGCGGCACGAGACTGTGGACGGGTGGGAGTTATTACAGGATTGTCTCTCTGGTCCATAGCAAAGGATTTTCACTGTATCGCGCCTAAACCCAAAGCACAAACGGTTCTTGTCTGGACATTCCCCATTTTTCAGAGGCCCAGAGGAAGCAGGGACAGCTGACGGGAGCTGGGATCGGGTCGAGCCCCGCCAATCCCGCTGTGGCGGCCGAATAGGAGCTGCTTGATGCCATCGGCTATGGCATAGAAGCGGAACTCCGGGATGCCGTAGATCCGTTTGGCTGCCTGCTCGATGTGTTGGACCAGAAGGGCCAGCTTGGCCCTTTTACCCAGATAGACACAGGCGAAGAAGGCGGCGATCATGACCAAGGCGGCCATATTGCGCAGGCGCTCATACTTGAGCAAACGGATGTCTTCCAACTCGTAGCTCTGCTTGATAAATCGGATCGTTTCCTCGACACGCCAGCGGCTCAGATAGCTCTCGACCACCCGCCACTGGCTCTTGCGCGAGCGTTTGACCGTCTGGTTCGTCAGAAGCATCAGGGGACGGGGGCCAAAGCCATCCACCACCACCAGGTACAGCGATTGGTCGAAACCGGGCAAACGCACCCCTCGGGCCCCAAACTCCAACCGGTAGACCTTCTCCCCCGCACTCGTCTCCTTGATCACGACTTCCCGGTAGCGGCGCCGACAACCACGCGCCCACTCCTCGGCGCTCTTCTTGCTGCGCCCTGAGATCAGGTGACGATCCCCCCGCTGGCACACCAGGAACGGGTGTCCCCGCTTCAGCAGGACTTCGAGGATCTCCTCCCGATCCCCTCCCCGGTCCATCACCCAGATCCCTCGCCCTTGGGTGGCTTTGGAGACTCGCCCAATCGCCTTGAGGATCTCGTCGTTTTCGCTCACAAAGTCCGGCGCTTTCTGCGAGTACAGCTCCTGGTACAACGGCAGCACCTCGGCACTCCCCCGCCTCGCTCCGACCACCTCACAGCACCAGTATCCATCTCGGATCTCCCCTCGGGAGCCGTCCCGGACCCGCGCCAGGTATTGCATCTTCCGGGCATATGGCTTACTCACATCCGTGGGGTCCACAATCAACAGCGTCTCCTTCTCCACCCGCCAGGCCGCCAACTCCAGCAGATTCTTTCCCACCGCTCCTCTCAATCCCTGACGGTTGAGTTGGCGGCTCAGCCGCTCGATGACTTTCTTCAGAGCGATCTCCTCCTCCAGTGCTCGCGCAATCTCGCTGAGCCGGACCGACGCCCGACACTGCATCCCGTAGAGCACCTCCCGGATCAAACGAGCGGCGGTCTTCGGTAATCCTTCAGAGACCTTCCCCGAAAATTCTCTCAGCTGCTCTCGAATCTTCCACGCTACTTTGGCATCATGCATCTGGGTCCCTCCGCTTAATTGGTTGTTGGGTTTGGAGTTCCGCCAACCAGTCTAAGCGCTAGGGACCCACACTTTTGGGGGTCGACAGTTCCCCCATTTTCTCCCAATTTCAACCCATCCCACTTCCCTTATCGCCCTACTCTCTTGTTCTCAACTACTTGAGAGAATTCACCCTCAATTTTTGGGGAATGTCCTGGTTCTTGTGCATTCCATTTTGTATTTTTTCTTTGTGAGCAATCACACTGCTGCTCAGGAAGTCGTCAAGGCAATCCAGGTTTTGGGAGGAGAGGCCGAAGCGATACAAGCAGACGTTGCGGATCGTTCAGCCGTGCAGGCTATGGTCGACAGAACGGTCGAAAGGTTCACTACCATTGACGTGCTGGTAAATAACGCCGCTTTGTGACAGGGACAAGCCCTCACCGCAGATGGCGGACGGACCGATTATCTCAGCTTCTCCGGGTAAGGAGGAGCTCTCGCAGGAAGAAATTCGGCGCCTGAAGCGGATCATTCGGTGGGCCCGCTCCGCTTGACTCGAGTGACCTACGAGGTAATAATGGACCAGTCAATACGCACGACCAAAAGGGGAGACATACCATGACAATCGGCCGACTTGTGCTTCTTGCCATGCTTTTGTTTTCAGCCCCAACTCACTTCGCTGAGCAGGGGGCCTTTGCCCAGACACGGCATCAGCTGACCAAAGAAGATACAGATCGTTGGATGAGCGAACTCTCTAACTGGGGACGCTGGGGGAGGGACGATCAGCTGGGGGCAATCAACCTGATTACGCCTCAGAAGCGTAAGCAAGCCGCTGCTCTGGTCAAGGAAGGGTTCTCTGTTTCTCTCGCAAGAGACGTCGATAAGGAGGAAGCGATCGACAATCCTTCTCCTTTTCGTCACGTTATAACGCGAACGGAACAGTTTGCCGGTGACACCTACTCGGTTTCCTACCATGGATTCGCACACACTCACGTGGATGCACTCTGTCACATGTTTTACCAAGGCAAGATGTACAACGGCTACTCGAAGAAAGAGGTGTCTGAAAAGGGTGCCCGGCGGCTGGGCATTCATAAACTGAAAGATGGGATTTTCACGCGCGGTATTCTGTTCGATATTCCGAGGCTCAAGGGTGTTCCCTATCTGGAACCCGGGACTCCCATCTACCCGGAAGATCTGGAAGCGTGGGAAAAGAAAGCGGGGGTGAGAGTGTCGAGTGGGGATGCCGTTTTCCTACGAACGGGTCGCTGGGCGCGGCGGGCTGCTGTTGGACCATGGGATGTGTCGAAAAGATCGTCCGGGCTTCACGTTTCCTGCGCTCGGTGGTTGAAGGAGCGGGACGTGGCATTGCTCGGGAGCGAGGCAGCGAGCGATGTCCTCCCTTCCGGGGTCAAGGGACTCTCACACCCGATCCACCAGCTGGTCCTGATTGCGATGGGCGTACACATCTTTGATAGCTGCGATTTGGAGGCACTGGGCGAGGCGGCTGCTAGCCGTGAACGCTGGGAGTTTCTCTTAACAGCTGCCCCCCTGCCCGTTGGGGGCGGAACCGGTTCTCCCTTAAATCCGATCGCCACTTTCTGACGGATCTCAAGGTTACCGCCTACCTGGGTTCCCTTGGCTCGAAAAACACATTTCGAGTCTTGCCCATCAAGGGCAGCAGAAAGCATTTGCCTTGACAAAGGCTGGCCTGGAGTTAATACTTTTACGCAGGATTTTCAATGAGCTTTTTTGTTTTTTTGTCTTGAGTAGGCCTGGACTACAGATAGGTTTGGGTCAGCCAATTTTGTAAAATTTTGTAAAATGCAGTGAGTTTAACAATGAAGAGGTTCTGCTCACGCTTTTTATCACGCAAGGGAACGTCACTCACAGTCGCTCTGGGCTTGGCTTGTTGGGCCTTAGGCACGGTTTATTCTGCGGAGGCTGGTGAGAAGGACTTCAGTCCCACCGCCCTAGAGTTCTTCGAACGCGAGATTCGCCCCACCTTGGTGGAAAACTGTTCAGTATGTCACAGCGGTGAGCAGGCGCAAGGGGGCTTGCGGCTGGATTTCCGCGGCGGCTGGGAACAAGGCGGTAAATCCGGGCCTGCCATCGTGCCGG
>JAKZYH010000633.1:0-4420 GCA_047514575.1 Acidobacteriota bacterium | reverse complement strand
GCACCGACCTCAACGGCGATCTGGACTCGTTCGATCGGGTGCTCCACGTCTATAACGCCAAGACCGGAGTCGTCACCAACGTGGGATTGGTCGCAGACTCTATCCGCATAGAAAAGGATCGGGTGGCCTTCCGGGTTGACGAGGAAGCGCAGGGCGACACCGATCTCAACGGTAACGGGGACGCAGACTCCGACGAACGCGTGATCCATGTGTATGACGCCAAGAAGGGCACCACGACCAACCTGGGCCTGGTGGCGAACAGCGACCTTCAGATGGAAAAGGATAGTGTGAGCTTCCGGGTCGAGGAGCAACGGCAGGGGAGCGATCTCAACGGCGACGGGGATGCAGACTCAGACGAAGACGTACTCCATGTCTATGACGCCAAGAAGGGGATCATCACCAACGTCGGCCTGGCGGTGGACAACGTCCAGATGGAGAAGAATCGGCTGGTCTTTCGCGTTGATGAGAATCACCAGGGAGACATGGATCTGAACGACGATGGCGACTCAGAGGATCGCGTGATCCATGTCTACGACACCAAATAGGTGGGGAAGTTCCCAGGCCCAGCTGACTTCGTCCTTTAGGGGGTGCTATTGAATCTTGGGGTCGCGCAGCTCCAGCCTGGCCCGAATCTCTCGTACTTGGTGTCACTGGAACACTGCGGTCCGGTTAAGGCACTCAGATATCGTTTTAAGACAGTCTACGCTCTTACGCTGATTGGCGGCTGAGGCGGTCGAACAACAGTCCACATCGATACCTCTGGAGCCGGTCCGAACACGTTCATAACAGCAGATCAACGTCAATCCGCAGAGCCTCAGCCAACTTCTTCAGCACTCGTGTGGACATCGAGCGTTTCCCACTCTCAATCTGGGAAATATGTGAGTTGCTGACTCCACAGGCATCCCCGAGTTGCTGCAGCGTCAGGCTACGGTACTCGCGCAACACCCGCAGCGGGTTTTCACCGGACCAGATTCGGTCTAGAACAGAAATTGGCAGGGTCTCTTCTTCGCCTGAGATGAGCCGACGGTGGAACGCTTCGATCGCGACCACATCATGGGCATCTTCGAGGGCATCCAGAAGACGCTGGTACTCCTCGATCGGCATGACGACAAAGGCCGGGTGCCCGTCACGTTCAAGTATCTGCACGCTCATCGATAGATCTCCCTGCGCTGGCCAATCTCAATAACCTGAACGACCAGGATTTGTCTCTCCACCAGGTAGAGTACCCTCCAGTCCCCAACCCGAAGCCTGTAACCGGGATGTCCGGTCAACTTCTTCACATTGGGCATGCAAAAGGGATCCACCGCAAGTTCATCCAGTCTTCGGCGGATCCGCTGCGCGACCTCCCGAGGCGCCTTCTTCAACGACCGCAAAGCCGCCTGTGAGAGCCGCAACTCGAACACGCTACGATTCTAACTCAGAGTTAGAGTGGCTTCAACCCATCGGTTGCGGTAGGAGCTAGCCAGGTTTCTTTCTCGAATGGGGCATCCGAAATCACCAACGGATCGCCTACTAGAGCCGTCTGTCTTGAAGAGTCCGTGCCCAGGCCCGTCTATGCGTCGTCCGGTCACAACCAGCTCAGATCTCAGTATAACTCTGGGCGTACTCCTCGGAGGCCGGGATGCTTTGAATCACGTCGACGAGGTTTCCAGCGGGGTCGCGCAGGATGAAGTGACGTTGGCCGAAGTCCTCGTCCCTCAAAGACAACACGACGGGATGGCCGGCTTGGTCCACGAGGCGATCGTGTGCGCTCTGGGCATCCTCCACCTCGAAGTTGATCAACACCCCCCGAGACGGAGAGCTATAGCCCTCGGGAATGCTGGGGTGGCCAACCTGCAGGATCGCCAGTTCCTGAGCACAGGATAAACACTGGTGACATTCATGGGAAATCCTCCTATACATACTAGCTTCGCTTCAGCCTCGACAGGTACCGTTGTCGCTCCGATTTGGACGAGTACTTCAGCGCGTTCCTGAGGCCTTCGGAGGAAAACTCGTGCAATTTTCGGTAAGCTATACGTACTACGGACAGTCAAAGCGGACCTTCACCATCAACCGCATTCGGGTCCAAGCTGGCCCGCGCCTGATGGGCGCTCGAACACCGATGCTCCGACCTCGATCATGAGCCTCCGCCATTTCATCACACTGTTGGCTCTGTTGACGATTCTCCCTGTCGCATGTACCTCGAGAAAGACGGTGCAGGTCCCGTCCGATCGGACAAGCCGGTCCGATCAGGCAGCACGCGACCGACAGGATCCTGCTGCAACCCTCGACTCGGGTCGCGATCTCGCCGATCCCCACCTCGCTGAATGGCGAAGGGCCGAGTCCCACTATGAAAAACAGTATGAGAGCTCGTCCAGCAACAGCGTGCTCGACCAACTCCTCTTGACTCGGTTTCTGGTCCTGATGCGGGAATTAGACGAAGGTATCTTCTCCTCTTCCCAGACCCGAAGACTGGACTCCCTCTGTTCTTGGGCGATTTCAGACTTCCACCAGGCGCTTTGTCGAGCCGCCCGTGAGGGCCTCGGCACCGGCAACGGTAACGAGGCGACAATCGACGCATCCAAGTCCTGCCTGAATTCGTCCCCACTGGGACAACAAGACCCGATGGTGGCAGCCTACCTGCACCTCCTCCAGGCGAAGACACCAGCACCGAGCTGCGCTCACGTCGAAAAGGCCCGAGGCATTCTGAACCAGGCCGAGGTCACTCCGCTCGCGCTCTATCTGTCTATGAGAAAAGGACGCCTTGGAGATCCTGCCGCTCATCTGGGCGAGCATCCCCGCTTTGGGGAGCTCCTGGCGTACCAGGGTCAATCTCTACTGGAGGCAAGGCGTTACCGCCAGGGAATTGAGGCCCTCGCCAGGGCGGTCGAGCTGATACCCGATTATACAAAGGCGTTGTTCGCGCTCGGCGAATCGCACTTATCGACCCTGCATCTGTACCAACGTGCCCTAGGCTACTTCGACGAAGGACTGCGCTGGGACCCCAAACACGTCGCGGGGTTGTTCGGACGCGGTGTCGCCCTTCACTTCCTGGGAAGATATGGAGAGTCACAGGCTGCACTGGACTCGCTGCTCGGCGATGAGTCGGCTCGCTGGGGAACCGTTTCCAACCAGTCCAGGCGGTCCTACCAGGGCAAGGTTTGCTACTACAAGTCCTACAACTATTACCTGAGCGAGTCTCCCGAGGAGGCTCGGAGGTGGGTGGATCGGGCCTTGACCCATCTGCCCCAATCCAAGTCAGCACTCTATCTATCGGCAATCCTTCATCTGGATCGGGACAGGACCGACCAGGCCCGCGCGGATCTGCTGAGGGTCGTCGACGGAGGCACTGAGATCTGCGATGCCTACTATCGGCTGGGCGTCAGCCAGTCGGTCAAACCGAGCCGCAAGGTCCTCTATAACTTCATGAATGCCGGCTACTGTTTCGAGCGCAGAGTGCGTGGTCTACGCGAAGAGCTCGATCTGATTCCCGATCTGGAACTCGACCAGACACGCAAGGACGAAATGTCCGGCGCGCTGAAGAACAGCTTTAATCGTCTCGGCGACGAAGCCGCGGCGACTCTCTTCAATATGATGAACCGGGCCAGCTCGATCGAAGCCCTCGACGCCACTGTCTTCCTGCGGTCCATGGAGGAACTCTGGGGCCGACTGATCGAACCATCGGCCTCGCGTTAGCGGGGTGGGTTTGCACGGCGTTTCGCCAGTTTTTCCGAACCAACCTACAGCGAAGACAGCGAAAACCTAAACACGCGACTAGAGTAAAGTGGATAAGCAGATATGACAGAATATAGACAGCTACAATTAGCGGGTACAAGGAGAAGCCCTTGGCCAGTGTTGGGTCCACAGAACACGAGCAGGGTCACGTCGTTGTTTGATCCACCGAACCGCTGGTTGCCAGCAACTCCTCGGGGACTTCGATCAGAGCTTCCTGTCGGCGGTTCCACTTACACCCCGAAGGGAGAGCAACTCAGGTCTCATAGTGTTCAGACGTCGAAGTGGTGCCCCATAGCAAAGTGACTCCCAAGCAATTACCGATGGCCTGGTCCTGACGACCGGGCCCCAGCTCAGCAGAGATTTCGGGGAAACTCTGAGGAGCACTCAACCAGGGCAGAAATGGTCGAAAATATCTACCGATCCCTGACGATCTTGCTGGCCTTGGCTCTCGCGGTGGGCTTATCCGAAGGTTTCGGTGAGAAACGTTGGGAGCCAATCGAGTTGAGCGCCCGCAAAATCTCATCTGTCCAGGTCGACCCGCGGGATTCGTCTACGCTCTATGCTGTCGAATGGGAAGGGGACGTATTTCGCAGTCGAGATGCCGGCGTCACCTGGAGGCAGAAACAATCGCCCGGTCTTCCCCATGGCCCACTGAGGATCGACCCCATATCGTCCTCGACCCTGTACCTAGCAGCCCGTGGTGGAA
>JAKZYH010000632.1:0-2660 GCA_047514575.1 Acidobacteriota bacterium | reverse complement strand
CTACCGGCCGGCCTGATCGGGTGATCACGAATCTTTCCCCGAGTTCTTCAACCTCGGTAAGGAGTTTCGTCAGCTTAGCCTTAGCCTGGGATAAGGGCAGTGTGAACATGACCATATGTTAGACCAGTTTAAAGGCCTATTCCAAGAGGATTGAGAGTTGAAACGCATCAGAGACCGGAGCCGAATCCCAGGCTCTTGGCAACCTTCTCCTGTCGCCGGTCGACGGTCACGAAGTCGAGGTCACGTGGCGTTTTTGCGAGAAAGAGAGCGCAAGCCAGATGCCACAGATTGGCGCCGCGCAGATAGCCGGAGGCAAGGACCCGAGTTATTTCCGGACTGAGAGGTCGCTGAGGCAGCACCCAGGAAATGTTGTGGAGCATCTGGGTGTCTCCGCTCACTCCCTCGCGGGCCAAGGCGGCGCGTAGTTCAGCCTCCAGAAGGGCTGAGGAAAAGAGTTCGTCGTAGTCCTCGAGGTTTTCTACGAGGCCCTGGTAGCCGGGCTCTTCGAAGGCGATGGCTACGAAACAGGACGAATCCACGTAGGCCGGGCTCACTCGCCGCGCTCCACCAGAAATCTGCTTAGCGCTCCGGGCTTTCGTTGGACGGGAGCCAGCTTGGCTTTGGAGCGCTCGCTCCGCACCAGCACTCCCCGATCCGTCAGCTCTCGGACCCGCCCTTCCCAGCCCGCCGGGCTCCCGTCGATGGGGCGAATCTCGGCAATCGGCTCTCCACGATGCGAGATCCGGATCGTCCTACCCGAGCGAACCTGGCGGAGAATCTCGCTCAGCTTGGCTTTGGCCTCGTAGGTGGAATAAAGATCCTTCACGGGATGGAGACTCTACCTCAGATAGTCTGACTAGTCAAGTCAGGTTTGGGGAGAGGGAACTACGCTATGGAGTACAAATCCGACATCCACTTTCCTTCGTGAGCCGGATTTGGAATCAGCTCCTGGGACCTGGGATCGACGACGAAATCGAGGACTTCCAGCACTATATATCCGATCAAGGCCGGTGTCGTCTCATCGTTCTCCATCACCGACAGTTCCTCGGTCCGACCCTTGATCGTGATCTCGGCACCGCGAAAAATGCGCCGCTCCACGACCCCGTTGGCGGTCTGGACGGGCCGCGAATGGGAGTAGAGAAGTCCCAGTTCGCGAATGACCGAGGGGGGTAAGCAAAGGTAGGTTGCTCCCGTATCGACGACGGCTTCGACCTCGGCGGTCCGTATCTGGGCCTCATCGATTCTTCCTTGGGACACCTCGAAGATGTCTCCGTAGTTCTGGATTTCGACTCTTTCCATGATTCTTCCCACTCGTATCTTCCCCCACAGTAGCAAAGTTGTCGCGCTTCTTCCATAACGTCCGAACCGCTGAAGTTGCGAAAGAATGAACGTCAACACGAGTGCCAAGTCCTGGTCGAAGCTATCACAGGACGAGGAGCGATCTCTGGTGGTCACAAAGCAAGAAGAGGCGGGAGCAGAAACAGTCTGTCCCCTTCTCCGGGGCAGAGACCAGGTTGGAAGAACGGTGGCTTTCTGGTCGAGACCGCCTCCAACCAGTTTGTGCTTGACTTGCTGAAAACGAGTTTCTAGACTTCGGCGTAGCCATCCGGCGCTGAGATTGTGAGCCTCGACCAGGCGGTTGAGGCCGTTTCCTAAAACGCAAATCAGAAAACTAAGGAGGACGTAGTATGTCAGAACCCTTCCTGGGCGAGATCAAGATGGTTGGTTTCAATTTTGCCCCCCGCGGGTGGTCTTTTTGCGATGGGCAGCTTCTGCCAATCGCCCAGAACAGCGCTCTTTTTTCGCTTCTGGGTACGACTTACGGCGGCGATGGCCGCACCACCTTCGGGCTTCCCGACCTCCGCAGCCGCAGTCCCGTGCACCCCGGCCGAGGGGCTGGATTGGGTGACATCAGGCAGGGTGCGAGGGGCGGTGCAGAAACCGAGACTCTAACGACCAACAACCTACCCTCTCACACTCATACTCTCAGGGCCGTGGACGATGATGGCACCCTGGCCGGTGCTTCGGGCAACGCACTAGCGAATTCGGCCGCAGACTATTCCTCCGCCGATGCAGATACGAACATGCATGCCACCAGTATTACCAGCACCGGTGGTAACCGGTCGTTCAACATTAGGAGTCCTTATCTGGGCATCTATTTCTGTATCGCGCTTGCCGGTACTTTCCCGAGTCGAAACTAGGATTCGCAAGGGGGTAGATAACGGGACCAGGACGCTAGACTCCGTCCTGGTCCCAACATTGCGAGTACTACCTCGCCGATCGGTAAGCACCGGCCGCGCACGTAAAAGGATCGAACACTAATGTCGGAACCTTTTTTGGCTGAGATCGTCATGTTTGGCGGCAACTTCGCTCCTCGCAGGTGGGCCTTTTTGTAATAGGCAGTTGCTGTCGATCTCACAGAATTCTGCTCTCTTCTCAATCCTGGACACGACTTTCGGTGGTGACGGCCGTACTACGTTCGGGCTCCCCGAACTGCGCGGCCGGAGTCCCGTGCACGCCGGCAGCAGCACCGGGCCTGGGCTCGGTACTATCAATCTGGGACACTAGTGTCCGGTTTGATGTTGTTGATTCCAAAGGACTTAAAGCTCACTTAACTGTAAGATTATAATCACTCTACTCCTATCCCCCTACAAACAAAG
>JAKZYH010000631.1:0-3460 GCA_047514575.1 Acidobacteriota bacterium | reverse complement strand
GATAGATATTCTTGAAGGCGAAGAGGAAGGCCACTGAGAGGCCCGTAAAGAACAAGGGCCAGAGCAACTTCGGCGCTCCCTCCCAAATCGTCGACGTCGCCGCGGTCACGCCCAGGTTGTTACCAAATTGGAATGTCGCGCTCACAGAGGCCAGGGAGAGACCGCAGAGAACGGCGAACCAGCGACCCAGCTTGAGACGTACCTGTTCCAGGAAGGTGTAGGGAGAATGGATGCCGAAGTGCATGAAGAGGGCGATGAAGCCGGCCATGAGTGCCCCTGACAGGAGCGCCAACCAGAGCATCGAGTATCCGTAGAGTGCGCCGGTGCGGGACATTAGCGTCACGCTACCGGGACCAATGATGCAGGCTCCGACGATGAAAGCTGGTCCGATCCGTTTGAGCAGGCCGTTGGTTGGCATGACGTTGTAGGTTGGCAGGTTACAGGTTGCAGGTTGCAGGTTGCAAGAGAGGAAGGGTGGTTTAGTAGCTTTGGCCCCCAGGCCGAAGTCTTCTTCCTCCGACCCTTTGGCCCGGAAGAACGGCTGCCTGGAGGCCACCGCTACTTCGCCGACCCGATTGACGCCGGGCGGTTGCCAAAATAAAATTCGTCTAGAATGAGTGGACGCTACTCCTTCTCGTTTCTGTTGCTTGCCTACCTGGCTCTGAGCTGGGCTTGCCAGCGGCAAACTGAGCCAGCCGAAACCGCTGAGACACCGAACATCTTATTGATTCTAGCCGACGACGTCGGACGCGAGGTACTGGGTTCCTATGGAGGGACTTCCTATGAGACGCCCCACCTGGACAGTCTCGCGACTACCGGAATGCGCTTCGATCACACCTACAGCATGCCGGTCTGCCATCCCTCGCGCATCAGCCTCCTGACGGGACGTTATCCTTTCCAGGTCGGCAATCCCGAGTGGGGCACCTTTCCTCGCACTTTAGAAACACAGACAGTAGCTCACTCCCTGAGAGATGCCGGCTATGCCACCGCGATCTCGGGGAAATGGCAGCTGACCCTGCTCAAGGACGATATGGATCATCCCCATCGACTCGGCTTTGACGAATACTGCCTGTTTGGATGGCATGAGGGTCCCCGATACTATCGCCCCCTTATCTATCAGAACGGCGAGCGCCGTGGCGATGTCTCCGATCGCTATGGACCAGAGGTCTACACCGAGTTTTTGATCGACTTCATCGGACGGAATCGTGATCGGCGGTTCTTTGCCTTTTACTCGATGGCTCTCTGCCATGATGTGACCGACGATCTGGAGGCCCCGGTGCCCTTCGGTCCCAAGGGACGCTATGACAACTACGCAGAAATGGTGGCCGCGATGGACAAGCAGATAGGACGCCTGGTCACAGCTGTGAATGAGCTGGGACTCCGCGAGAAGACGCTGATCCTGTTCACGACCGACAACGGGACGGCGAAGCGGTCCATCATCACCGCAGAGGGTGGAAAGTTGATTCGAGAAGACGTGATAAGCCGTCTAGGTGAGGTAATGGTCCCGGGAGGGAAGACGGAGCTGACCGATGGAGGTACCCGCGTTCCCACGATCGCCAATTGGCCTGGAACGATAGCGGAAGGCACGCTGCTGGGAGACCTGATCGATTTCAGCGACATTTTCCCCACGCTGGCGGAGCTTGGTGGAGCCGAACTCCCATCCGGTGTCTCCCTGCCCGGCAAGAGCTTTGCTCCGGGACTCCGAGGCGAGCAAGGAACCGGTCGAAAGTGGGTCTTCTCCGAGCACCAGGGGCAGAGCTGGGTTCGAAGCCACGACTGGAAGCTATACCGGGACGGGCGGCTTTTCCACATGGCCTCCGACAGCCAGGAGCAGCGAGCTGTCGACGCAGAGGTTCCGGCCGGCGCCGCCGACGCCAGACAGAGTCTGGAGTCGGTCCTGCAGAATCTCTTCGGAACCCGGGCCGCAGCGACCGACTCCTCGCCGCTCAGCGCTTCGCATTGAGACCGATAACGTTTCCACTTTCATCCAGATCGAAGGGTTCCGACCGCTTGGAATCGAGTCGTCCCAGGTCAGACGAAACGTTTCCTACCACGACGATTCTCTGGGGCTGCCCCACCGCCTTGATGGCTTCGTGGATAAGCCCGGTAAAAATGTTCCCGGTAATGGCCACGTCCGATGTACCTTCGAGCAGGATCCCAGTGGCATGGATGAGTGCCGGCCACTCGGCCTCATAGTTCTCTTTTCGCCGGGTGCGATCTCCGATGTGACTGTTGGAAAAGCTGTTCCCGGTGACCGTAATCCGTCCACTTTGCGGACCTATTCGGAGCGCCTGTCCGGGGATGATGGTGAAGGTGTTGGCGGAAACCGTAGATCCCCAGGCATCCCTGAGATCCACACCCTTGAGGTTGTGCGCAATCACGTTGGCGCTGACGGTGATGCCGTAGCAGTCCCGGTCCAATATGATCGCGGTCCCCCGACACTCCTCGATCATGTTCCCGGATAGGACGGAGCCGTAGGTGTTCTCGATCACCACCCCGTGTCTCAGGTGGTCATCCAGAACGTTGCCCGTAAAGTTGAGATTGTAGCCGTCAAGGCAGCGAACCCCATCCTGGTTCTCCTCCAGCTGATTGGCGGTGATCGCGATGTCGTGTCCCTTGACGATGTTTATTCCGGCCTTACCGTTATAGGTAATGATGGAATCAGAGACTCGTGGATCTTCATAGCAGTCGATCAGATTCATCCCGTGTCCGCCGTTGTGATCTACGGAGAGGCCGTGAATATAGATCTCGTTCATTCCTTCGGCCAATAGCCCATCTCCACTCTTGGGGTTTCCGCTGATCCTGAAATCGGCGAGCTGAACTCGCCAAAGCCTTGCCTTGGGATCGTTGTCCCGGTTGGGATGCCGTAGGATCAGGGCAGGAGCTCCTTCCTGGTTGCGGTTGATCAAATGGGTACTCCCTCCAGACCCGAGAATCCGGGTGTTCTCCCGCTGCAGTCTTAGTGGCTGGGTCAGTTCGAAATCACCCGGCGGAAGCTTCACCAGTCCTCCTGCCTCGGGAACCGCGTCGAGAGCCGCCTGAAGGCTGGGGAAGTCGGCAGCGTCGATGATCTTGGCGGGCGTCGCGGCCGCCGAGTGGCTGCGGCCTATCCAACCGCCAAGCAGCAGGACAATGGACAGAACGGCGCAGACCAAAGCTGAGGCAAAAAATCGTTCTCTGGATGTCATTTGATATTGTCCTTCACTACTGTCTGGCTAAATGATTTAGATATCGTGACAATATGATTTTAATCAATCAGTTAAAAGGATAATAGACTGGAAACGATTTCCACTGGGATTTCCGCCGTTACCCCACTCGTGTGGGTTCGGTTCGACCCGGACATCGGAAGGATGGAAAAGGGATCCCGTCAGACCAAGCGAGGTCAATCCCAACGGGATCGCGTATTCCAACCCAGGGTTTCCGAACCCTGGGTAAGAGCGTTAACCCCTCAATAGTCAAC
>JAKZYH010000630.1:0-5119 GCA_047514575.1 Acidobacteriota bacterium | reverse complement strand
CCTGAAATCGTCCTAAGTCGTTTCAGTCTAATTGTTTACACCAGATAGTCTAGCAAACGACCCTGACAATTTCGGAGCTTGAAAAAGCCCTCTTTCCTCTTCCTTATCAATTACTTACGGATTTCCGGACGGGCACTAGCTGATGGAGGGACGCTCTTCCTCGATGAAGTTGGCGAGATACCCGTGGAATTGCAAGGCAAGCTTCTGCGCGTGCTGCAGGAGGGCACCTTCGAGCGGATCGGAGATGAGCGCACGCGCACGGTCGATGTGAGGATCATCGCGGCCAGCAATCGTGACCTGAAACAGGAGGTCGAGGCTGGGCGTTTTCGACACGATTTGTATTATCGACTGAGTGTATTCCCGATCGAGGTGGCGCCAGTTCGGGAGCGACTCGAGGACCTCCCCGCTCTGGCGGCTCATTTTCTGGAGCGGATTAGCGGGCGACTGGGCGTCTCTCAACCCAAGCTCCTGCGCCGCCATGTCGATGGCTTGCAACGATATGAGTGGCCAGGCAACGTCCGAGAGCTTCAGAATGTCATCGAGCGAGCCGTTATCAGGTCTCAAACAGGAGACCTGGAATTCGATCTGAAAGAAAAGGGGTCGGGCCAGCAGAAGTCTGTGTCTGTCGGACCGAGGCCTTCGGCATCCGGCGAAAAGATTCTGACCTACGGTGAGCTGAGGCGTCAGGAACGCGAGAATCTACGCTCAGCGCTGGAGTCGACCTATTGGAAGATTTCCGGCCCAGCCGGCGCCGCCATGCTTCTGGGTATCAAGCCGACGACCCTGGCCTCCAAGATCAAGGCCCTGGGATTGCGCCGGGAATAGGAACAGCCGGATCCGACGTCCTGAACGGGAGATTTTCAGAAATGAAGCTGCGGAAGTGTCTGCCAATGTTGAGTCTAGTTGGATTGCTCCTTCCCCTCTTCGGAGCGCCAAGCGAGCCGTTGCGTCTACGCGGAGACAAGCATCTTTTCCTGGATCGACGCCTGATCGAGTCCAGCCAGGGTGTGCGGCTGGTTCTCAATCCGCCCGAACAGCCCCGTGAGAATCTCATTCTCAAGGACCGGCCCTGGGAACAGGGAAGGGTTGGAGGCTACGCTCATGTCCTGAAGGACGGTGAGATCTACCGGATGTACTACAACAGCTTTGATCGCTCCTACCAGGTCCGCTATCTCTGCCTGGCTGTTTCCAGTGACGGAGTTCGCTGGACCAAGCCGGACCTGGGCTTGATCGAGTACCAGGGAATCGGGCAGACGAATATTGTGGCGATCGATGCGTTCGGCAGCCCCTTCATCGACCCCTTCGACACGCCGGAGAGGCGCTATAAGCTCTATAGCCGGGTTGGGAGGGCGCCAGGAGAGCGGGATCAGATCACCGGAAGCCGGTCCTCGCCGGAGCTGCAATGGCCCGCTTCCAAGGGAGCCGACCCTTCCGCGGTCTATCTTCTCTACTCGCACGACGGCGTGCGTTGGAAGCGTGACTCCGAACCCGTGATGCCCTACTACGTTGGGGCCCCGACCTCGGTTTTCTGGAACGAAGCCATCGAACGTTGGGCGATCTATCCACGCGCCTACCTGCCTCATTCGAAGGTCCGAGTGTACGCTCGGACGACCGCCAGAAAATATGGACTGGGCAAGAGATTCGACCTGAAACCGAGTGCCCACCGAAAGCAAATGCAAGAGTCGGGATTCAGTCTGGGGGGATTGATCGATGAGCTCCCGGTCGTCCTGAAGCCGGACGAGCAGGACCCTGATGGGATGCAGGTCTATACCTTCTACGGCTACAACTACCCAGCCGCAGACGCCTACGTAGCCTTTCCCAGCATGTGGTACTCGAGGCGCCCCGACGACCTCGGCCGAGAGGATCCTGGCGCCGCCGATGCCCTGGAGATCCAATTCGCCCACTCGCTGGATGGGATCCAGTGGCAGCGGCCCTTCCGCCAACCGCTGGTCTCACTGGGGACCCCAGGATCAGGATTCGAGGGGCAGATCTACGGGGCAGGCCTGGTGGAAAGCGGCGACCAGCTCTTCCTCTACTACAACGGGCTTCCCAGTGAGCACATGACCCGAGACAAGTCCGCAGACTGGACTTGTATCACCGCGCGGGCCATCTTCCGTCTGGATGGGTTCGTCTCTGCGGACGCCGACTATGCCGGCGGCGAGCTCACGACGCCGATGCTCAGCTTCAAAGGTTCGCAGCTACGCTACAACACCAAGACGGGTGGTGGCGGGTACATCAAAACCGAGATCCTGGACGAGTCCGGCAAATCCATCCCCGGGTTCACCCTGGCGGAGTCGGATCGCATCAACGGCAACAGTGTCCGGCAT
The DNA here is from genome assembly GCA_047514575.1 of Acidobacteriota bacterium. Lineage (GTDB taxonomy): Bacteria > Acidobacteriota > UBA6911 > RPQK01 > JAJDTT01 > CAUZIZ01. Next base: position 2,792 of record JAKZYH010000630.1, on the reverse strand, counting down.
CTGGTTTCCTGGAGGGGGCAGGACGATGTGAGTGCAATCGCTGGAAGGAAGATCAAGCTTCGCCTGGTGATGCGCGATGTGAAACTCTACTCCTTGCAGTTCCTTCGCTGAGGACCCGGCAAAAATGCAGCCATTCTGGATCCCTCAGTCCGGCACCTACATCAGCTTCCGGGTCGTCTCTTACACCGAAGGTGTTGTTGCGGGTAGCCCAGGGTTGGCGATGCGAAGCGAGCTACCCTGGGTCAGGGTCGACATATACCTTACCCCATAGGGGTTATTGCCGACCGGAAACACCTTTGCAACAACGCCTTCAGCGTAGAAAGGGCGGGGCGACTCAAACCCAGGGTAGCTCGCTTCGCATCGCCAACCCTGGGCTACCCGCAATAACACCTTCGGTGTAGACCGTGCGCCTGTCTACTCATGGCTGCCCACCCGTTTCGTCACCCTCACCTCAAATCGAAGGGATTCGACCAGGCCTTGGAGCCGTCCGGAGCGTGGACCTCGAAGCGAACCCAGCGGGATATCGGGTGCACAGTGAAAGTTGCCTTTTCGAAGGTCTCTCCCGGTATCCGAAACTCCCGACCAAAGGTGTCGCTGACCGCGAGAATCCGCTGGGCCTTTGAGCAGGAGATGGTGGCCTCAATCAACTGCCGATCACCATCTGGACTGTCCAGGCGACGCAGACTGATATCGTGAATCTGGGGACCGGTGGTGCAATAGGTCGCGCCTTTGACCAGCGCGTCGACGATGGACTGGGCGCTGCGTTTCTTGACCCGAGCCATGGTCCAGGCCTGGTAGGTGTCTTTCTGCTGCCCCTCCAGGGCATGCGAGTCGTCGTTGGCCAGGGCGGGATAGAGCCTGTCTTCCTGCTCCATCCAGTCGTTCCAATGAGTACTGGACTCTCCCCTCCCCTGACAGCGACAAGTGGTGTTGAAGACTTCGACACCGGCGAAACCATGCAGCGGAAGGACATCCCGCATCACGTTGATCGAGCTCCAGAAGGGATGGGCCAACCAGACGCAGCCCCCCTGCCGCCTCACTTCGTCGATCACATGTTGAGGAGGCATATTGACCGAGTCGATGTCTTCCTGGAGGTTGAGGCAGAGAAAGTGGTGCCGTTGGCCCCCGAAGGGATTGTCCGGATGCAATTCTGCGCCCTGGATGAGCACCAATCCATCGGGTGCGGACACGCTGCTTGTGCGGGTGATCTGGTAGTGGTCCGAGAGGCAAAGGAAGTCGTATCCCTGCGCGCCGTATCCGTCCACGCGTTCCTGGGGGGAAGGCTTTCCATCGGAGTTGGTAGTGTGGGAGTGCAGGTTGCCCTTGACCCAGAAGAACCCATCGTCGTCCTTGAGGGTGAAAGGGCTTACGAGTTCGGGAGGACGATCATTCTCAGTCATCTGCATAAACTCTCAAGAGTATACCTGTGTTGGCGTCCGATTCGCGCCTACCAGGCGGTGAATTCTTTTCTTGATTCACTTCGATTTCTGATAAAATCCGCGATTGACGATCATGGACAGCTTATCGCCCCCTCCCTCTGAGAGGACTTCCTCGGATCGATCCGCAGGAGGAGGGGCAACGACAGCTGCTCCACGCCGTCGGAGCTGGTTCCCTTTCCTGTTTCTTGCTGTGAGTGTCGCCGGTTTCGCCTTTCTCTTCTGGAAACTCTATCTTACGCCGGAAGCGCCCAAGGTTCCTAAAGCAGACTCGGTCCAGGCAACGCCGGTTCGGGCGGCGCCGGTGATACGAGGCCTGCTCCAGCTTTCTTCACAGTATCCGGGCGAGCTGGACGCCGACACCAGCGATCTAGCTTCCAAGATCAGCGGTCGTCTCAACAGTGTTGAAGTCCGCATCGGAGACAGACTCACGGGAGGGGACGTCGTCGCCGTCGTGGACGACACCGACCTTCAGAACCAGCTGAAGGTGGCCCAGGTCCAGGTCGAGGTCGTAGAGGCAAACAGTCAGCGTGTCGTGGCGCGGGTGCGGGTGGCGGAAGGGGAGCTGGAGCGTATGGAGCGCCTCTTTCGCGAACTGCTGATCAGCGCCCAGAAAATCGAATTGGATCGATCTTCGGTCCGGGCGCTGAAAGCCGAGCTCAAAGCCATGGCTGCTCAGAAGCGGCAAGCGGAGGCTCGGGTCAATCTCCTTTCACAGCAGATCCTGGAAACCAAAGTCCGGGCGCCCTTTACAGGAACCGTTGGTGAGCGCTACCTGGACCCAGGGGCCTTTGTCCAACCCGGAACGCCCATCATCCGGCTGGTCAAGAGTGGCCCTTTGAGGATTCGCTTCTGGGTTCCGGAGGGGCAGCTGTCCCTGGTCGAGCTTGGACTTTCCTTCCAGCTCACCACCCAGATCACCGGATCCCGTCCCTTCACAGGGAAGGTGAAGAGGCTGTCGGGCGAAGTCAACCGAAGCAACCGAACCATTGCCGTGGAGGGAGTCATGAGCGAGAGCACTCTCTCCCTTCGGCCGGGGATGTACGCTCAGGTCCGTGTCGCTGGAGGGACCATAGAGGGAACCATCGTGCCTGGCGCTGCCGTTCTGAAGCGGGTCGACACTCGTGGTGTCGAGGCCCAGGGTGTCTTCATCGCAGCCGAGGATACGGCTCGCTGGATCCCGCTGGAGCTCCTGGGTCGACAAGACGATCGCGTGGCCGTCAAGGGAGGACTTTCAGCCGGGGATCTGGTCCTGGTGTTCGGTCATCAGGACCTGGCCGATGGAGCCCGGGTTACCGTGGCCACCTTCGGCGCGGATTAAGGGAATCCAGGGGATTCGAACCATGAGTCTAGCTC
>JAKZYH010000629.1:0-5931 GCA_047514575.1 Acidobacteriota bacterium | reverse complement strand
CCATCCACCATCTGCTGACCCAACTCAACGCCGCCGAACTGACGTACCCCGGGACCAACTTCAAGCTCGTCTACACCCTCGCCCGCGGTCCCGATCACTGAAATTGGGGCCACCTCATTTTCCCAGAGGTCAGGAGATCTGGATTTCTAGATCTGGGGGTAACGGTGTAGGCGATCCCTTCTGATATCAGGAAAACTTTTTCCCTGAATGATCCAGCGCAGCCGGGGGCTGGACTAAACTTAAACGATTCGTCGGAACGTTTGAACGTCTGAACGTCGCGCTTCTGAGCGTCCGGTCATGGATCTGTTGCGGATTCTGTGTTGGACTCTTGCAACAACCCTCCTTCGTTCACCGTCTTGTTCCCCCTGTCTTGTTTCAAGTAGCGGAGAGGGTTGACCGGGACGTTACCCCTTCGGATTTCGAGATGACAGTGATAGGTGCTTGCATTACCGGTGCGCCCGACACGGGCGATAGGTTGGCCTCGACGAACTGGTTCGCCCGGCTGAACCAGGACCGTTGAGTTGTGCGCATACAAGGACCGGATCCCGTTGCCGTGATCCACCACCACCGTCTTTCCGTAACCACTGATTCTGGAGTTTGAGACCACCCTGCCGGCTCGAACTGCCCGCACCTGTTGGCCGCTCTGGCCACGGATGTCGATACCTCTATGGCGGTGAGCACCACGGCTTACACCGAAGCGGGACAGAATTTCTCCGCCCCTAACCGGCCACGCCCAGTTCCCACCGCCGGTGCCCGGAATCTGAATCCTCTGATTTACCGATAGCTTGTTGGGATCACTCAGGCTGTTCAAGCTGACCAACTCTTCCACTGTCACACCATATTTCCTGGAGATGGACCACAAGGACTCGCCGGGCTGTACCCGATGGTAGACAGGTTCTTCGATCGCGACGCCTGTAACGTCTGGAGCAGCTGCAGGAGCTTTGCTGGGAAGATGAATGCCGGGCCCAGGGGGGCGCGATTTCGCGCAGCTTGGGAGGATGACCAGCAACCCGATCAGGGCGAACCAATGCCATCTTCTCCGAGGAGAAAGGCTTCTAGTCGACTTCTGGTAGGAGGATTCACAGGTTCCCATGGGTGAACAATCGAGTTAAGGTATCAGAGCGGGAACCTCGATGGAAGTCTCCTCGAACTCTGGAGTGGAGCGCTAAAGGCTGTGTGCAAGCCATCTATTCCGATCGCAGCGCTACTCGTGGCATTTGCCTGCCCCACTTTGGGGTTTGCAAACACTGAAGCGGCCCCGGAGATCGAGCATCGGCGTCCGGATCTACCTACTGATCCAAGTAGGCAACTCCCCAATCCGATCGACCGTTGGGTCCAGATCTACTTGAGGCAGCAGGGATTCCCCTTCCCGGAACCCGTCGCGGACTCCGTCTTTGTCCGCCGGGCATACCTCGACCTCTGGGGTCTCCTCCCCTCGCCCCAGGAAAGCGCGGCGTTTATCGAAGACAGGGCTTCCAATAAGCGCGACCAACTCGTCGATTTCCTGCTAAGTGGGAACAAGAAGTATGCAGAACACTGGATGAGCTACTGGAATGATCTGCTTCGCAATGACGAGGGTGTCCGCTATCACGGGGGACGCGAATCTATTTCGGCTTGGCTGCTAAAAGCGCTGCAGACGAATCTACCCTACGATCGCTTCGTCACTAGGCTCCTGAACCCTTCTGAAGAAGACGATCCCAAGGGTTTCCTGATCGGCGTTAATTGGCGGGGGACGACCAGCGCCAGTCAAAAGCCCGCAATGCAAGCCGCTCAGAACAGCGCCCAGGTCTTCTCAGGAGTCAATCTCAAGTGTGCTTCCTGCCACGACAGCTTCGTCGATCGCTGGAAGCTCGCCGACAGCTTTGGCCTGGCGAGTATGTTTTCAGAAGAACCACTCGAACTGGTCCGCTGCGACGTGGCCCTTGGGGAAAAGGCTTCTCCCAAGTTCCTCTTCCCGGAGTTGGGTCGCATCCCCGGCGGACTCCCGCTGGCGGAGCGGCAGAAGATTGTTGCCCGCATGTTTACGGCTCCCGAGAACGGCCGCTTCCCCCGCACGCTCGTCAACAGAATCTGGACCAGGCTGCTCGGAACATCCCTGGTCGAAGACATTGATGAACCTGGAACGGAGCCCTGGTCTCGCGATCTGCTGGATTGGCTGGCCTCGGATTTCCTCGATCAGGGCTACGACATCAAGAAACTGCTGCGGCAAATCACGACTTCGCGAACCTACCAGCTCCCTTCCATCGACTACTCCGATGCTGGCAATCAAGGGTCGCAGTTCAAAGGGCCGGCCTTGCGTCGGCTCACTTCAGAGCAGTTCCTTGACGGCATCTCCTCCGTCACGGGGTACTGGGGAGTGCTTGGGTCCGATAAGGCCGGACCCGGATCCTACGAGCGAAGCTGGCGCTTCGCTTCCACGAGTCTCACGCATGCCCTGGGAAGGCCTGTTCGCGACCAGGTAGTGATCAAGCGCAACCATGAGTCCACCACGCTGCAGGCCTTGGAGCTCGTCAATGGGAAAGAGATAAATGGCTTGATCAGACGGGGGGCGAGAAGACTTCTACATCAGCCCGATCGCCCTCCGGCGAATCGGTTCGACAGCGGTGTCGTGCGGTGGGGTGAAGTGGCTCTCGATATCGACGTCAGGGGAGCCGATCAGCTGCGTCTCCTTGCGGTGGACATCGATTCCTACGACCCCGGGAGGGTTGCCGTGGCTTGGGCGGAACCCCGTCTGATCGGGACCGTCGGGACGACGCGGCTGACTCGGCTCAGAACCGAATCCCGAGTCGAAACCAAACCGGTCCGCTTTCTCGACAGAAAGGTGGAGAGAACAAAAGGGGATGATGGCGAGGAGAAGGTCGATATCGAGCTCACCCCTCTGCCACACGAATACGGCCTGATGACGGGTCTTCCTTCCGAAATCATCTACGACTTGAGAGGGAGAAGCTATGAGCGCTTCCAGGCCTGGGTCGGTGTGGACGAAGGCAGTCACGACAGCGAGATCAGCCCCAAGGTACGTTTTTTCGTTTTCACCCAGCACCCGGACCGCGAGCAATTGGCAGGCGTCAGTGGTCCGGTTCCGGTAACTGCGCCCGAACTACCCATTGGCTGGAAGGGCCTAAGCCGGTTCGTTTATCGCTATGCGCTCGGTCGCTCGCCGGCAGCAGCCGAGCTCGAGGTGGCAAGACTTCTGTTGCGGGACTCCGGAACCGAAAAAGAAATCGGCTCTGAGGGACTCGAAGATCTGCTCTGGTCAGTTTTCGTGTCTCCGGAGTTTCAATTTATCCACTAGATGATCGGCTCCTGACAGGTGCGGACCGTGAGGATTGTGAGATGCTGAAACCAATTGGATCGGAGTCTCTCCAGCTGAACCGAAGGGATTTCATCAACACATCGGCGGCTGCGCTCGCGGCACTGGCGTGTGGGGAGCCTGCCGCAGCCCTGAGTGCTGGGAAGCGACCGGAAGCGCGAGCCGACACAATCATTCTGCTCTGGATGGCTGGAGGGATGGCGCAGACCGAGACCTTCGATCCAAAGAAGTACACCCCTTTCGAAAGCGGACTCGAATCCGCCCAGGTGCTCAGCACTTTTCCCAGCATCGACACCGTTGTCGACAACATAAAGCTCTCGCAAGGGCTAGAGAAGGTCTCCCAGGTCATGGATCGAGCCACGCTGATTCGCAGCCACAGGGTCGGCTCTCTGGGCGCCATACTGCACTCTCGGCACCAATACCATTGGCACACCGGATACGCCCCACCCCTATCTGTGGCGGCTCCCCATATGGGATCCGTGGTCGCACGGACGCTGGGGCCGGTAAGTCCGGATGTGCCTGCCTTCGTAGACATCGGTCAGAACATGGAGATCGGGGCGGAGAGTGACTCGCTGAAAGCCTTTCATACGGCAGGGTTTCTGGGGACCGAGTACGGACCCTTCATGGTCTCGGATCCTCGAGAGGCGGCAGCAGCAGTTCGACCCCCCGAAGGGTTGGCAAGCCAGCGCTTCCGGCGTCGCTACAGCTACTACAAGAAGTTGGTCGAAAAGAGTCCGGTTTTAAAGCACGGCAGCAGCTATCAAAAGGAGTCTCTGTTTCGCTATCTCGACCGGGCCCATCGTCTGTTGGACTCCCCCGCAGCCAAGGCCTTCGATCTGGACCTGGAACCTAGAGAGAGCTATCAGGTCTACAACACGGGCCGCTTTGGTCTGGGGTGCCTGCTTGCTCGGCGTCTAGCCGAAGTGGGTGTGCGTTTCATTGAAGTCACTTCCGAATACGTCCCCTTCCGCTACTGGGACACTCACGAGAATGGCCACCAGAGAACCGCGGGCCTGAAGACCATGATCGATGCGCCTATCGCTCGACTGCTGATTTTCGGAGGGGGGTTCAAGAAAGGATTTCTCTATGGGAAAACGGCGGACGAGCGTCCCTGCCGCATAGTCGATAACCCGATCGGCATCGAAGATCTGCACGCGACCCTCTACAGTGCGCTGGGAATACCGCCGGACCTGTCGTACGTGGTTGAAAAGCGTCCCTTCTTCGCTACCAAGGATGGCAGGGGGAAGCCGGTTTCGGAACTGTTCGCATAGCCCACGAAGGGAAGACACTTTGGCGTGATCCGAATAATCCCGCTCAGTCCGAGACTCAGAAGTACTTCTCAACGATCCAGGCTGGCTGGTGCCTATCTGGCTCCCTGGGGTGACCTGTCAGGTCGATCTCCGCTGCTTGTGGTTTCTCGGCCGTGAGGGGAAGCGGATCATCGAGCTGCTGCTGCCACTGCGATAACAGCTCCATCAAGGACTCGATCCGGCCGGCCTGTGCGGCATCAGCTGAAAGATCATTCATCTCCTGCGGATCGTTCTCCAGGTCGAACAGCTGAGAGCGATTGATATGTGGATAGCGGATCAGCTTCCAGCGCGGATCCCGTACAGCCCGCATTACCTCGCCGAATGCCGTATAGACTGAGTCGCGAACCCCACCTTGCTGGCCGCGCATGATTGAAACCAGGCTGTGGCCATCAACCGGCCTCGGTGAGCGGACCCCGGCCAGTTCGGCCAGAGTGGGGAAAATGTCGAGCAGGTAGACGAGCGCGTTGGAGGACCTTCCCTTTGGGATGTCCTTTCCCACAAACAACAAGGGAGCCCGGGTGCTGTGCTCGTAAAGGTTCTGCTTACCCAAGAGCCCATGGCTGCCAAGCGCCAAGCCATGGTCGGCTGCGAAAACGATCAGGGTGTTGTCGGCCTCTCCAGTCTTCTCGAGAGCCTCCAGCAGTCGGCCAATTTCGAAGTCCATGTGGGTGATCATGCCGTAGTACTCGGCGAGCTGGCTGCGAATCACCTCCGAAGGACGAGGCCAGGAGGCCAACTGTTCGTCGCGACCAGTCATCCAGCCAGTGAAGAATGGGTGCTGTGGTAGATAGTTGGGCGGTAGAGGTATCGTCTCGGGATCGTACAGGTCGACGTATCCCTCAGGTGCCTGCCGGGGATCGTGGGGAGCCGTGAAGGCTACGTAGGCATAAAAGGGACGCCTGAAATCGTAGCTCTCCAGGAACTGGATCGCCGCATCGGCAAAAAGTGTGCTGGAGAACCCTTGCCCAAAAATCTGTTGGCTCAACTGGCCATCGTCGATGTTGCTGATAGGTACCTTGGTGTGATTCGACATGCCCCCAAAGAAAACCGCTCGACCCTGCTCGAATCCACGCAGGAAAGAGTCGGGTTTGTTGTGCCACTTTCCGGTGCCGAAAGTCATGTAGCCGGCACGCCGCAGGAGCTCGGGAAGAATCGGTATGCCGTCGAGATCTTCTTTGATGCGGAACAGCGACCGGCCACTGTTGATCATGGCTCGGCTGGGGACGCAGACAGCTGGGTTCATGGATCCCATGCCGTAGGCTCGTTCGAAACGGAATCCCCGCCTTGCAAGGCCGTCGAGGTGGGGTGTCT
>JAKZYH010000628.1:0-3829 GCA_047514575.1 Acidobacteriota bacterium | reverse complement strand
GATTCGCACCGTGGGCAGACCCGAACAAACTTTGGAAGAGGATAAGCTGCGTCTTCTCCGGGCAATTCGATTCGCATGCCAGCTGGGATTCGAGATTGAAGCAGACACGTATCTCCATCTGGACAGGTTTGCGGACCAATTGGGACGCATTAGCTGGGAACGGATTCGGGACGAGGTTCTCAAGGTCCTCACCGGAACAGACCCTGGTCGGGGACTGAAGCTAATGTTCGACACCGGGATCTTGGACACCATTCTTCCCGAGGTGGCAGCCATGGATGGAGTCCTCCAGCCCCCTCAGTTTCACCCAGAGGGGGATGTTCTGGAGCATACGCGTTTGTTATTTTCTCGCTCCCGATGTCGAAGCGAGACGCTCGCCCTTGCCATTCTCCTTCACGATGTCGGGAAGCCCCCCACCTTCAGGGTCAAGGAGCGGATTCGCTTCGACGGTCATGCCGAACTAGGAGCCAAGATGGCGGAAACGATCTGCCGACGTCTGCGGCTCTCCAACGATACGGTTGACGGAGTAGTCGATCTGGTGAAGGATCATCTCCGCTTTATTCACGTCAAGGAGATGCGTGAGAGTACCCTCAAGCGCTTTCTTCGGAGGGAGAATATCGGAGATCATCTGGAGCTGCATCGGCTGGACTGCCTGGCCAGTCACGGGGACTTGTCCAACTACGAGTTTTGTTGCGAGAAGTTGCTGGAACTGGGTCAGGAGACTCTCAGACCGGCCCGTCTCATCAGCGGACGCGACCTGATAGAGCTTGGCCTGGAGCCCGGCCCCCTGTTTTCGGAGATCCTGGATACGGTGGAGGATCGGCAGCTGGAGGGAAGTCTGATCTCGAAAAATCAGGCCCTGGATTGGGTAGAGACCCACTACGTGGGGCAACGCTGATATTTGATCCTGGCCCCGGATCCGAGAATGGTTTCTGCGGGAGATCAGGGATCGTGTTGTCTGGGAGAACGCTCGTATGGAACAACAAGAGACGGTCGCAGTCGTCGGATTGGGGTACGTGGGCCTACCTGTTGCCCTGGCTTTCGGGCGTCGTACCAGGACCATTGGCTACGATGTTTCGGAAGAGAAGGTCAGAGCCTACCAACAGGGCTTCGATCCTACGGACGAGATGCCGGCGGAAGCCTTCAAACAAGCGACCCAGTTGGACTTTACGACGGATCCTGCTCTGCTACAGGAGGTGGATTTCTTCGTCGTGGCTGTTCCTACGCCCATAGATGAAGCCGAGCGACCGGATATGACTTTTCTGATTCAGGCGAGTCGGACCGTCGGGAGTCAGATGAAGAAAGGAGCCATCGTCGTCTACGAATCCACCGTGTACCCTGGCGTCACCGAAGAGATCTGCGTGGGGATTCTGGAAGTCACTTCGGGTCTCAAGTGTGGTGCTGACTTCAAGGTCGGATATTCTCCGGAACGCATCAATCCAGGTGACCCCGAGCATCGACTCGAGAAGATCGTGAAGGTGGTCGCGGGACAGGATCAAGAGACCCTGGAGGTCATGACCCGACTGTATGGCCAGATAACGGAGGCTGGTGTCTGTCAGGCGCCGAGTATCAAGGTGGCCGAGGCAGCAAAGGTGATCGAGAACACCCAGCGTGACCTGAACATTGCCCTCATGAATGAGCTGGCTATTATCTTCAATCGGCTGGGCATCGATACTCAGGATGTCCTGAGAGTTGCGGAGACCAAATGGAACTTTCTCCCCTTTCGACCCGGGCTGGTGGGAGGGCATTGCATCGGCGTCGATCCCTACTACCTCACCCACAAGGCCCAGACGGTCGGCTATCATCCAGAGGTCATTTTGGCGGGAAGACGCATCAACGACAGCATGGGCAAATACATCGCCCAGCAGATGGTCAAAGAGCTGATCAGGGCCCGCCGCCACGACGGCCAACCCGTCCTGGTAATGGGCCTGACGTTTAAAGAGGACTGTGCCGATCTGCGCAACTCGAAGGTCGTCGATTTGATACGAGAGCTCGAATCCTTTGGGGTCGAGGTATTGGTGTGGGATCCCGTCGCCGATTCGGAGGCAGCGCGGGTTCAATATGGCATCGACCTGGTCAGTTTGGACGCCGTGCGGGAACTCTCGGCGATCGTTGCCGCGGTTCCGCACCGGCAGGTGCTCGCGGTCGACCTGGACTGGCTGGCGGAGAAATCAGGACCCGGTACCCCTTTCGTCGATGTCAGATCGCAGTTTTCCCGTCGGTTGCTCCGGCAGGCAGGATTCGAGGTCTGGAGGCTTTGAACGTTGACGCCGGCTGATTCCCCAACGGAGGTTTCTTGATGGAGGTCACAGAAGAGGTCCGACGCAGAATAGCGGAAACGGCCGAAGGGTTGTACGAAGAGACAGTTCAGCTGATTCGCGATCTGGTCCGTATCCCCAGCGAGAGCCCGAGCTACGCCTACGCTAAATTGTATGAAGAGCGTGGTTACACCGAGATGTACGATGCTCCCATGACCCTGGGAGGGGAAAAGAAGGTGGCCGAGTTTCTGCAGCCGGTGATGGATTCGCTGGGTGCCGAGACGATCATGGAGGCCAAAGAGCCCTTGAGGCCGAACTTGATCGGAATCCTTGCCGGTAGTGGCGAGGGCCGATCCCTGGCCCTCAACGCCCACACCGACACCGTACCCACCGGGCCCCACGAGGAGTGGAGGTGGGAGGATCCCTTCAGCGCCAAAATTGACGACGGGAAACTCTGGGGCCGTGGATCGACCGACGACAAGGGTCCCCTGGCTTGCATGGTCAAGGCTGCGGAAACGATTCAGCGTTCCGGCTTCCGGCTCAAAGGAGAACTCCAACTCCACGCCACCGTGGGGGAAGAGACGATGGACGGAAAGACCCACGGCCCGGGATACTTTCTCCCCAAGAACCCCCGCTACAAGACCGATGCCTGTGTGGTTTGTGAATCCTCGGCTCCTCCCCACCCTCACGGCATCTGTGTCGCCTCGGGTGGGGTCTCGTGGCTCCACATCGTGGTCAAGGGAAAGCCCGTGCATGCGGCCATGGGCTACCGTACCTATCGGCAAGGCTATGAAGGACAGGAGGTGGGCGTGGACGCCATTCGAAAGGCCAACGCAATCTACCAGGGTCTGCTGAATCTGGATGCGCAGTGGGCGCAAAGCAGAGTCGATCCTACGGGGCTTACGCCCGAAGGCTACTCGTCGATCATCACTGCCTGGATTCATGGGCATCCCAAGGGAATTGAGGTGCCCTTCTTTGTCGCCGACCACTGTGAGTTGGGCGCCGCTGTCTGGAGGCATCCGGGAGATAGTTACGAATCCGTCCGGACAGAGGTGGAAGAAAAAATCCAGAGCATCTGCCAGCAAGATTCCTGGCTGCGCGAGCACCCACCCGAGGTGGAGTGGCGTCTGGACTGGCCGCCCTTCCAGATCTCGCGGGATCATTCCCTGGTCGAGACCGCCGGCCTGGCGTATGAAGCCGTCCTGGCACAGCCCGCACCCCATATGACGTGGCAGCCGGTGAGTGACGGCCGCTTCTATCAGGAGTGCGGAGTACCCTCTTTGCTCATGGGTCCGGGCGACTATCGCCGAGCCCACTGCTACGACGAATTCCTGGAGTTGGACCAGATCGTCGACGCCCTGAAGATCTATGCGCTAACGGTAATGGGCTGGTGCGGATTCGAGTAGCATGGAAACTTGGAAAATTCCAAGGTACCAAGATCACTAGTGTCCGGTTTGATGTTGTTGATTCCAAAGGACTTAAAGCTCGCTTAACTGTAAGATTATAATCACTCTACTCCTATCCCCCTACAAACAAAGGCTTTAGCCGTCTTCCGAACAAGTTCCGCTGTCTCC
>JAKZYH010000627.1:0-2659 GCA_047514575.1 Acidobacteriota bacterium | reverse complement strand
TCCTTTTTATTCACCTGAAATGCCTCCTTTCGGCTTGTTCTGAAGTTTCTTTGACAACCCCAGAATACCCGTCAGGTCTGGCATTTCAGGTGTTTAGACGCGGCTTACGCCACTTTCATCTACTTCTTTTGGGACTAGTGGACCCAAATAGAGCCAACGCCGAAGAGAGCAAGGTGGAAGGAGGTTCTGTCCTCAAGCTGGCCTGGGAGCGGTTTGCGCTTTACGACGAGAACGCCAAGGGCCAGCAAAAAGGCTCGAACAAGCTGCAAGTTGCGATTCTGGCGATTGGGGTGCTGGGCACACTGCTGGCCTTGACTCAATCGACCCTGAGGACGGCAAGCGTAGCCGATAAGCTCACCTGGCTGGATCAAGCTCTCCACTATGTGATCGTGATAATACCGATCACTCTGGCTATTCTCGTGTCAGCGACCAATCGCTTCAAGCAGGGTGACAGGTGGATTCTGCTGCGTGCTAGTGCAGAAGCGACCAAGCGGGAGATCTACCGCTTTCGGGCGCGAGCTGGGATCTATCGTAATAGTGAGAAAGCGAAGACTTCTTGCGAGGCCAAGTTATCCAGCAAGGTGCAGTCTATCAGCCGGCGCCTAATGCAAACGGAGGTGAATCTCTCCGCTTTGCGTCCCTACGAGGGTCCTATCCCGCCGCAGATGTACGGTGCCGAGGCAGAAGACGATGGATTGAGCTTTCTAACGCCGGAAAGGTATATCACCATTCGACTAGCCGACCAACTCAACTACTATAGAGGCAAGACCGCAAAGCTGGATAGGCAGCTGAAGCTCTTGCAATGGTTGGTCTATATCATTGGTGGTGTGGGCACTTTCCTCGCTGCCGTCGGGTTGGAGCTGTGGATCGCGCTGACTACGGCGTTGGTGGCCGCTTGCACCACGTTCCTCGAGTATCGGCAAGTCGAGAACACGCTGAGGAACTACAACCAGGCTGCAACTGACCTGGCCAACCTCCGGGACTGGTGGACTACGTTGTCGCCCGAGGAACAAGAAGACTTGGACAAGGTCAATAGACTAGTCATGAACACGGAAAGCGTTCTACAGCGTGAACTCGGCGGTTGGGTGGAGTCGATGGAAGATGCCCTGGCCGATCTGCGCACCGAGAGAGCTGGACAAACCTCAGGACCAGATCCCGACTGATTCGAGCGGGAAACCTTTAGGCACGGACAGCGCCAGTGACCCTGGCCAAACTACGAACCTGACCGCAGTGTCCCAACGATGAGAAATGGGGGCTAGTCCAGGGCTAGTCCTCGAAGAGTCCCTCGTGCGGACTCAAGTATCTGCGAGCCTCGTCTTCATCCAGCTCCACCCCCAGACCCGGACCCTCAGGAATCTCGATGAACCCCTCCGAAATCCTGGGGCGGTAGCCTTTGAGGATTCGATCCCAGCCGGGCATGGCGTGAAACTCCAGGGCCAGCAGGTTGGGTATAGCGGCACAAGCGTGAACAGCGGCTGCGATCCCGATGGCGCTGGAAGCGTTATGAGGAGCCGCCATCATGGAGTGCAGGTCCGCTAGCTCGGCGATCTTTCTCCCTTCCGAGATGCCGCCGCAGATCTGGAAATCGGGGGCCGCTATGCGCATAGCCGCCTTCTTGTAGTAGGGCAGGAACTGATGGCGATAGTGAAGGCCCTCACCGGTCAGGGTGGGTGTGGTGGACGAGGCCGTCAGCTGGGCCCAGGAATCCACATCGGTGGCGGACAACGGATCCTCCACCCAGGCCAGGTCGAAGGGCTCCACGGCTTTCAGGTAGCGCAAGGCGCTATGCAGGGTTCCCACCCGGCATTCCGCCGAGATTTCGATTTCGTCATCTACATGGCTCCGAATCTCTTCCAGCTGCTCGACCACTCCCTCCAACCCGCGCCGCGTCAGATGGGTGTCCATGACAGCGCCCTCCTGCCGGGGAACCACGTCGAACTTCAGGATCTCAATTCCCATTTCGTCATACGTGTCCTGCATGCTTCGATAGTCGTCCAGGTCTCCGACACAGCAGTAAAGACGAACCTTTTCCCGATGCCTCCCTCCGAGCAATTTGTACACCGGGACGCCGGCCGCCTTTCCGGCAATGTCCCAGAGGGCGGTTTCGATGGCACTGATGGCGTGAGCCGTTAGCCCCTCCTCGTCGAAATGGGCTGGGCTGCCCACGCTGGGATAGGCGCGGGGTATGAGGCTTCGGATCAGGGGTTCCACCTGGGTCGGGTCCTGTCCGATCAATCGATTCTTGTAGCGGCGAAGGATGGTCCGGACCTGAATGTTCGCCGAGGTGTCGCCGTAGCCGCTGATCCCTTGATCCGTGTCGATGCGCACCAGTAGCCAGCGCCGATTCCAGGGTCCCCAGTGGGCGTTCAGCACGGCCGTCTTCACGTCGGTGATCCGGATCCCGCTCGAGGTATGCGATTCGGCAGTCGCCACGCTGGATCGAGCCGGCTCGGCTTTCAAGGTCAGGGCGGCGGTTCCACCCGCTAACATGCTCAAAAAGTTTCTTCGATTCGCCATCTTTCTGGGTCATCCGGTAAATGGGGAGGTGGGTGGTTCGCTTGCGATTCAGGTCCGGTCTGTTTTTGCTCTGGAATTCTCCTAAAAGATATATATCAGTAGCAGCAGAGGCTTTGGGAACTGTGGGAAACTCCGAGCAGTC
>JAKZYH010000626.1:0-4841 GCA_047514575.1 Acidobacteriota bacterium | reverse complement strand
AAACCACACTTATCTCCTGTAGAATCAGTCAGTTATGTGCTAAAGTCTGAGGGAACTTCAGTTTAAAGAGGCCGCTTTAGCGGTCTGGCGCGAAGCGTAATAGACCGGTCCTTCAGGGCCGGGGGGGGCGGGCAAGCGGCTGCTGGAGCCTGCTTCAGCGGGCTTCTCGGGTAAAGGCTTCAGCCAGGCTCCGGGTCCACGGTGGCTAAAGCCGCCGATCGAGAAGGACCGTAAACGGCCCTCACGGGGTAGCGCCCATAATCGAGCAATCTTATACTCTAAGCGGTAAGATTCTTAATATCAATGAGTTAAAGAAGACATCCAAGACCAGTGAAAGCACGATCCATGTCCACAAAGGGCACATTTGGGTTTGTCAAGTGCCCCTCTCCTCAGAATCGTCCTCTAATCGTATATTTTCGCACGAATATGGTTGCTACCCTGAGAGCAGCTCCAGATCATCGGTCCGCAGCTGCCCCCTAAACCACTAGCGCAAAAGTGACCGGTTTTGGGACTCGTGTGTCTGGAACCGAACACCGTATCCTCAAAATCGAACAGTTGGAGACGATTGCCGGGTCGAAAGGTGCTTCGAAACTCCAGAATTGTCGAGATTATTAGATATCGCCGAGATTGGCACGCCTCTTGCGTAGTAGCAGACAACCGGTAGGATCCTCATGATGAACTGGTGGCAGGACTTCCGTCATAGTCTGCGAGCCCTCGTCAAAAATCCTGGGTTCTCTCTTGTCGTCGTACTCACGCTGGCACTCGGGATCGGAGCGAGCACGGCTATTTTTAGTCTGATGTACGGAATTCTTTTGCGGCCGCTTTCTTACCCAGAGGCCGATCAGATTGTGCGCGTTTTTCAGATTGGGAAAAACGGCAACCACGGGAACTTTTCCGACCCCAACTTCGAAGATTTAAGACAGACCAGTCGAAGCTTTCAGGCGATCGCGCAATATAGCGCCTGGGCGGTCTCGGTCACGGGAGGCAGCGAACCAGTGCGTTTGGTCGTTGCAACGATATCGCGGGAATTCTTCACGGTAATGGGTGCAGCTCCCATGGTGGGCCGCGCTTTCCTGGACGAGGAACTGCACGAAGGTGGATTGCCGGCCATCATCGTCAGCCATGCCTTTTGGAAGCGGTATCTTGGTGGAACCCCCGAGCTCTCGACAAAAGGCCTGAAGCTGTTCGATCGTGTATTCACGGTCGTCGGCGCTATGCCGCCCGGCTTTGATTTCCCTTCGGAGGCGGATCTATGGGTTCCGCGAGAATCAACACGTCCAAAGCTTCCCTCTCGGACAGCTCACAACTGGGAGGTCATAGGTCGTCTCAAAGATATAGTCTCATTGGAGCAGGCGGCACCGGAAGCGAGTGTCATTGCCCGGGCTCTGAAAGAGCAACACGGGGAGGATACGTGGATGGTGGATGCAGCTGTAATTCCCCTCCACGAAGAACTGGTTGGACGATCGCGTCTCGCGTTGCTGGTCCTCTTTGGCGCTGGGGGATTTCTTCTGCTGGTGGCCTGCGCCAACGTGGCCAACCTGCTGGTCGCGCGGGCCGTCAACAGGCAAAGAGAGTTCGCGGTGCGGTTGGCGCTGGGGGCCAACCGGTGGCGACTGGCGCGAGAATTCCTGGCAGAAACGCTGCTCCTCAGCTCAGTGGGTGCCGTAGCAGGTGTAGTCCTGGCGTACCGGGGTGTGGATGCCTTTCTTCTGTTTGCGCCTGGGAAACTCCCGCGCACGGAAGCAGTCGCAGTGGATCTATCGGCGCTTCTATTCTCTGGAGGTATCTCGGTGGCCATAGCCGTAGCTCTTTCGCTCGCCTGTGTTTGGCAACTCACAGGGCGGGATGTGCAAGAGAGTCTGAACGAAAGCGGCCGCTCCCAAGTAGGGGCGAAAAGTAGCGAGCGCCTGCGGCGTGCGCTGGTTGTCGTGCAGGTCGCGGTGACCATCGTCCTCCTGGCGGGTGCGGGCCTGGTCGGCCGTAGCTTCCTTGAGATTCTCGAGGTGGATTTGGGCTTCCGTACGCAAGGAGGTGTTGTCATGCACCTCCACCATTCTCGCTCCCCTGCCGACGAGGCAGAGCGGGCGCGGGTAGGGCGTTTCTACCAGGAGCTGTTAGAACGGCTCAAGACCATTCCCGGCGTCGAAGAGGTCGGCGGTGTCAACGCGTTTCCCCTGACCGGGATGGGTGCCAACGGCCAATTCCTAATCGTTCATCCCGGCGAAACGTTCACCAGCAGGGAGGATTTCAGCCGATTCGGGAAAGATCCACAACGAGTCGGCTATGCCGAGTTCCGGATTGCCAGTGAAGGTTATTTCCGGGCCATGCAGATCCCGCTTTTGCGGGGCCGCATGTTTGAAGAGCAAGACAGTCCGACATCAATCCATGTAGCTTTAATTAGCCAGTCATTGGCCCGGGAAAGATGGCCCGACGAACACCCCATAGGAAAGCAAATTCAGTTCGGAAACATGGACGGGGATTTGACTCCTTTCCGGATCATCGGCATCGTCGGCGATGTTCGCGAAAGCGGTGCCGATACGGAGCCGCCGTCGATGTTCTACGCCTACTACAAGCAACGGCCCCGATTTTGGAATTTCAGCATCGTTCTTGCCGGGGCAGCTGAACTCACAGGTATGATTTCGAGCGAGAGAGAAATCTTGAGAAGGCTCGACCCGGAGATCCCACCGCATTTCCTGACCCTTGAGGAAATTTTCGCGAGCTCAGTGGCGGATCGGCGGTCGAACCTGATAGTGCTCGGAACTTTTGCTGCTACGGCACTGGTCTTGGCTATGTTGGGAATCTACGGCGTGATTACTTACTCCGTCGTCCAGCGCACGCGGGAGATTGGTGTACGCTCAGCCTTGGGAGCGCGGCCCGCTGATATCGTCAGCCTCGTCCTTAGTCAGGGATTGAGACTTGTCGGACTGGGCCTGATCTTCGGACTGCTCGCAACCTTTGCTCTCACACGCATCCTCACCAGCTTCCTCTTCGGCATTTCCCCGACCGACCCGATCACGTTCGCCGGCGTCTCCCTTCTCCTGGTCGCGCTGGGGTTATTGGCGTGTCTCATCCCCGCTCACCGCGCGTCGAAGGTCGATCCGATGGTGGCGCTGAGATACGAATAAGAGTAGCCACGCACACTCGAGAGCATGTCATCAAGGCCCTAGCTTGAGCGGCAGGACCTCGGCGCAGTTGGCATAGCAGGCCACTACCTCGAGATGAGCCCAAGTCAGGCGCCTGGAATGTCGTGTTATGGTTTCGATGTTGCCGTTGCTGCCTTCGAACATGGTTCCTGCCGACGCTTTTGCGATCACCACTCTCTGGCGCGGTGAGGTATCCCAGCGTTTCGATACGGACATAGCTTCTCCTTTCAATCTGGATCTTGCTTGGACATTGACTGTGGACAGGTCGGCCGGTACGGGAGGGGCTACTTCAGAAGCTCGACAAACTCGTCAACCGATAGGCCTGCCTGACGGAGGATGCTCTTGAGAGTCCCAGGTGGCAGATCCTTGTTGTGGACGGGAAGCGTAACTCGCAGTTTCGGTTTGGTGCGGTGGAACAGCCGGGCATGGCTGCCGGTCTGGTGGTCAATATAGAACCCAGCTCTCTGGAGAACCTTCAGGCAGGCCTTGGCCTTAACAACAGGAAGAGCTGGGGTCATGAAAGGGGGACTCGATTAGATAGAGACCGCTAGGCGTTCCCTGGTGGGTTCTGCGTCTTCAGGGATAGACTCACCGTTCTTGGTGGCACTCTCCAAATAGCAGCGGATGGCGTCTTGAGCCATTTCCCTGGCTTCTCCTAGGGTCTCCCCAACGGTGCAGATTTCTGGAATCGCCGGCACGATCACGTTGTACCCGCCACTTGGCTCTGGTTCAAAGAAGACCGTGTAGTGGTACTTCTTCAAGGACTCTCCCTGGATGTACTGGAACTCTTGCATGATGAGAGGATAAGGATCATCTACTTGGTAGCGTACCCAACCCCGGCAAATCCGTCAATCTGGAAGATGGCTATCAGGCCAGGGGTGTCTCAATCCACCGGTCTTCTCGTGAATCCGGAGTGCTGACTGGCACGACCAGGTCAATGACGCCGCTGCCCACAACCACCTCGTAGGGCTTGCCGTCTCTGCCTAGAAGCTCCAGAGAGAAGCGGGTGGTGTAGTTGGGTCCAGGTGCAAGCTCCGAACCGCGAACCTTGGTAGATGTCAGTCTGGAACACGATTCTACGGCTGGCCCGGTCAAAGACTGTAACCTGGGCTTCGGTGATCTCGTTTCGGGTGATCCTGTCAGGGCCCGCAAAGAGAAACTTGAAATTCTCCCAGCGAAGCGCTCGTTCATCCTTGTCACCAGCTCGCCTATGCGACGCTGCTGGCAGCTCACTCGACTCGAGGACGATGGCCGGCTTTTGAGCCAGGGCAGGCGTAATAAGGGTAAGGATGAGACCGATAAGGAAAAGAACCTGCAGTGCATCAGACGCTCCTTTAAATTTAAAAAAAGCGTCCTGCACGAAGGCTGGTAGGCAGTCCGGATTTTCAGAACTGCTAAAATATCCAGCACGCTAGCCAGTCCTCCATGCAGGACGGTTGGCCAGAGTCCGTTGGGTGTGCAACCACCCAGCGGGTTCGCCTCACCAATTCAGTCTACATACTTCCAGAAAAAGTGCCAAAGGGGAACCTCGCGAGGTTCAGAGAACGATCTTAGATTGTAAATATTCGGTAAACCCATAATCGAGCAATGACCAACGGGCGATGCTCTTGAAGGACTCAAGTTGAGCGAAGTAATCTGCGGAAGTGTTTGCTCAGAGGGTAGAGCCAGATGCCCTTGGTGGGCAGATCGGCCTTGTGG
>JAKZYH010000625.1:0-2501 GCA_047514575.1 Acidobacteriota bacterium | reverse complement strand
GTTCTTGCCTGTTCCGTTTGTCTTCAATCTCCGACAACAGCCATCGTAGGAGATTCACGTCCTCAACCTCGAGTTGGGCTCTGCCTGCAATTCTAGCCAATCTCCTTAAAAGCCGCTTGGTCGAGACATGGGACGGCAGTCTGACTGCGGGCAAGAGACGTTCAAAGTGGTCCAGGAGCCCCCGGATTTGTTGCTGACTGGCTTGATTGAGAAAGCTTCGCTCCGACTGCTTAAGGGAGCTCACATGAAGTTCGTAGGCGATCACGGCCACGGCCTGTGCCAGGTTGAGCGAGGTGGAGCCGCGCGTCGTCGGAATCTCGACCAGCCACTGACAGAGCCGAAGTTCAGCGCGCTCCAGTCCGTTTCCTTCCGGCCCGAACACGATACCGATAGAAGACTGGGGAAAGCGTTCGACGACTTCGTTTGCCAGCACCCGGCTGCTGAGGGGGTGTGCCTGTGGGGAGAGGCGGCCGGTTGTGCCCAGAATCAAGTCGAGTTGTTGCGAAGCCTCTTCCAGTGAGGGAAAGAAGGTGGTCTGGTCTAGGACCTCGGCGCCCTTCATCGCCAGCATCCGTGCTTCCGCCCCGACCTCGCAGTGGGGCTGCACCAGGACCATCCTGGTAAACCCCATATTCTTCATCACTCGGGCGGCCGCACCCAGGTTTGAGGCAAATTGGGTCCGCACCAGGATGAAGCAGATCCGTTCCTTCACGATTGTCTCCCCGAGAATTTCATTGACAGCGAATCACAATGTCACGAAGATATGCTGCGCAGCGCCCTATTGGAATCGAAAAAGGGCGTAAGAGCGCAGAAAAAGGGAAGCCTATTGAGTTCAGGGTGCATCTTCTTTTGGAGTGCATCGGCCGTAAAGAAGGAACGAGAGAGGTCGATGGGGTAGGTAGGCAGTTTTCCAGGTATCAAAAAAATGCCGAAGACCCTTTCAGGCCTTGCTTTTGCCCCACAGATCGTCATTGTGTTTTGCTAAGATAGATCCGTTTGATTTTATTGGGAATGCTGGCCTCGAGCAGGTAACAAGGAGACGAATGTGGTTACGATCGAGACCGAGTCTCAAGTCCCGGTTTTGGATGAGGAATCGCAGGCCGAAATTGTAAACGACCTATCGATACAAGTCGCCACCGTCAACGGATCGGGGAGCCAGAGTTCCAATAACATTCTGATGCGATCGATATTCCAAATGGGAATACCGATCAGCGGAAAGAACCTCTTCCCATCCAACATTGCGGGTCTGCCGACCTGGTTCACGATCAGGGCTTCGAAGCACGGGTATGTTGGTCGAAAGAGAGAGATCGACATCCTGCTTGCCCTAAATCCGGAAACGGCCAAAGAGGACGTCGAATCCCTGGACCCCGGTCGGGTGGTCATCTACGAGGAGAAGCTCAATCTTTCCAGACTGCGTGACGATCTGATCTTCTATCCAGTCCCTTTCTCCAAGATCGCTGCTGAGGTAGTGAGCAATGCCCGGCTCCGCAAGCTGGTCGCGAATATGGCGTATGTGGGCAGCGTGGCTGAGCTGCTTGGAATCGAGATGGCGGAAGTCGAGACCGCCATCGGCAAATGGTTCAAGACGAAGCAGAAAGCGGTCGAGCTCAACATCAAAGTCACCCACCTGGGTGCCGAGTACGTCCGGCAACATACTCCGAAAAAGGATCCCTACCGTCTCGAGCGAATGGATCAAACCCAAGGGAAGATCATCATCGATGGGAACTCTGCCTGCGCTCTGGGAGCGATGTTCGGTGGAGCGACGGTCGTTACCTGGTATCCCATTACCCCGGCGAGCAGTCTGTGTGAAGCCCTGACCGACTACATGCAGCGCTACCGAATCGATCCCAAGACCGGGAAGGCCACCTTTGCGATCGTCCAGGCGGAAGACGAGTTGGCCGCTCTGGGGATGGCAATCGGAGCGGGGTGGGCCGGCGCCCGGGCGATGACGTCGACTTCCGGTCCGGGCATCTCATTGATGGCTGAGTTCACCGGGCTGGCTCACTTTGCAGAGATCCCCTGCGTAATTTTTGATATCCAACGGGTCGGCCCCAGCACCGGATTGCCCACCAGGACCTCTCAAGGAGACATCTTCTCCCTGCACTACTTGTCTCACGGCGATACCAAGCACGTCGTTCTCTTCCCCGCCAACATGAGGGAGTGCTTCGAGTTCTCCAGAATGGCCTTCGACCTCGCCGAACGTTTTCAACAACCGATCTTCGTGGCGTCTGACCTCGATATTGGTATGAACAACTGGATGGCGGATCCCTTCGACTATCCCGAAAAGGCGTATGACCGAGGGAAGGTGCTCACAGCCGAGGACCTGAATCGGTTGGGAGAGTTTAGCCGTTACCGAGATGTGGACGGAGACGGTATTCCCTATCGAACTCTGCCGGGTACCGAACATCCCCTGGCGGCATACTTTACCCGGGGCAGTGGGCACGATGAGTCGGCTCGCTACACCGAGAAGCCCGAGGAATACGAAAAGCTGATGGATCGGC
>JAKZYH010000624.1:0-5808 GCA_047514575.1 Acidobacteriota bacterium | reverse complement strand
GTTTAACCAAGGCAGGTCCCCTTCCCAAATCAGGCCTAGGAGCTTCAGGACCAAAACAACCCCCTGTTTTCGACCATCGCCCCAAAACCCCGGCACATAAGGCTTTCAGCTATACCTCAAAAAATAGACCGGACAGCAGTGACATCGACTATAAACAAACTCGGATCAAGCAGTACCACAAACTGGGGCGTGCCCTGCGTACGGAGACCACCATCAACAACACGCGCGACTTCGCCATTGGCAAGCGGCTCAAGAACCTCTCCGCTTTGCGGAAGGTCGGCTTTTCAGCCAACCGACGTCTTTTGAACGTCCAACGGATCCGCCCGGACTCGTCCTTCGGCGAAGACGCTTTCGGCGCTCTGCAGCGCCCCCGGCAGGTGGCCCAACAACGGGCCTCGGCCCTGCGCTTTGGGGACCCCCGGGTGCTGGCCTTGCTGTTGGCGTTGATCCTCTTTCGCCTCCTGCCTGGAGGCTTTTCTAACCGGGACCTGCGCCAGCACGTAGCCCCCTTGATCGGTCTGCCTCCCGAGAAAATCTCCCCGGGCCGCATGACCTATGACCTAAGACGGCTTCGTCTCCATGGCTTGATTGAGCGCATTCCCCGCTCTCGGCGCTACCAGGTCACCGATTCAGGCTTCCGGACCGCCCTGTTTCTCACCCGCTCCTACGCCCGGCTTCTGCGCCCCGGTTTGTCCACGGCTCTCTCCGCCAGCGCCACTACCCCCCTTCCACTGCGCCGAGCCTTGGATCGTGTCGACCAAGCCATCGACCAGGCCTGGAGGTCCCAGCAAATCGCAGCCTGACTAAGGACGCCTATGGAACTGACCCCAACAAACTTGACTCAAAATTCAAGATCTCCTTCGGACAAGTAAAACTAGTACCATCCGCGTCCTTGCCGTCGCTCACCAGAAGTGCTCGCCCGACTATTGGTCCGAGCGGAGTTAGAAGAAGCCCTGAGGCCCTGATGAGGCGGTCTAGCGCCTTCTCCCTGCTCCCGAAGGATCCGTCCCAGATCATACTGGTCTTATCAAAGACGAAGGTGTAACCTTTTCCCATATTTCCTTTATTCGTCTCGTAGTGGCAATCAGAGAGAGTCGCAGTATGCATGGGTGGTCCCTCAGGCCGGATTCTGTGGTTGGTGGACACCTCCTATCAGGGGCTACACATGACCGGTAAGTCGAAATGTCCTGAATGTGGGACGGAACTGCCTTCTGGCAGCCCCGAAGGTCTTTGTCCCGCCTGCTTGATGAAGATGGGACTGCGGGCAGACCAGACCCTGGATCCCACGACCTTGCCCGGGGGATCCGATTTCAACCCACCGGAGCAGATCGGACCCTACAAGATCCTGCAGCCTCTGGGCGAAGGCGGGATGGGCATCGTCTACCAGGCTGAACAGGAGGCACCGATCCGACGCCGGGTGGCGCTGAAGCTGATCAAGGTGGGCATGGACTCCAAAGAGGTGATTGCCCGCTTCGAATCCGAACGCCAGGCGTTGGCCTTGATGGATCACCCCCACATCGCCAAGGTGTTCGATGCCGGCACTACCGAGCAAGGTCGTCCCTACTTCGTGATGGAGCTGGTGCAGGGGATTCCGATTACCCGGTACTGTGACGATCAGCGTCTGACACCCAAAGAGCGTTTGGACCTGTTCATTCCAGTTTGCCGAGCCCTCCACCACGCCCACCAGCGGGGAATCATTCACCGGGACATCAAACCCAGCAACGTGTTGGTGACAGTTCAGGACGGCAAAGCCGTCCCCAAGGTGATCGATTTCGGAGTGGCCAAGGCGGTGCATCAGCGTTTGACGGAGAAGACGCTCTTTACCCAACAGGGACTGCTGATCGGCACGCCCGAGTACATGAGTCCGGAGCAGGCGGATCTGACCGGCCTGGACGTGGACACCACGACCGACGTCTACTCGTTGGGCGTCTTGCTCTACGAGCTGCTGACGGGCGCACTGCCGTTCGAGGCGGAGCGCCTACGCCAGGCTGGCTATGCGGAGATGCAGCGGATCATCCGGGAAGAGGATCCAGCCAAACCGAGTACCAAGATCAGCAGCCTGGGGGCCACTGCAACCGAAGTGGGCGAGCATCGGAACGCGACACCGGCGGTCCTGGAGCGCTGGCTGCGAGGCGATCTGGACTGGGTCACACTCAAGGCCCTGGAGAAGGACCGGACCCGGAGGTACCAGGCAGCTACTGAGCTGGCGGCGGATCTGGAGCGGTACCTCCAGCACGAGCCAGTGGTTGCCAGCCCTCCAGACATACGCTATCGGCTGCGGAAATTCATCCGCCGGAATCGGCTATGGGTGTCCGCTGCCACCACGGTTGCGCTGGTCATCGTCCTGGGAGTTGTAGCGGTGCTTATCCAGGCCGAGCGGACTGAGCAGGAACGCAAGCAGCGCACTGCTCAGCTGGTGGATGCGAGCGTGATGACCGGCATGAAGCTGACCGAAGAGGGCGAGCACCTGAATGCGCTGCCCTGGCTGATGCAGGCCTTCAAACTGGAGGAGGGAGGAGAGGAGAGAGAGCACGTCCATCGGGTGCGCCTGGCCTCCGTCTTGGATGACCTGCCCAAGCTCATTCAGGTGTGGTTTCACGATGGAGAGGTCACCTGGGTGGAGTTCAGCTCAGATGGAAACCAGGTCCTCTCGGCCAGTCGAGACGGGACGGCTAGGGTTTGGGACGTCGCCACAGGAAAGGAAGTCCTTCAGGTCGAGCACCCGGACGCCGTCCAACAGGTGCGCTTCTCCAGCAGCGGCCGGATTTTCGCCACGGCGTGTGAGGACCAGTCGGTACGTGTCTGGAATGCTCGCACCGGGGGCCAGGTCACCGACCCGATCGAGCACTCCGCAATTTTGACTCACCTTGAAATCAGTCCTGATGAGCGCTTCCTCGCCTCCGCGAGCAAGGATGGAAGTCTCTTGATCAGCGATCTCGAGACTGGCGGGATCCTTCACCGGGTGACTCTGCTTCATACCGAGACCGAGGGTGACACTCACGCCGTTGAACCCTCGGCGTTGGTCATGGATCCGGCCTCCAGGTTTGTCGTCATCTCCACGAGACGCGGCCGGGTCAGGGCCATCGAGCTTAGCTCGGGAAAAGATCGATTCCCTCCCATCCAAGTGGACGTCATGGGTGGATCGCCCGTCGCCCTGAGTTCAGACGGCCAGCTGCTTGCTATTGGAGAGTGGAGGTTCGTGCGATTCTGGGATACGACTTCCGGGAAGGAGTCTGAAGAGCCAATCCTAAGGGCTGGAAATCGCAGCCTGGCCTTCGGCATCTTCGGACCCTCTCCGGCATTGTTCTCTGGGGGCAAGGATGTCCGAGTCTTGTCGACGCTTCCTTTGCGAATGCAGGGGCCAAGTGGTCCTCGCCACGTCAACAAGGGCTGGAGATCGGTTCTGCAGAATCCGATAGCGCTGGACATGCCGGCTTGGAGGCTGGAAGCAGCCTCTGGGCGCACCGATCGGCTACTCGTGCTCTCAGCAAGTGCGCAGGTCTTCGACATGTGGGCGACACACAGAAGTAAGGTCTTAACCCCCAAACTCGTCCATTCGGGGTCCGCTTCCAGCAGTGCCAGCCTTAGCGAGGATGGGCGCCTGGTGGCTACGGGTGGTGTCGATCACTCGATACGGGTCTGGTCGATTCGAGAAGAGTATCCCCCCACCTATCCTTTGAGGGTTAGCCACAGCCACGACGCCGATTACAGTGCCGACGGTCGCCGACTGATCGTCAGTTCCTCACCTGATGCGACACGCATGGGCTGTGCCCAGGTTTGGGATGCTGTTGAGAACGAGCCAGTCAGTCCTCGCTTCTATCACTACGGATGGGTCCGCTGGGTTCAGCTAAGTGATGATGGTTCGCGCGCCATGACATCGGGCGAGTATACCCAAACCTGGGATGTTGAAACAGGCGAGCCATTGACAGGCCCGCTTAAGTTGTCCCAACCGACCGCTATTGGAATCCTCAGCGGCAACGGTCGTTGGGTAGCCGCCCATAACTTCGGTGAGTGGGCGATCTGGGACGTCGATAAGACCGATGCGACACCCGCTTTGTCGGGTAAGGATCGCCTGGGCGATCTGGCGTTTACTCCAGACAGTCGTCAGGTGTTGATCGCCGGCGAGGGAGGCGTTCTCGAGGTGTATAGCCTGGAGAAGACGGAAAAGGTCCTCCCTCCGATTTCCCACGGGGCCCCCATCGGTTTCGTGCAGACGAGTCCGGACGGAAGTGTAATCGCCACTCGCGGTCAAGATCAGAAAATCCGGTTCTGGTCGGCCCACAACGGATCGGAGCAACGTAGCCCAATTCTCTTGCCCGGAGATCGGCTGCGTGCTGAAGCGGGCCCGCCAGCGAAGACATTCTCTTTTCACCCCGACGGTCGTCGCTTCGTCACTCTTGCCAACTCGATCGAAGCGAGGATGTGGAACCTGGATCTGAGTCGACCCTACACCCGGGGGCTTGTGCACGGAGGGTTAGTGACTTCGTTGGATTTCAGTCGAGACGGCAGGTGGCTTCTATCAGCTGACCAAGACAGCTACGTCCGAATTTGGGACGCCGCCAGCGGTCACCCAGTCTCGCCCCCTCTCTACTTTCCCAGGGGGATTGTCTGGGACGCCGAGCCGTCAGCAGATGGTCTCAAGTTTCTGGTTGCCGCAGCTCGTGGCGCCTACGAGAGAAGAATCCGAGCGGAGAGTATTCCTGCCGAAGATCTGAGTCTCGAGGTACTAATGCTATCGGGTCAGACCCTACTGGGGACGGGTGAGATCGTCATCACTCCACCGGAGACGCTTTCAGCAGCATGGTCCTTTCTCTCGGAAAAGTATCCAGGTCGTTATCAGCTCGAGGCACAGGACCAGGCGACACGGCTCAGGAGCGAGGCAGACTATTACATACGCACCGACCGAGTAGGTGAAGCTGTCGAGAATCTGGATACTCTCCTGGTGTCGCCGGTTGCCAGGTCCCGAGACTTCGAGCTGCGCGGAGATCTCCACGCTGGGTTGGGACGGTGGCGGAAGGCTGTCGCTGATTATGAGCGGGCGAGCCAGCGAAGACCTGGCAATGCCAAGATACTGGGTCGTCTCGCACTGCTCCGGTTTCAGAGCGGTGAGGAAGGTGTCTACCGTGATCTTTGCAGTAGCATCGTCGAGCGCTTCGTTGATTCCCGAAATACCGACATTGCTCTCCAGGTCGCGTATCACTGTGTGGGGAGGCAGGTATTCTCAGGTTTCGAAGAGGCCACGTTGTCCCAAGCCAACTCTCTGCTGGAGGTATTTGGCAGCGAATCTCCGGAGGCATGGGAGTATCTGGCCCTGGCCTATTTATTACAGATCCGGAGATCCCAAGGCTGCTCTGGAGGCCGCCAGACAGCTCCTCAAGCTTCGTCAGTATCGCTCAGACTTTGCATTGGCAGCGATGGCCCACCAAGGCATGGGGGAGCTTGGGCGAGCCCGGGACCTGCTCGCCCAAGCTGAGTCGTCTCCACCTGGGCCTTCGTCGGCAGCACAATCTCCGATGCCAACCCGGCTTCGCGAAGCGTGGGCGTGGCAAATACGCGCTCAGATTCTGCTAAGGGAGGCCCGTTCTCTCATCGATTGAGGTGGATGCGGAGCCAGGTGGTAGAATGGACCTATCTGGAGTGACCATGGAAAATCTCAGTTACGAAACGGTGTCACAAGAAGCACTCAAGCTTTCATCTAAGGCCAGGGCCAAACTCGCTCGAGAGCTTCTCCAGAGTCTCGAACCTACCGCCGAAGCCGAGATTGACCGACTCTGGCTTGATGAGGCCGAGCGGCGCGATCGTGAAATG
>JAKZYH010000623.1:0-4551 GCA_047514575.1 Acidobacteriota bacterium | reverse complement strand
TTGGGCGGCGTCTTCAGACTGATGAGGATTGTCGTGCCTATCTGGAGAGACTTCGGCGGCCGAACGGTTTTCGATGCCAGAAATGGCGGCAGGCACCGAACAATCAGACTAGTAACCTGAGTGAACCGGATACCCCAATTTGGCTAAACAGACTCATTGCGTTCTAAGCTCCAGAGAAAGCAAACTACAGTGAGGAGATCCCGTTGAGACGACTACTTATCGCTTTCACATTGTCCATGTTCGCTTTTCAGAATCAGGATGTTCCCAATAAAGAACAGCAAATTGCCGGTGCCCTCCAGGCAGCTCCTGAAGATCTCCGTGAAGGCGCAACAGTTTATGGATACGATTCAAAAGGCAAGGTCATAATTCTACAAAAAGGTGGCGGTTTGATGGTTTGCCTGGCAGATAATCCACATACGAGCGGCTTTACCTCTTCTGCCTTTCATAAAGATCTCTATCCCTTCATGGCCCGAGGTCTTGCCTTGCGGCTTGAAGGCAAGTCTGCAAAGGAAATATTTGACATTCGAGAGGCGGAAGCAAAATCCGGCAAACTACGGATGCCAGAGGAAGCGACCACATTGTATGTGTTGTTTGGTAAAGACGGCACCTTTGATGAAAAGGAAAGAATCTTCAAGAATGTCCGTCTGCGATATGTGGTTTATATCGCTTGGGCAACCCAAGAAACGACAGGCCTGCCAACCGAGCCGACATCCCCGGGTGGGCCATGGATAATGAATCCGGGAACCCACCGTGCCCACATCATGATTACGCCTCCAGCTAAATAGTCCCCAATCCCAGGGTTCCAGTCAGCAGATAACCAATGGACGATAACGATGGTACTCCGTGCAGGCTTCAATATCGTGGGCGTCTTTCCGGTGTTGCTACTCGTGCCCGTGCTCGATCAACACTTCCATCTCCCCCAGGAGGCTGTCGCCTCGGACAATCTCTTCGGCTTCCTGCGCCTTGGCCAGGGCCTTTGGCAAGTGCGCATTCTTGTGACGGTGGAGGGCCGACTTCGAGATGGAATACCGTCCCGCCACGTCCTGCATCGGCTCGCCGTGGATGAGCGACGATTCGATCGCGTCGCGGCTAACGTGTGGCAAACGGTACATTTCAAGGCCATTACCCTTAATGTTAGCAAACCGCTCGCCGGCGAGCGGGGATGTGCGTGGTGTCATCTCCAGCATGGCAGGACTCTGGTCAGCCTCGGAGGAGGGCACTGCGCAATCAGAGGGAGAAATACCGCGATGACCTCCAGGTAGCTCAGGATCTGAATCACTGAGCCGTCTGGACTGGACTGGAAGCAAATTGAATCGAGGTATCCGTGTCCACCATCAACGGCCTCGACCCAACCTGGCTGCGACGCGCATGCCGTTGGGGAGATTCACCCTGAAGGAAGCAGGCACCCTGGTTGACTTCGGCGCGATCCTCACCGGCTCGGGAGAGGGCCGGCTCAAGGGAAGCAGTCGGTAGCGGCTGCCTTTCGTCGTCGCAAACTCGAGGATGGCGCCCTTGAGCTCACCCCTGTCTGCACCGTTCTCAGAGAGCTGAGCCGGCTCTTTCCATGGATTACGCAGCCTGCATCTTTCTCCCAGACGGGATTCAATCTCCAGGAACGACACTCTTCCTTTTCGCAGCGCGGCCGTCACCAGGAATCCACCACGGGCCAGCAAGCGGAAAGACGCCTGCCACTGCTGCGGCCAGGCCGCGAATACACGGATCACCTCGGGCTTGCCCGGACGAGCAGAAACGCTCTGTAGCAGGCTCTCCTGCAAGGCCGTGCTGAGGATCCCCAGGTGCTCGATGGAATGGGCTGTTGCACCCTCGAAGTTGCTGAGCCCATTGGCCAGCGGAGCAAAGCCTTTCTGGTAATAGCTGGCCATCATGAGTGGCAACTCCTCGGCTCGGCCCATCCGGGCACCGGAGATCGGGGTGCGGACAGCCGTGCTAAATCTGCTGCCCTCCATAATCTCGATCCGGGTAGGATTCAGGTCAGCGATCTTCTGAACGATCCTGTCAGCCTCCGGATCCCGGGTTTCCAGGGTCCAGTCCTCAAACGGAAAAACCGGCCACTCCAGGGCGCTGCCGATGACGTGATGTCGCCCCTGCACTTCACCCAGATGTCCCACGGACCAGACATCTTCTGCCAGAACACTGTCCTCGAGAGCCTTCGATTCCGGATCGCTCCCCATCGTGTAGGGGGCCAGGTTGTCCAGGAACTGTTGCCAGCTGGCTCTCAAGTCCGAATCGAGGTTCAGCATCTTGGCGGCTCGGATGGCGAGGGGAACAGTGCCCCGGATGGCCGCCAGGTCCAGCTGTCCATCATTCACGGCCCAGAAAGCCTCGTGCTGATGGGTCCCAAGAATGTGATATCGGCCGTCAGCGCCCTTCTGGGCCAGATTGCGATAGAGCTCTGCTGCCCCTTTGAGCAGGGGATAGGCGTGCGTCCGCAGCCATGCCGTATCTCCGGTGTATCGGAAGCGCCACCAGGCCTGTACCGCCAGCTCACTTCCAGCAGACACCATGTGGGTGATCCACGAGAATCTGCCACGGCCCTTATCGGTCACCGCCCGAAGGCTGGAGTCGAATCGGCACCAGTCACGGGTCCGTGTAGACATTCGCTCCTTTTGCCGGCGTCCCAAGTAGATCTCCCGGAACTCGTTGCCGACATCGGTGGGCAAGATGAGGGGGCCGTTGAACGGGGTCGTCTCCGGATAGAAGGCTCCTTCTACTCCCCATCTCTGAGCCGCGGCCTTCCAGGCGGCTGGGAGTTGTTCCAGATACATGCGAAAGAACGGCTCGGTCAGCTCGACAGCGTCCGACGCGTAAAGCGGGAAGTAGGCACTCTCGGTCGTCCACACCCAGAACTGGGAACCCCACTTTCTCTTGTCCCCCTCCACAGCGAAAAGGGAACCGTTCCACTTGGGTGGGAGCTTCCCACGAGAAGTGCTGGCCATGTAATAGAGGTGCAGACAGCGGACCCTCTCCATGAACTGGGCCACGCCATCCGCGCTCCTCAGGTGAACGAAGGTCCGTGACCAGAATGAAACCCACCACTCTGCGTGTTCCTTCCTCAACTGCCGGTAGCCAGCCCTCGATCCTTCATCCAGAAGACGAAGAGCCTTTGGAGCCAGCTGCTCCTCAGGCTTCCAGGAGGCCGCACTGGCCACCAGCACGGTGGTGGTTCCCCCGAGTGGAGAGGCGGCGATGGTCCTACCCGTCGCTCCCTCTTTCTCGACGGTGATCTGCCCGCCAATGGCGGTGGCGGCCACGACGGAAGAGGAATAATGGGCCTTCTCCCTGAACTCTTGAAGGACCAGTATCTTGTCCTCGATCGACTCAAAACGGTAGCGCGCCAGGTGGTCACCGGTGCGAAGCTCCGGTTCCCTCCACATCGAGACGCGAACCACGACGGGCCGTGGTTCTTCTCGCTTGTCTGATACCTCGAGGACCAGGAGATCGGTCTGAGAGGAAATGAAGCAGCGCACGTTGACGCCGTCTCCGTCGATGGAGCACTCCGCTTCGTAGAGAGAGGTTCTTTGCAGAAACTGCTCGCCAGCTGCAAAGGGCTGGCCCCCCACTTCGATGCTGACCCGGGCACAGCCCCCGCAGTAATCCACAGAATCAGCCTGGCGACCCCAATGAGTGTTGTCGACGGCAAACACATCACAACGGTTGATCTGCAGGTGGATGGAACTGGCGGATGTCCAGATTAGGGTTCCCATTCTTCCATTGCCGATGGGGTGTCCTTCAACGGGCGTCTCGGCCGGACTCTGATAGATGAGGTCGGCTTGCGACACGAGAGCTCGATAGTCCACCTCCAGCAGGTCTGAAGGCTCGCTTCGACTCTGGCAGCCCAGCGTAGTCATCCCGGGGATCGCCGAGGCGAGCGCGCCGCTCGCAGCACTGGTCGCTTTCAAGAAGCCTCGGCGATCCATCTTCTGATTGTTCATCATTCCTGCCCAATTCGACCAACCCGCAGGGGTGGAAACCGCCTGAGCCAGTACGGCACTCGATTCCAACCCTGGGCCAGACGACGGTCGTTGTCAACAGATGGGAGGCCGGGCGTCCCGAGGGGCCAGCGATCCACTTCCTGGACGGTCTTCAGCTGCGCAGGAAACGACGACACCCCGTTCAGCCAGCAGATCCTCCATCTCGAAGACTGAGCGTGAACCGGTGGTAGAGCCAGACGGCACGGCTGATGATTCCACACGGAAAGCGATGCCCTTAAAGCGTTTTCATCCGACCATTCTCGTCGACAACCTCTCAACTTGATAATCATCTAGACGGCTCCCTCCTTCGAGTCAGACCCAAGGGAGATCCTAAGGATCTGGCTCAGAATGAAAGGCCACTGGGTGGACGAGTGGGGTGCCAGGAGCAGCTCAGCTCCCTCCAGGGCAAGGATCCGCGCCGCCTCCGGGAATGACTTGTCCCGGCAGATCAACAGACCCACGGCGACTCCCCTCAAGTCCAGGGCGGGCCAGTCCCCTCCGGGGTGGCTGAACCACATGATTCAACTACTTAAGAGCTTCGAACACGGAATCTCACAAG